>JANOKZ010000230.1:0-38468 GCA_031419515.1 Hyphomicrobium sp.
GCCAGCATACCGGCGCCGACAAGGGGGCCGATACCGGGACTGGCCATGACACCAAGTGCGGTCAAAATGCCAGCCCCTACGCCGACAGCCCCGCCAACTTCCGCACCGGTCACAGCGCCCGACGATTGCGTTCTCTCGTCCGTCACGGTGCCATCTCCGGCACGGCTGACGATGCTGACTTCGCTGTCCGAAAATCCGGCATTTTGGAGAGCTTCCACTGCCCGGCGAGCCTCAGCCAGATCATCATAAAGATAGCTTGTTATGCGTGTCATCATTGCGGTGATCCTTAAGATTGCAAAGAACGATTTTTCCAAGTGGACTAATTGACGCCGGCGACATTGCCTTTGAAATCGACAGCGACGCTCGCCTGCTTGCCCGACTTCATCGCGGTACCACGCCAAATTCCCTTGTCGTCTTTCACAAGAGCGGAGACATCAGAAAATCCTGAATCCATAATTCGTTGGCGGGCCTGAGCCTCAGTGTAACTGTTGGCACCCTCAAGCAGTACTGCGGCGCTGTTGGCCGGGGCGGCAGCTTTTACTTGCGGTGTTGTGGCCGGAGCGGCGGGTACCGTTGCCGGTGCAGGTGGCGCAGTTTGGGTTTCAGCTAAGGCCGAGAGCGCAAACGTCATCGCTCCCGCTCCCGCGAGAGCCGCAAGAATTTTTTTCATTGGGATACCTCTCAAATTGATTGTTCAAACGTCGTAATGCGGATGGGAAATGCAGTTGTTGGAGAATCGTTCCCGCGCGCCGGCACGAGAGATGGGAATCAAAGTCACGCGGCTCGCAGTGGCACACAATTCTGTTGAAGAGATAATCGGCCGATAGCCTACTCCGCGACGGCGGACTGCGCTTTTAGTCCCATCGTCACGGTGATCGTTTGATTGGCATCAGCGTCCGCTAGCGGTACCGTCACACGCTTGCCATCGCGAATTTCCAGCGCCACACCATTGATGGACGCGGCAACGAGCCCGCACGAAACGCGCGCCGAGTTTGAGACAACGATCCGGTACGTCGTGGCCTCATGGATATAGGTCACTTCGAAGCCGGGCCATCGACTTGGGATAGAAGGCGAAATAACCAAGGTATTGCCGACTTTCGTAATGCCCAAGACGTGTTCCAGAGCTGCCCGGTAAATCCATCCGGCCGCACCCGTATACCAAGACCAGCCGCCACGTCCGCGATTTTGGCCGACTGAGTACACATCAGCGGCGATGACGTATGGCTCTAACTTATAGCGGCGGCTATCGGCTTGCGACGCAGACAAATTGATCGGGTTGATCAGCGACAAAAGCTCGCCGGCCCCTTCGCCATCGCCGAGGTCCGCGAGCGCGATGATGCTCCACGCGGCCGCATGAGTATATTGGCCGCCATTCTCGCGGATGCCGGGTGGATAGCCTTTGATATAGCCGGGATCGAGACCGGTCTTGTCAAACGGTGGGGTGAACAGAAGCGCCAATTTGGCGTCTCGATCGATCAGCCGCTCTTGCACCGACGTCATGGCTCGCCGCGAACGTCGAGCATCTCCGGCACCCGAAATTACGCTCCACGATTGCGCGATGGAATCGATCTGGCACTCTTCGCTCTCTGAGCTGCCGAGCGGCGAGCCGTCGTCGAAATAGCCGCGCCTGTACCACTGGCCGTCCCAGCCGTTGGCTTCGATGGCCGCCCGAATATCTGCAATCTTCTTGCGCCAATTTTTACAGCGCCGAGTTTCGCCGCGCGCCTCGGCATGCGGCAGCATGTTGGTGAGGCAGGTCACAAGAAACCAGCTTAACCAGATACTTTCCCCCCGGCCTTCAATGCCGACGCGGTTCATACCGTCGTTCCAGTCACCGCCTCCAAACAAAGCCAGCCCATGCGCCCCAACGCCCAAGCTCCGGTCGAGCGCGCGGGCGCAATGCTCGAACATGGAGCTGGCCTCATCTGAAAGTTCAGGGAGAAAGTAAACCTCGTGCTCATGATCTTTGAGATGAGGCCCTTCGATGAAAGGTACGATTTCATCAAAGACTGCTGCATCACCTGTCGTCTTGACGTAGTGGGCAGCGACATAGGCCAGCCACAAGCAGCTATCAGCGATCCTCGTGCGCACGCCATGACCGGACGGTGACAGCCACCAGTGTTGTACGTCGCCCTCGGGGAATTGCCGGCCGGCGGCGACAAGGAGATGCGCACGCGTGATATCGGGTCGCGTCATCGCCAGTGACATCACGTCTTGAAGCTGATCGCGGAAGCCAAATGCGCCGCCGGCTTGGTAGAGTCCGGCGCGGCCCCAGAGCCGGCACGATAACGTCTGATACGGCAGCCAACGGTTCATCAGCAGGTCGAGGGCCCGGTCCGGCGTTTTGACTTGCACCTTTTCGAGCAAGCCGTCCCAAGCCTGGACCGTTGCCTGAAGCGCCTCTCCCGCATGGATGCCAGAATACTTTTCGACCAAGCGATGCGCTTCAGCTTTGTTGGTTGCGTCGCCCAGGAGTGCGACGATCTCCGTCTCCCCCGAGGCCGGAAGAATAACCAAGGTTTGCAGAACGGCGCAGGCATCGTGGCCTGTACCGGCGATCCCGCGCAACTTCCATTTGGACGCAAGTCCAGTAGGATTGTCGAGTGCCCCGTCGTGGCCAATGAAGTCGCCGCGGATTGCCGTCCAGCCAGCAATGCCGCCCGAGAGCCGCGAGAATGCTACGCGTTCTGGAAAGAAATGATGCCACGGATTTCGAGCATAAATAGCGCCCTGGCTGCTGTCGTATTCGGTTGTGATATGAGCCGCAGTCGCCCGGCGCGACGATCCGAGCACCCATTCCGCGTAACTTGTAACCGACAGGCGGCGCGGCTTGCCGGATACGTTACGCAGCGTCAGTCTTGAGATCTTGACCGGGTCGTCGCCCGCGAGAAACTGCTCAAGCACGAGTTCAATTCCTCGCGACATATGTTCGAAGCGGCTGTAACCCTGCCCGTGAGCTATTACATATGGCGCCGCGTGGTCACGGATTGGAGACGCCGTCGGCGTCCACAACTCACCTGTGTCCTCGTCGCGCACGTAGAACACTTCACCCGGCCGGTTGCTGACTGGATCGTTCGACCAAGGTGTGATTTGGCGTTCGCGGCTGTTCGTGCACCACGTGTACCCGCCACCATCAGCAGCGACTTGGAATCCGAACGACCGATTGGCGATGACGTTGATCCATGGTGCCGGCGTTGTTTGGCCACCGTCGAGGATCGTGACATATTCCCGCCCGTCACGGCGAAAACCACCGTAACCGTTGTAAAATTCTAGGTCACTCGTGCTGGCGCGACGCGCCGAAATTTCTGGCGGTGCCGGGCGGCGCGGCGGCGCGGCGACAACCTGCGATTGGGATATCAACCGCACGATCTGTTCGGCGAGGGCTCCCCGGCGAGCATGGAAAACTGCTTGCGCCGCAGCCGGTAACGCTGTGAGCGTCTGTGGCTGTAGCAAATCCGAGCGTAAGAGATAAACGCTCCCTTTGGAGTTATCGCGTCCCAGGCGATGACGGCTGGGAACGGATTGGCAAAGCGTTTCAAGAGCTGTCTGCAATTCCTGCTGGTACGAAGCGGCATGACTATTCAAGATCACGAGATCCGCTTCGACACCCTTGTTGCGCCAGTATTCGAACGCATGCAGCAGTTGACGGACGACCCCTATGTCCTCAATCTCGTCGATCCGCACGAGCACAATGGGCAAATCACCCGAAATCCCAGCGGGCCACAATGCACCAAAACCGAGCGCCCCGTTTTGCAAGATCAGCTCAGACGCACGCAGCGCCGGAGACGCGTAAACCAATGCGCCTGCGAGTTGCTGGAACACCATCGCATCATCGGCGTCGATACCAAGATGGCGAAGCTCCACAAGCCCGTGAGTCCAGGCGAGCATTGCAGAGCGCGCGAACGCCGATGCGTCCTTGTATTTTTCGATCATCGGCAGGAGGGCTTCGCGACTTGAGGCGACGACCGTCCAAAATGAAAGGCGCACGGTCGCCCCGGGGGCAATGGTCACTTGCTTGCGGAGTGCAAAAACCGGATCGACGACCGCGCCAACGCCGCCGCTGAGAGGACGTCCATTGATGATCGAAATCGGCGACGCCAACGTCCGGCCCCGGCCAATGAACTTCGCCCGGTCCGTGTCGAACTCGAACTCGTCTTTGACGGAAGTGTCAGAAGTCACGAACGCGGCAGCAACGATATCGCGGTCGCTGGGGCCGCGTTTCCGCCGCTTTGCCAGGACAAAGCCGCCGCCGCCATCATACCCGGTTTCAACGAATAGTTTTGAGAAAGCCGGATGGGCGGTGTCTCCATCAGCAGATCCAAGCACCAGCTCCTCGTAACTCGTCACGTCAATCGTACGCGGCTTTTTACCGAAGTTCGTTATGCTGACCCGGCGGCAAGTTGCATCGTCTTCCGGCGATACAATAACATCGAGAACAGTTTTTAGAGAGCCGTCTGTGCGCGCCAGCTGCACCCGGTCTTCGGCGAACGACGCCTCCGAGGTCGTTGCAACACCTCCTACTGGCTGGAGGCCTGCAGACCAAATCCCGCCTGTCTGCGTATCGCGGAGATAGATAAACGATCCGAGGTTGTCGAGTGTTGAATCGCCGTGCCAGCGCGTTACGGCGAGGCCGTTCCATCGCGTGTAGCCCGATCCAGCAGCCGTCACAAGAACACTGAGCCGGCCATTGGCGAGAAACTGACAATCGGCTGTCACGCCAGTGCGGCGGGTAACGCGCCGTACCGCCGCGAGACTCAGCTCGTCCTCCTCCGGCCGCACCCTTATGAGTGTGGCACGCTGCACTGGTTTGGGCACGAGGCGTGGCGCTCGTTCTTGGAGCAACAACTCGGCGGCCTGGACAATAGGCGCAGCATGAAACCGGCGCGCGATCACGTTGTCAAAAATCGTATTGGCAAGCGCGACGATTGTCATGCCTTGATGATGCGCCATGTACGCCTTGACGATTTCAAATCTTTGCGCGTGAGCGACGCGCGCTGGCGTAAAGTCTATGGCTTCATAAAATCCATAAGCACCACAGCCGCCAATGGCCGCCAAGCTCTCGAAGTTCTTGGCTGCGGCGTTGGGAGCGACCATGCTCGCAAGTCCGGTCGCGTAAGGCGCGATCACAAGATGCTCGCCAAGTCCTCGTTTCAGTCCAAGTTCGGGAACACCAAAGCTTGAGTATTGATAGGTAAAATCCAGGTCGCGGGCGTTGTAGGCCGATTCTGAGACGCCCCAAGGCGTGCCATTTTTTGCTCCAAAACGTATCTGCTCCCTGACAGCAGCGCGAACAGTGTTGCCCAGGAGACTGTCGGGCGGAGTCAAAGTCACAAGGTCTGGCATCAGATATTCAAACATCGATCCCGACCATGAGATCAGCACAGACGTTCCACTCACGGGCAGCAGTGTCCGGCCAAGCCGGAACCAATGCCGCGTTGCCGCGTCACCCTTGGCAATGGCAACGAAACTCGCGAGACGCGCTTCCGACGCCAGCAAATCGTAACAGCTCTGATCGTTTTTGCCTTCGTCTACCAAATAGCCGATTGACAGGAGTTCTCGCTCGGTATCGATCAGAAATGAGAAATCCATAGAGAGGGCCATATAGTCAGCTGCATCGGCAATTGCCGTAAGGCGGCGGCGCAAAGCCCGCAGGTCGTCAGTCTTCAATTGGGCATAACGCAAATGACTATCTGCGGTCCGAGTAACTGCTTGCGCATACTTGTACGCCACCGGCGCAGCCTGGTCGTGTTCCAGCAGATCGGACAGTCTGAGTGCCGCAGTACGCACCTCGGCCCAGCCGATTGTGTTCTCCGATGCGTCCGCATTACCGGGCGCGGCCATCGTCACGGCGTTCTCAAGAGCTTGAAATACGCTCGTAACATCTGCGCTTCGAAAAGAGGGCAACGAGGCTTTCAGAAGAGCAATGCCATCGGCAAAGCCGTCTTTTGAGGCGGGATTGGGACGAATATCATGCGCCCATTCCCGGCACGCAATAGCAACCGCGACCAGGTGCCCGGACAAGTTTCCGCTATCAACAGCCGACACATACCGCGGCTCAAGTACGGCCATTGTTCGCGTGTCGTACCAGTTATAGAAGTGTCCCTTGAACCGCGCCAAATCGCCAAGAGCTCTCAGCGTCTGTTCCAACCGCTCAGCGGTCTCAAGAACTGAAATCCAGCCAAAGTCATGGGCGCTCACCGTCGAGAGCATATAGAGCCCAATATTGGTCGGCGAGGTTCGATGGGCAACCGCGGGCCGTGGCTCTTCCTGGAAGTTATCCGGTGGCAAGAAGTGCTCTTCAGCGGTAACGAACTCCTCAAAAAAGAGCCACGTCCGCCGTCCAATGGACCGCAGTTTAAGCCTGTTGTCTTTCGTCAATATCTCGCGCTGAATACCCGCCGGTTGGAAACTCACCCATCGCGCAATAGCGGGCGCAGCAAGCCAGAGCGCAACGACGGGCAATGCTATTTTAGCGCCGTCCGAGCCTGACAGCGTCACCAGGCCGAGCGCAACCATGCCGGTCAGAACGCCGCCCGACATGCGCTTGTAGTAGGCCGCAATCGTCGCGGCGGCCATCGACTTGGCCTGGGCGGCAGTGGTCCATTCCAGCAATTTTCTGCGGCTCACGAATACCCGGTACAGGGTGCGCACCACTGCATCCGTCATGGTATAGGCCTTGTCTGCAACAAGAGTCAGATGCAACGACGACTGTGCGGCCGCGAGCATGGCATCGCCACCCAAAGCGGTGAAGTGACTTTTTTGGGTGGTATTGTTGCTATTGCCCGCGAGATTGGCAGCAATCGCAAGAAACGTCGGGACACCGATCGAAGTCGCTATGAATACTGTCCACAGTGCGGCGGCTGGCAGCGGTTGATGCCAACCGATCACGAGTGCAGCGACGATCGATACCGGGGTCAGCGACCGGCGGAGATTATCGATCATCTTCCAGCGCCCAAGCGCTTTCAGCCGATCGCGCCCTCCGCGATGCTGGGCGATACTGAAATCAGCGCGGCCTGTGATGATCCATGGCAGGAGCTGCCAATCACCGCGCACCCAACGATGTTCGCGGGCACGCGCCACATCATAACGGCTGGGAAATTCCTCGATAATTTCGACATCGCTTGCAAGCCCGGCGCGGGCGTAAAGCCCTTCGATCAAATCGTGGCTTAAAATCGCGTTTTCTGGAAATCGGCCTGACATCGCCGCCTCAAATGCGTCGATGTCGTAAATGCCTTTGCCAGCAAATGACCCTTCGCCAAAGAGATCCTGATAGACATCAGAAATGGCCCCTGCATAGGCGTCAATGCCGCCTGCCGATGAAAATAACCGCTGGTAGAGCGAGGCATCCTGCGCCGTCGGCAGGCTCGGCGAGACGCGCGGCTGGAGAAGTCCGTAACCATCCACAACGCGTTGCTCAACTGCCGAATAGACCGGTCTGTTCAGCGGGTGCAACATCTTGCCGACCAATCGGCGTACGACGTCGCGTGGCAACCGCGTATCTGCGTCCAAGGTGAGTACGTACTTGATCAGAGACGGGCAGACGATTGCCTGAGCTTCGCCAGCAATGAACGAAGTGTCGGTCGCGCCTCTCAAAAGTCTGTTCAGTTCATGCAGCTTGCCGCGCTTTCTCTCCCAACCCATCCACGTACTTTCGCCCGCATTCCATTTCCGCCGCCGATGAAGAAGGTAAAAGCGCTCTTCATCCGCAGTGAGCCCTGGATGCAGCAGATTAAGGCGCTCCACCCCTGCGCGTGCGCGGTCCAATAACTCGGCGTCTCCATTTGCCGTTTCAGTCTGCGAATCGGACCAATCAGAAACCAGCACATAGAAAACATTCTCCTGCTGGGTCGCGAGGTGGTGGATCTCAAGTCTGTTGATCAACCCGTCAATACTATCGGCATCCGAAAGCAAGGCCGGAACGGCAATAACCGTGCGCCCATTTCCAGGCACACCTTGAGCCAATTCGAGCCCAGGAATCATCCGCGGCTGAATTTCGAATGCAATTGCCTGATTGACGATCGCTATCGCTAAATCGAAGGCAGGCAGAAAGCCAGCAAGAACGAGAAATATGAGAACGCTGCTTGGGACATTTTGGCCGACCAGCGCAAGTGCCGGCAACGCTAAAAATGCGAGCGCCAGAAACACGATGCTGCTGATGTATCCGAGCAATCCGCCCTTTTGAGTTATTGCAGCCGGCATCTCGCGCCAGCGCCGGCGAAAGCCTATTTCGGCTTCGAGGACGCGGCCGCCGTTGCCCAGAAGGAAGTAGCCCGGGTCCCGGGTTTTTGCATCCATTGGCAAACATTCTGCCATCCGGACCGCGCACTGAGCGATCTCGTATTCCGGGATGGGTGCACCGCGTGCTAGCCTTTCAATCTCGTTGCGATAGGCATTGCGCGTCGCAAAGTCCATTTCAGAAAACGATGGATTGACGTTGAAAGCAACGTCAACGCGACTCACACTTTCAAAGAAATCTGGCCAGTTAATGTCGGGCATGATGCGCATACTACGGATGATGTGGCGCACGCTGTTATTCGTTGCCGCGATACTGTGGTGTTCCTGACGGACGACGTCCTCAGAGGTTAGATTGAACTGGGTAAGCTGGTCCCTAAGCCAATCGCGCGCGGAGCCCAAATCGCCGGTTCCGTCGCCGAGCCGATGTACGAGCTGGACAACAAATGCAGATTTAAGGTCGTCACGAGGATTGACGATCGTAGACGATTTTAATACGGATTGCGTGAGGTCCGGGTTGCGGGCAATCCGATCGGCAAAGTCATCGGCGTCCTTACGTTGCTCTCGGCTTGCCACGATACGCCGGGCAGCGCGTCGCAGATTCTCCACAAGAACAAGGCGAAGTGTCAAAGGCAACGCCCACAATTCACCAATTTTGAGGACATCGACGCGCTGGTAAGCATCGACGAAGGCGCGCAGCATTTCACCGTCAAAACGGCTATCAGAATGCGCGACGTAAGCCCAAGCCACGCCAACAATTCGCGGATATCCCGCTAAGGGCCCCTCCGCCAGTTTCGGCAGTTGCTCATAATAGGACAGCGGCAAATTCTTGCGAACGTCGCGTATTTGTTCCTCGACGACGTGAGAGTTGTTGATCAACCATTCGGCACCGGGCGTAACTGAATGTCCTTCTGCGACGGCTTTAGCAAGAATGCGATGTGCAGCAAGCAACTCCTTTTCATTGTCGGCCAATCTCTGATGCAACCGAAGCACACGAGGCGCGCGATCCGTTACGCGCTGCGCTCGCGCAAGGCTTTCTGAGTGTTGCTCAAGACGCTCACGCCCGAATACCTCTTCGCGGATGGCGATATCGCTGTCCCACGGCGGGCCCTCTCGCCTCTTAATCAGGCGCGGCCACGACACCATTGATTTGCCGCTCCCTATCAATTGCCATTAAAGAATACGCCGGTGCTTGATCTGCCGGACAGTTAAACTCCAATGCGGCAGAAAAGTTCCACGACAGGCCGAACAATTCTGATTGTTAGATGCGGCGACCATTAAGGCTGGAACTTTCGGCGCAGCTTCGCGTTTACGTCGGACCAAGCTCCGATTTGTGTTATCGAGGTGCGATCATGGGTAAATTCACACATTGGGCTGCGACGTTCTCCGTTATTGGACTGTTTGCAGCGCTGCTAGGGTTCGGCGAACTGGCCGGTTCGGCTGCTCCGATAGCGTGCCTGTTGTTCTGGTTCTCGCTTGCAATGGTCGGCCTCTCGTTGGCAGCTGGGATGGTCCGTAGAACCTAATTCGACTGTGGTCGAAGGCTGGACTCAAATGTCAAACTTAAGGGCGCGAACCTGAACAAGTTCCAACAGCGCAGCAGCGTCCTCACCGTCGGCGGCGCGATGATCGACACCATCGCCGTGATCGACGATACACTAATTGAACGCATGAGTATGAACAACGCCGATCGGGCATTCCTGCTTCTGGAAGAGGGTCGCAAGACTGAAGCGTCAATCATTTCGACGCACCCAGGTGGCGGGGCGATAAACTCTGCTGTATCTTTCGCCCGGCTAGGTTTTTCTGCCACAGCGCTGGTCAAGCTTGGCCGCGACACCCGGGCGCAAGCCATTCGAAGCGCACTTGCTGCCGAAGGCATTTCGCCCGCACTGATAGTGGAGACGGATGCCGCAGGCACCGGTGCGTCGGTCCTGATTTCAGCGCACGAAAGAAATGCGGCAATATTCACGTTTCGCGGAGCAAACAGCTATCTTGAAACATCAGATTTAGCAGGCGCGGATTTCTCGCAGAGCATCGTCTACATCACAGGTCTGAGCAACCGGTCGGCTGGCGTTTTCCCGGAGATCGTTGATCGTGCCGCGGCGCAAGGCGCATTTGTTGCCGCAAATCCGGGCATCCGCCAGCTCGCAGCACGCGGCGGCGCTTTTCAGAAAGCCCTCTCAAAAATCTCACTTTTGTCTATGAACCGCGAAGAGGCCGCGACGCTAATTCCACGCCTAATGGAGAGCTATCCGCAGCCGTCGCGGACGTATCTACCGCCGGTGACGCGCGAAACTCCGGACTTAATGCGGCGTGGGCTGTCAGCGTCGGGATTTGAAATGATGCTGCCGCAATTTTACGAGGCACTTCTTTCACTTGGCCCTCGGTGCATCCTCGTGACCGATGGAAAACGCGGTGCCTACGCCGCCGTGGGCAAAGAAATCGTATTTTGCCCTTCACTTACAACCACCGTCGTCGGAACTGCTGGCGCCGGCGACGCTTTCACATCAACGTTTACAGCGATGTATGCCAACGGCGCCATGCCGGGTGAAGCCCTGCAATATGCTGCGACGAATGCGAGTTCGGTTGTAGAATTTGCCGATACGCAGTCTGGTCTCTTAGGATGGACACCGTTACACGACGCGCTTGCATTGAACAAAGACAGACTGCCGTTGTCTTACTGGAGCGCTGAATAGGCGTGCTGCGTCGTCCCGCCAACTAAGAACGTGTTCACTTAACTTCCTGCAACACGAGATCGAGTGATGTGATAAATTATCATGACTTAACCACGCACCAGAGTAAATCATGACAGCCCCGGAGTGCGAGAAGCGTCCTTTGATCGTCGGTATCGGTGCCTCCGCCGGAGGTCTTGCCGCGTTTAAAAGTTTCCTCACCAACATGCCCCCTGACCCTGGAATGGGCTTTGTGCTGGTGCAGCACCTCGCACCCGATCACAAGAGCTTTCTGGTCGAGTTACTCGGCGCCAATTCGCCATTGCCTGTCATAACGGCGGTTGATGGCGTAACTGTCAAAGCGAATTGCGTCCATGTGATTCCGCCGGACGCGACACTCACGATCAAGAACGGTATGCTTCGCCTCGAGACGCCGGCGCCAGCGCGTGAACTCCGCCGGCCTATCGATTCCTTTTTTGTGTCATTGGCCGAAGATCAGGGCGAGTGCGCTGTCGGGATTATTCTGTCGGGTGTCGGCAGTGACGGTTCGCTCGGGATACGCGCCATAAAAGCACACGGCGGGTTGACTTTGGCCCAGGCTGAATTCGATCACCACGCCTTGAGCGGAATGCCGCACAGCGCCGCCGCCACCGGCATGGTCGATTACGTAATGGCTGTCGAAGCCATGCCCGACAAACTGACTGATTATCACAGTCACATGCATGACGTGGCCGTCCGCAAGGATGGTGACGGCTTACGCAAGGACATTCGCGATCATCTCACAGAAGTTACCGAGCTGGTACGTGCTGGCGTCAAACACGACTTCAGAGGTTACAAGGAATCGACACTCATTCGCCGGTTGCAGAGGCGCATGCAGGTGCTTCAACTCGATACCATCGACGCCTACATCGAACGCATGAAGGGCGACCCTGATGAAGCCAAGTCTTTATTTCGCGAAGTCCTGATCGGGGTCACCGAATTTTTCCGTGAACCCGATGCATTCGAGGCTCTCAAGACCTTGGCTATACGCCCAATGCTGGCAGCGAAACAGCCAGGGGATAGCGTGCGCGTCTGGGTTGCGGGCTGTTCGACGGGCGAGGAGGTCTACTCAATCGCCATTCTGTTGAAGGAGGTCTTGAGCGAGCTGAATAATCCTCCAATTCTCGACATAAAGATCTTCGCAACCGACATCGATACCAACGCACTGAGCTTTGCGCGCACCGGGCGATTTCAAAAGACGGCTGCAGGCCTTTCCCCCGAACGCCTGAAGCGCTGGTTTACCCAAGACGGCACGAACATCTCCGCGTTGCAGGAAATTCGCGAAATATGCGTTTTCTCGGCACACAGCGTCATCAAGGATCCGCCATTTTCTAAGCTTGATCTCATCTCCTGCCGCAACCTTCTCATCTACTTCAACAACGAATTGCAGAGTCGCGTAACGCGAACGTTTCAATTTTCTCTGAAACCAGGTGGCACGCTATTTCTCGGCCCCTCGGAAAGCATCGGCCGATACGGCAATTTTTTCACCGTGCTCGACAAGACGCATCGCATTCTCGCCCGCCAGGATACCGGACACGATACCGGACGCAACATGCCGCCGCCCTACCAATCGCCTGGGTCGCTGGCGGCGAGCGCGCCGCTTCAGCTTGAACCCGCCAACGCAGCGCCAGCCACCATCGACGATCGCATCGACAAAAGCGTACGGCGCGTCATGGAGCAATATGCGCCAGCTTACTTCGTGATCGACCGCAGCCACGAAATCCTTCGCTTTTCGGGAAGCGAAGCCCGGCACTACCTTGAGCCATCGCCAGGCGCGGCAAATCTCCAACTGTTCAGTATTTTGCACAAAACCCTGCGACCTGCGGTCCGGGCTGCAGTCGCGAACGCGGTTGCGGATCGCAAGACCGTCGTAATGGACAACCTTGCAATCCGCATCGACGGCAAGACCCGCGACGTAACGTTGATTGTCGAACCTATCATTGAAGCCGCTGGCAAAGACCGGGGAATGTGTGTGGTGGCCTTTCGCGATGCCGCGCCTTCTCCTCAGGCCGCTCAGGAGATTACTCCGGCGACCGATACCCTGATCGCAACGACAGCGCTGGAGAACGAACTCAACGCGACCCGGTTTCAGCTCAGGGCCGCGAGCGACGAACTTGAAACTGCCATCGAGGACATGAAGTCCACGACCGAGGAATTCCAGGCGGTTAACGAGGAGCTGCAATCCTCGAATGAGGAACTCGAAACCGCTAAGGAAGAAATGCAGTCGATCAACGAGGAGTTGCAGACCGTCAACAGCGAGTTGTCGAGCAAGAACGACGAGACCATGCGTCTCAACAGCGACATTAAAAATCTGCTCGATTCCACGCGCATTGCCGCCGTGTTTCTTGACGATGAATTGCGCATCCGTCATTTCACACCGGCGCTGACGGAAATCTTTCCAGTGCGCGACAGCGATCGCGGCCGGCCGATCACAGATATTGTCAATTTGATCGACTACCATGACTTGAAACGCGACGTCGATGCAATCTACACCTCCCAGGAGACCATCGAACGCGACGTCTCGATGAAAGACCTGAGCGCGACGTATTTGATGCGCATCCGTCCGTATCGCACGGTGATGAATGTGATTGATGGCGTCGTCCTGACGTTTTTTGACATTACCGAACGCAATCGTGACGACCAGCTCAAATATCTGCTTGGCAAAGAGTTGCAACATCGCACCGCCAATCTTTTTGCCGTTATCGTATCGATCGCTAATCGTACACTTTCTGGCAATCGTACGATCGATCAAGCCCGCGAGGTATTCACCGCGCGGCTGATGGCTCTCGCAAAGGCACACGCACTGCTGACGGTGAACCTGGAAGAAGGTGCATCGCTCGAAGCTGTCGTGCGCGGCGAACTCGCAAGTTTCTCAGACCGGGTAAGGATTCACGGTCCATCCATCGTCCTGACACCCGCCGCTACACAGGGCTTCGCGCTTATCATTCATGAACTGGCGACCAATGCTGCAAAACACGGCGGATTAGCGAATAATGACGGTAAAATATCAGTCGCGTGGTTGATCGCCGATCAAGCTGCCGGTGTTCCAAGCCTCTCTTTCAAATGGCAGGAGCGGGGCGGCGCGCCCGTGACGCAGCCTTTAAACCAGGGATTTGGTTCCCAGTTGCTCCAACGCGCTATCGATACGGCCTCACGGCCAGCGACGTTCGATTACGCCACTGAAGGTTTGACCTACGATCTCGATGTTCCATTGAATTTGATTTGTGCCGCCACTTGGCTCGCTGGTCAGCCGCCCCGTGCTGCGACGTGAGGGTTGAACACCTCCTTGCACGGTGTCCTGCCGGGGAGCAGCGCCGCTGCGCCGGCCGTCAGGATCGTAGCTAGTTCTCTATGTTTAAAGGATCTGGCTACCTTCGCCAGCAACGCAGGCGCTGCGGCATTTCTGCCTGCGACGTCGTGCACGGCACGTCAAGCGTGATCGAGCTTGGAACGATCGCGCGAGCTTGGCGTTGTTAGCACACGTGCCGGGAAAGCAATCGGTACCTCAGGCGCTCTTAAACACCTCGATACCTTGCTGATGCGCCATCTCAGCAACTCGGCAAGTTCCATCCACAGAGTTTCGAAAGGACAACAGCATGCGTAAGACCACATCGAAGTTCACCACTGCTGCGGGCATTGCGCTCGTCGCGTTGATGAGTACCCTTAGCTTCAGCGGCGCCGCATTTGCCGCAGAAGGCATTCGAAAGAATAGCGGCGTTTCCGTGAATATCGGAAACACCCGATCCAACCGTGAATTTGGCAACCGCCAAGGACGCCGCTTCTCTAACGAGCAGCGCCGCTACTACAGTTACAACAACGATTACTATAACTATCGCCGCTATAATCGCAGAAACCGTGGATTTGGCTTCGGTGGCATCTCGATCAACCTCGGCAGCATCGATTCCGGTTGCCGCTATTCCTATCGCAAGTGGCAGAACACCGGCAGCCGTTACTGGCGCCGCCAGTACTATAATTGCATCGGCTAAACGCCACTGACGATGCCTTTCGGCCTCCTTCCTCCTCCGAGGGAGACCGGAAACTAAGCCCCCAGCAAAAGCTGGGGGCGGTTCTCAGCGGAACGATCGGCAAAACCAATGCCGCATCAAAGTTCGTTGGGCGACGCGTCAAACGATTGGGCGCTAAGGCGCCGTCAACTCAAACAAGCAGGAGTTTTTGCAATGTTCAAGAAAACACTCGTGGGCCTCACCATGGCCAGCATCTTCAGCGCCGGCGTGGCTTTTGCAGCCGACGCGGTCAAGGTCGAACCCGGCACAGGGCCGACTGATGCCGTGTCAAAACAAGTGCCCGAAATGAAGCCAGCCGCTGGTGCCGCTGAAACCGGCACGAAACAGCAGGGCGCAGCAGCAACTTCGGACCCGGCGGCGGCTAAGGCAAGCTGCACTCAGGCCGAGTTGACGGGAATGATCACCAAAGCCGGCGCTCTGACTGACAAAGACAAGCAGAAGATGGCTATGGGTCATTTGGAATTGGCAAAGAAAAGCCTCAATGCCAACGACATGGACAGTTGTGCCCGGCACATGAAGGAAGCGTCTGTCAACCTTGGTACCGTGACCAAGTAAACGGCAGCGCGAGAGAGGCGTTGTCAAGCATGACGCCTCTCTTTCGCCATGACGTTGGCCATGACGTTAGCAAGTCGCATTCCAGGTATTCGGCAGCTTTGCGGAATTCGCCGTTTTCAGACCGGGTAGACATGCATTCGATAGGCAATATCGCGTCTTGCATTCGCCAAATGGCCGGACCGTTTCAGGGATCACGGCCCAATTATCACCATCGAGGACATTGCTGCGATGAAAACAGAGTCAAAACGATTGACAAAAACCGAGGTCGATCAAGCGTTGATTACGCCCGGATCCATATTCGACACGCCGATGGAAGTTGTGGGTGCTCCCGACTTGTCGCAAGCGGAAAAGATAGAGATCTTGAAGCGATGGGAGCTCGATGCGCGGGCACTTCAGCGCGCGAGTGACGAGAGTATGAGTGGCGGCGAGCAGCCTCCCCTTGACGCAGTGAACCAAGCACTCGCCGTGCTAGATCCCGGCAACATGACGCCGGACGGGTTTGGAAATACGCCAACGAAAATCTGATAATATTACAAATCTGCGATCTCTGAACTGGCGCATGACCACCTGCTTATCTGCCACCCGGGATGGTCTTCCGCCCATTGAGGCAGATAAGGAACAGCTGCCATTGCGCATTCGATTGCGTTCGAATGCTCCGGTACCGGCATCTGAAATATGCGGCACGATCCAGGGTCGCCCAAGAAGCAAGCCGACACGACAAGAGCAATCATCTGATTTCCCCTTCTTGCTGAGGAGAAGGCGCAGCTTGTGGAGAGGAATACATGGTCGCATAAAACAAAAGTCCAGCAACAACCATAAGGGCGAGAGATCCTATCAAGACACGCAAATTCATCCGGCGGGATGAGCCTTGCCGGGCCTCCGTAGGCGTCAGTCGCTGTGTGAGCTTTGCCATGTTGATCTCCTTGATGTGCGAAAGGTAACGCTGGCAACATCGCAGAGGTTCCCTGCCGTAATTGTCCTCGTCATTGGCAGCTTGGCTGCAATTGGCTTGGCTGCAATTGGCTGTGGGCCCCGTACCGAAAGCGGTTCAGCGCTTTGAGGGCTGCACGCGCGCCAATGCAGTCGCGTGATCTGCCGTTTTTTTGGGGGTAAACTGGTCAAAGGCCAAAACCCGCTACTAGGTATCTGGCGCGAAAAGGATGAATGCAATGGCTTCAACACATGCACCGCACGCAAGTAGCGATGAGAACAAAGATCATGAACGAAACGGCAGCGATCAGAATGGTCACGGCACCAGCGCTCAAAACGAAGCGGTGAAAGACCCGGTTTGTGGCATGGACGTCGATCCGCACACCGCCAAGCATCGTGCCGGGCACGCGGGCCGCACTTACTATTTCTGCGCCGCCGGCTGCCGGACCAAGTTCATCGCCGACCCTCTGAAGTACCTTGGGCCAGATGCGATTTCCACGGCGACCGTGCCAGAGGGCACCATCTACACTTGCCCGATGCACCCTCAGATTCGCCAAGCCGGTCCGGGGGCGTGCCCGATCTGCGGGATGGCGCTTGAACCGGAATTGGTCACCGCAACAGCTGAGCCCAACGCAGAGCTTGCGGACATGACACGGCGCATGTGGACCGGCATTGCGTTGACTGTGCCCGTGTCCGTACTCGAAATGGGTGGCCACTTCGGCGGCCTTCACAACCTGATCAGCCCATCAACTTCGAACTGGCTGCAACTCGGACTTGCAACGCCCGTGGTGCTTTGGGCGGGTTGGCCATTCTTCGAGCGCGGCTGGCATTCGCTCGTCACCCGCAATCTCAACATGTTCACGCTGATCGCACTCGGCACGGGCGTCGCATGGGCCTACAGCGTTGTTGCCACGCTGGTTCCACAACTCTTTCCGCCGGCTTTGCGCGGAGCCGAAGGTGCGGTCGCGGTCTACTTCGAAGCCGCTGCCGTCATCACGGTACTGGTGCTGCTGGGTCAGGTCTTGGAGCTAAGAGCCCGCGAGCAGACCGGTGGCGCCATCCGTGCGCTCCTAAACCTCTCACCCAAGACGGCGCGCCGCGTTGGCGCGGATGGGTCGGAGGAAGAGGTTGAACTCGGGTTGATTGTGGCTGGAAATCGATTGCGCATCCGCCCCGGCGAGCGCGTGCCCGTCGATGGCGAGGTCGTCGACGGAAAGAGCGCAATTGATGAGTCGATGGTGACCGGAGAATCGTTGCCCGTCAGCAAGAGCGCTGGCGCGAAGGTGATCGGCGGGACGATCAATGCGACCGGCAGCCTCATCATGCGCGCCGATAAAGTTGGGCGCGACACGATGCTGGCGCAGATCGTCCAGATGGTCGCCAAAGCGCAGCGCAGCCGCGCACCCATTCAACGAATGGCTGACCAGGTTTCTGGTTGGTTTGTGCCGCTGGTCATCGTGGTGGCGGCGCTAGCCTTTTTGGCATGGGCGACGTTTGGTCCAGAGCCGCGACTGACATATGCCCTGATTGCGGCCGTGTCGGTGCTGATCATTGCGTGCCCTTGCGCACTGGGTCTCGCGACACCAATGTCGATCATGGTTGGAGTTGGGCGCGGCGCTCAGTCCGGTGTGCTCATCAAAAGCGCCGAGGCGCTCGAGCGCATGGAGAAAGTTGACACGCTCGTCGTCGACAAGACCGGCACGCTCACTGAGGGCAAACCCAAAGTGACGGCCATCCGGACAGTGACCTCGATTACTGATGCCGATATCCTGAAGCTTGCGGCAAGCCTCGAAATTGCGAGCGAGCACCCGCTCGGTGCGGCGATCGTCGCCGCAGCATCAGTGCGCGGAATAGCACTCATCCCCGTCCAGGACTTCGCCGCACCTTCGGGTAAGGGTGTCTCGGGGATCGTCGATGGTCAGCGTGTCATCATCGGCAACCGGCGCATTATGACTGAAGCTGATGTTGACCCGGCGCCCCTCGATCCAGACGCGGAACAGCTGCGCGCTGAAGGCGCAACGGTCGTTTATGTGGCCATCGGTGGGAAGGCCGCCGCCATCATAGCGGTGGCAGATCCCATCAAGGCAACGTCCGCTTTGGCGCTTCGCGAACTGGAAGACGCGGGCATTCACATCGTCATGCTGACGGGCGACAATGCAACAACAGCCAAAGCCGTGGCGGCGAAGCTCGGCATCAAGGATATCCAGGCCGATGTCTTACCCGAAGATAAGGCCAAGATCGTCGCGAGATTGCGCGCGCAGGGGCACGTCGTTGCGATGGCCGGTGACGGCGTCAACGATGCACCAGCGTTAGCGGCAGCCGATGTGGGCATCGCGATGGGAACTGGAACGGACGTCGCGATCGAAAGCGCCGGGATTACGCTGCTGAAGGGCGATCTTCGAGGCATCGTGCGGGCCCGCGCCCTTTCGAGAGCGACGATGCAAAACATCCGCCAGAACCTGTTCTTTGCATTCGCCTACAACGCGGCGGGCATCCCCATCGCGGCGGGCGTGCTCTATCCGGTCTTCGGATTGCTCCTGTCGCCCATTATTGCAGCTGCTGCGATGGCCTTATCGTCGGTCAGCGTCATTGGAAATGCATTGCGGTTACGGTCTGCGGCTATTTTATGAAAGCTGCGCCGGTCATGCATCGGGCTTGGCGGTGCGAACAGCTAGGAATGCGAGCGCCGGAACCAAGATCCACTGCATCAATGGCGAAAGACCGATGCTGAAAGTGCCAAGTCGTACGATGGGCATCCAAGACGAGTAGCTCCACGCCCCGAGAATAGCGACGTTGAGCCATTCGCTGAATGCCGTGTAGCAGACGCCGATAACGATTGCGGTGACGGCGACCTGGCCAAATGCAACCTGCGGCCAACCCGGACGGCCAGACAACAACCATGCTGCAAACAAGCAAGAGGCCGCTATCATGACATCGCCAACGGTACAATGCGCGACCGCAAAGACTTGCTCCCCCGGTGTCCCTGTTGTCCATATTGTGTAAAGCGGCAGCTGAAGTATCTCCCACGCCGCATGACCCAACAGACTAAAGACAAGATACTGGCGAGCGGTTACTATCCAGCCCGTGGTTGCAGGCACGGCCCTCTCCATCTCGTTTGTTATAGCCAGGGCTTCGTCACCGTAGGCCGCCGCTCAGCGTAGAGCATTTTTGTGCTGGGGCGGCGGCCACTTTCCGCTCCTAGTGGCCCCCATCGCCTGCCGCCCGGCTCGTCTCGAAAAGAAACGAGACGCGGCGCTCTGTTTCATCGAGATAGATTTCTAAGAGACTGGCCGTCGCGACGTCGTCGTTGTCATCACACACACCGTGCGCCTCACGCATGGCGTGCGCGACCTTCTTGTTGTCTTCCATAAGTTCGCGGAGCATATCGAGAGGGGCAACAAAGGGCTGATCATTGTCGTCAAGACTTTGCAGTTTTCCGATCTGTCCAATCGACAAGAGCGTCCGGCCGCCAATTTTGCGCACGCGCTCGGCCAACGGATCGATCGACGCATAAATCTGATCGGCTTGCTCATCGAGCATCACGTGATAATCGCGGAAATGCGGACCGCTGACGTGCCAGTGAAAATTCTTGGTCTTCAAATAGAGCGCGAAGGCATCGGCCAGCAGGCCGTTCAATGCAGCGGTAACGGCTGCGGCTCCTTCGTTGGGAAGATCGGTGGGTGTTGCCAGTTGGGCCGCCGTCTTTTGCAACGATTTCTTCTCTAAAGTAGCCATTTTGACCTCTTTTCAATGTTTCTGGATGCGGGCGGGCTGCGCGCAATGCAATGATCCGCCAAAGCGGCTTCTTCGGCAGATCATCAGAGGTTGGGGGCGACCAGTTACTTACTCTTCAAAACCTGGCCGCGGATTTCGCCGTCCTTATTGGCAGCTGTGTGGACGTTGACATACCACTTGCCCGCCATAAGATCTGCCGCCTGCGCGTCAGTCAGCGTTGCAGAACCCGCCATTGGACTGGCCGTGCCGGCGATTGTCACCGCTGGTCCGGCGTTCTTGCCAGCCTCAGCCGGCCCGTGGAAATGCGCGGCCGTGGCAGGGCCGGACAGACCCGAAAAAGTCACAGTCCAATCCAGTTTCTTGCTGGCTGGGTCGTAAGTCGCAGTGGTGGAGCCGGTCCCTTTGCTGTTGTTGGCTGGCACCTCGCTTGACGCCATCAGGTCCGCCTTGAACGTCACGTTCTCGGCAACGGCGGGCGAGGTCAAAGCAGCGACCACGGCGAACGATAGTCCGGTTAATCCGGCCCGGAGATAATTTTTACTCATGACAGTCTTCTCCTTAGTGTTGCCTCGGCTTCTGAGGCCTTCCATTGACGATCTGAAGAGTGAAACGCTTCAGTCACTGCGGTGGTTCCATTCTTCCGAGAAATATTGACGTGCGGCAGCCGGCCAAGCGGGCCACTTTTCCGAAGTAATAATTATGGCCGGAACAAAGGGCGGGCCACCAACGTTGTGGGACTATCAGAAGCAAGCGTTTTTCGAGTGAACCCGAACGTGTTAGTGCGCCTTCCGATCCTCATGGCGATTATCGCAAGCCTAGCCGTCGTCGGGTTCGTCGTCGTCTATTGGATGTTGCGTTGATGCGCGTTCATCAAGTTGAGCGCCAATACATGCTTCGCAGCCCTGACTTTTGGGAACGTTCGTGGGTCTGACGCGTTCACCGCCCGCGGCCGTCGGATGATTGTGCTTCAACCAGCATGCATTCCGCGTAACCGGTCATGGATTGGAGTATCGACCTTTGGAGCCTGATTGAAGGGAACTACGGCTTTGCAACATACCATTCGGCCCGATCGATCACCGCCACGTGTCGCAGCACCCGGTATCGAAACGGTAGCGTTATCGCTGGTTATTGCTGCAGTGGTCGTTTCATTCCTATATTTCGGGCGTGAAATCTTAGTTCCGCTAGCACTCGCCTCATTGCTGAGTTTTGTTCTATGGCCCGTCATCCAGCTTCTACGCAAAGCCAAAGCCGGCCGGATTTTATCCGTTCTCGTGGCTGTATTACTGTCGATTGCGGGACTCGTCGGACTCGGTACCGTCATGGCCGTCCAAGTCGCGGATCTTGCGGGCGAGCTGCCTCGATATGAGGCCAATTTGCGTGACAAAGTCAGGGCCTTCAAAGGTGCGTCTATGCCGTCGCGCGCCATGGAAAAAGCCGCCGACACCATCCACGGGTTGCAGGAAGAACTGAAAAAAGGCGACGGCGATCCCGCCTCCGAATCTGCAGATCCCCAGATTGACCCCATACGGCGCACAGTAGCGTCCCCGCCCGGAAATTCGTCCAATCCAGTTATTGTTGAACTGCGCGAGCAAGCGCCGTCCGTGGTGCAAACCTTTCAGGATCTAGTCAAACCCATCCTCGCACCCATGACGACAGTGGCATTGGTTGTTCTCTTCTTAGTTTTCATTTTGATACAGCGCGAAGATTTGCGCGACCGGCTGCTGCGGCTGGCAGGCAGCGGAGATCTGCAACGTTCGACCATGGCGATGAACGATGCCGGAGATAGGTTGAGCCGCCTCTTCCTCACCCAGCTAGCCCTGAATTCCAGTTTCGGCATTGCAATTGGAATTGGACTTTGGCTCATTGGGGTACCCAACCCTGTACTGTGGGGAATTCTCGCGTCGCTAATGCGGTTCGTGCCGTACATCGGCTCTGTTGTCGCAGCGATTTTTCCAATCGCGCTCGCCGCCGCTGTGGATCCCAGTTGGACCATGGTGCTAGCTACAGCGGCGATGTTTCTCGTTGCGGAATTGTTGGCGGGCCAGGTCTTGGAGCCCATGCTCTATGGCCAGAACACCGGACTGTCTCCCGTTGCCGTCGTGGTCTCCGCACTGTTTTGGACGTTGCTCTGGGGCCCAGTCGGATTGCTTCTAGCGACGCCGCTAACTGTCTGTCTCGTGGTCCTCGGCAAGCATGTGCGAGCTCTTGAATTTCTGGCTGTTGTCCTGGGAGACGAGCCCGCACTTGCGCCAGAACAGCGCCTGTATCAGCGCTTGCTTGCGGCCGACGCTGGAGAAGCTTCGGCTCTTGCCGAAGAAGAGCTTAAAAGCTCGGGCCTGACACATTATTACGATACGATTGCTATGAAGGCACTTATGTTAGCGCATTCGGATGCTGCGCGTGGCCGGCTGCCTCTTGAAGCCCAAAATGAGTTGTTGGCTGCGGTCCGGGATGTGGCAGATGATCTTTCAGAGTACACATTGGAACCCGAACCGGATGCATCCGAAATCATTGTGCAAGAGACCGCACCGGCAGCGAGCCAGACCCGCGAAGATACCGAAACACTAAATCGTTCCACGCTCTATGTACCGATTTTTTGCTTGGCAACCCGGACGGCGCTCGATGAAGCGGCTGCACACTTGCTGTCACAGGTGCTGACGAAACATGGTGCGAACGCCGAAGTTCTTGGCCAAGGATCAGCTGCGCAATTCAACGCTGTCGGGAGTCCCGCGCGAAGCCCAGTCGTCTGTCTATCGAGTTTTGAAACGGACAATCCGTTCAACGTTCGATTTCTCATTCGCCGGCTAAAGCGGGTTGCCCCTCACACAAAGTTTGTTGCTGGGTTTTGGATGCTCGGTGACGATCCAGTCAAAGTTCAAGCATGGCAAAAGAGTGCAGGGGCAGATTTCGCTACCGCGTCCTTGGCACAAGCCGTTGATCTGTGTTTGGCGGCCGCCCGGTCGAACGACGAGCGCCACACGGAAGCTACGATCGCTCCAGAGACTGACAGAGCCCAAGTTGCTTGAGGTTTTGCGATAATTTCGCCCGTTCAGGCCTGCGCGATTCTCCGGAACTCTAAGGGCCGTAAATGCAAGAACGAGCCTCGGGACGTCCCGAGGCTCGTTTCAATTCGGGCGAAGTAAAAGCGAAACGTCAAAGCTTCTTATTGATCGCGGCGGCCACTTTTGTGGCACTGTCCTTAATGGCATCCTTGGCGGCGCCGACGGCGCGTTGACCTTCGCCTTTGATTTCCTGAATTTTACCTTCCACTTGCAGCTTTTCCGACCCGACAGCTTTGCCGACACCCTGCTTGATGTTACCGGCGGCTTCATTGGCCATGCCAGTGATCTTATCCTTGGTGCTACCCATTTGTGACTCCATCCGATGTTACGACGCGCGTGACAGCGAGCCCTGAGCTCTGGCGCAGGTTAAACATGTTCTGCGGTCCAATTGGGAAACGCCGAACAGCGAATTTGGTTCCAAGCGTTATGGTAGGGGTGGCTGCGGCTGGAATCGAGGGAAGGATCGCCAGCCGCAGCCCGCCGCAAGTAATGATGATGCGCCGGGGGA
Source organism: Hyphomicrobium sp. (assembly GCA_031419515.1). Lineage (GTDB taxonomy): Bacteria > Pseudomonadota > Alphaproteobacteria > Rhizobiales > Hyphomicrobiaceae > Hyphomicrobium_B. The sequence goes on from JANOKZ010000230.1 coordinate 23,759, forward strand.
AGCGCCATCAACCAGGGGACGTCTTGCGGCGTTTCTTTTGAGCGGCATTAACCCGCCCCGAACGCAGCTTTCTAGGCAATAACGGCGCAGAGAGTTGCGAAGCCAAGCGTCGTGAAAATCGTCAGTAACGTCAAGAACACTTCATGTGTCTTCACGTCGTCATTAACGCCACTCTGATGATAACGCTGATATACCCGCGGCGGTTGGCGCGGCTTCGGATTCAGTCGTTTGCCCGCTTTTATTTCGGATGCGAGATAGGGTTCCATGATTTCCAACTCCTACGCACAAGAAGCGTTATCTCGCGAGCTACGCTGAGACTTACCGATTCAACGGCTTAAAGCATCGTTGGTTCCCAAGGTTTCTGCACACACAGCAAAATGTCGCGCCGCCCATAAAATCCACTCGAACGGTCACTTATAAGAGGGGGCGGAGTCCGCTGGTTAACGCGGGTCTTCCTGCCAATTCGATGAGCTTTTCTTCATCAACGACCTCAAATAGCGTTCCAGCCCATTTGAACGTTCCTGTGCCCCGCAGGCGATTCAGCGTTTTGTTCGTGTGTACGATCGAGAAACCCAAAGCATCGGCGAGGTGCTGCTGTGTGAACGGGAAGTTGGCCTTTTTCTTATTACCCAGTCCCGATTGCTGGGTACGATGGAACAAATGCAGCAACAGGTAGGCCATGCGCTCATTGGCACGCCTTTGGCCGACGCTCAAGAGATGCTCATCGAGTATGGTTTCCTCGCGCGACGCCAGCCATGTCATATCGAATGCAAGCGTCGGGTGGGTCTGGAACAGAGACCATACTTTCTCGCGCGGAAAAACACACAAGACGGTTGTTGTGAGCGCTTCAACGGAATGCTGCATTTTTTCGAATACCGATCCTTGCAGTCCAATGAAGTCGCCCGGCAACGCGAAATTCACGATTTGGCGGCGGCCATCCTCAAGTGTTTTAAAGCGGAATGCCCACCCCGATAGCACCGTGAACAAGTGAGGGCTGTTGGTGCCATCAAGGAGAATGATCGCACCGGGATCGACGGTCAGCTCTCCAGATTTGAATGTCTCCATGAAGGAGAGCTCATCGCTGGTGAAAGCCCTGAAGGTGGAGATTTTTCGCAAAGGGCAGCTGTGACACGGCGTCATGGCCTTCGTACCAGCAGCCTGAGGCGATGGTTTTTTCATTGGCTTTCAATCTTGAGAACACAGCTGATCACACTCTAGCGAGCAAATGACCGCTATGTCTTTGTTAAATGACATAGCAATCGATCTGTTTGAAATGGGAGCCGCTATCGATCGCTGTCGGTACTGACAGTCGTCAACTAACCGGATGCACTGGAGTTGCGCGTGACCGATACAAAACTCCCGCAGCCCGCCGGATTGTCAGTCCTAGTGGTGGAAGATCATGCGCTCATTGCCCTTGATCTCGAAACCATTTTGCTCGATCTTGGGGCTGGCCAAGTCACGATTGCAAACACTGTAGATAGTGCTCTTCATCTGATTGCGACGCGCAAGTTTGACGCTGCCTTTCTGGACGTGCGGCTCGGCGAAGACTCCAGCATCCCTGTCGCCGTTTCCCTTCGCGACAAAGGGGTTCCCTTCGTTATAGCAACGGGTTATAACGCCGCCACTGAATTACCTGCGGAATTCCGGACCCGCCCACATATCGCCAAACCATATAAAGAGCACGACATTGCTGATGTGTGGAAGATACTCGCCGATGCGGACCGCGGGCCATAGTCCTATCGCCCGGCGTCAAATCGAGCCGGTGGTGGCAAGTCTACGTCTCCCAAAAACCAGTTTGGGGCCTCAACACGATTCAGAACGTTAGCCTCGGCGGCTGTTGCGTTTGGCGGCGTATCTCGTACTGTTGTCCAAGTGGTTGCGAAACATGCTCCGATGCTTCGCGGCCCATCGCCGGTCAGAATTTTTTTGGACAGCATCTTTGCCGAATACTGTCCCACACGACGCCGCGCCCAAGACAGGGCATCATAGATGGCCTGAGCGAATTTCTCCGGTCGTACTGCTCGTCGCTTGGGCCGGTGTAACGGCGATCATTTCAGTCCACTTCTTCAAGTGGCTGGATGAAAGCCGGATGCGCGTCAGGGGCACTCATGACGTCTTGGTCGTGACAAAAGATTTTTTGGCCGCCGCTACAGACGCAGAAACCGGACAGCGCGGCTATATCATCACGCTGAAGGACAGTTATCTTTCGCCCTATCGAAAGGGGCTCGCAACAGCTGGGATGCATTTGAGTGCTTTGGAGGTAATGCAACATCATCATCCCCGGCAATTGGCGCGAATCCAGGAGTTGCGCAGGCTTTGGATCGAGAAAGCAGAAGAGCTGGCATTGACCGTCGCACTCGCGCAGAAGAATGAGATCGAAGCGGCACGGGCTGAGGTCGCCGGCGATCGCGGCAAAAATCTCATGGATCGGTTGCGGCATGCCGTTTCAGACATCGAGGCCTCAGAGACTGTGACGCGAACTGAGGCCATAAGCGACCAAGCCGTTCTGGACAAACAGCTATTCGCATTTACTCAACTGACCACACTCGCTGGCTTTGCGGGACTGATTTATCTTTTGTTCCAAGCTCGCCGGGCTGCTTCCGAGTTAGAGAAAGAAGTTTCAAACCGGCAATCGGCAGAGGATTTGGGGCGTGAGCGCGCCGAACAGGCCGTGCGGTCGCGGATCATGAATCGCGAGCTTGTTCATCGCACCAAAAATCTCATCAGCGTCGTTCAAGCGATTGTCCGCAATCAAAGCACGGGTTCTCCCGAAATTGAAGACTACATCACAGGGTTGTCGAGCAGGCTGGTTTCGCTAGCGGCGACCATGGACATTTTGGTTCGCGAGAATTGGGGCGAGGTTGCGCTCGCGGATCTGATTGCCGGGCAGCTGGGCCATTTCTCGGAGGAAGTCGGCCGCCGGATCGCTGTCACACCAGGGCCCAACACCAAATTCACTGCATCCGAATCCCAGATGCTCGGCCTCGCGTTTCACGAATTGGGCACTAACGCTGCCAAATACGGCGCTCTTTCCGTGCCTAACGGGCGGATTGATATTCTCTGGACCGAAGAACTTTCCGGCGAGGGGAGCATGATCGTCTTGCATTGGAGCGAAAAAGGTGGTCCCCCGGCCAATCCGCCCCCTAAAAAGGGCTTTGGCAGCCGACTCACCGGGTCGCTCGTGGCCCGCGCGGTTGGCGGCAGTGCTGAGATTGAATATCTTACCGAAGGCATGAAATGGACATTGACGTTCCCGCGGGAACGTCATGAACCAAAAAACGATGATGCCATCATGAATGGAAACATCGCTTCCTCCGAACCGCCGTCCACCGAATTGCCGCAAACCGATAGCGCGGCAGCCCAGACGGCACCCACTCCACAGTTAGATCCGGCCGAGAAGCAATAACACGACCACAATTAATAAGAAGATGCCGAGAGCTCCCGATGGGCCGTACCCCCATCCACGGCTATGCGGCCAGGTCGGAACGGCCCCGACCAACATGAGAACGAGGATGATCAGCAGAATGGTTGAGACCGTCATTTTTTATCCCCAAGGTTTAGCCGCTGTCGTTCAAATGACTTGAAAAACGTTGAGTAACACGATGACCGTGATCGGCACGCCGATCATCCAAAGTACCGCTGATCGCATGACACACCTCCAAAACTTTGCAGAAATAGAACGCTCGCCAGACGTAAAGAGTTCCGCAAATCCAAGTTGCAAGTTCGATTTTGAGTTCGTTTGCTGGGCTATCGGAAGCCTGGCGCAGGCACATTCCAAGGCCGTGTCATGGCGCACAAATTTGGGCACACAAATCTGGGCACACAAATCTGGAACCAAAATCCATCTCGAACGTTTCTGCTCCAGTGGTTGGCAATAGGTCGAACACAAGGAGAGGCCAAAATGTTAAATTGGGTCGTAACGTTTCTCGTCGTCGCATTGGTTGCCGCGGTCCTCGGCTTCGGCGGTATCGCTGGCAGTGCGGTCGATATTGCAAAGATGATCTTCTATGTCGCGATAATCTTTTTCGTGATTTCTGCGGTCATTCACCTGGCGAACGGGCGCAGTCCGCCACTGCCATAAACCGTCTTGTTGACGGCGCCGCTTGGCGGTTCTGATTATAATTGTACTGGATGGCCACGCGGGCGAAGGCGGCGTGGCCATTTGTTTGGCGGACGTCGCGATGATACTGGCACTGAAATTGAGCCGCGCGTATTTGACGGAATAGCCGGCCTCTGGCCTTATGCCGAGCGGACGTGTCCGACGCTTTGAGTTAGAATGGCTTCTGTCGATGCATCGGGCCCAAATTCTTCTGCCGATGTGACGCCCATAATTTCGCTCAGCTTGGCACGAGCCCGATTAACGCGGCTCTTGATCGTGCCGACGGCGCATCCCGCGATCTGTGCTGCTTCTTCGTAGGACAATCCCGCTGCACAGACCAGGATCAATGCTTCGCGCTGATCATCTTGCAGATGCTTTATGGCGTCCTGCAGTTCGCACATGTCCATGTGTCCATGCTGTTCGGGATGAACTGCGACACGACCGGCGTGGATGCCATCAGCGTCTTCCACTTCGCGCTTGAGGCGGCGGCGGTCTGAAAAATATGTGTTACGCAGGATCGTGAACAGCCACGCCTTCAAATTCGTGCCTTCTTTGAAGGAATCGATATGCTTGAAGGCTTTGAACATGGTCTCTTGCACAAGATCGTCGGCGCGCTCAAGATTGCCGCATAGCGAGACCGCGAACGCCCGCAGGTTCGGAATCGCATCGATAAAGCCTTGCTTGACCGGATCGTTGCTCACTTGAGCTTCTCCCTGCTATCCAGCTTGTCGAGAAGTTCAAGAAATTTGTCAGGTATAGGGGCCTTGGCCACCTCGTCAAACATAGCCTTTAACTTTTGTCCGATCTGCGCTTGTAGGCGCGGGTCAAGTCCCTCCCCCTCACCCACGGCAGATTCCGATCGGCGCAGCATCATTTCACGTTTCTCCTCGACCGCTTTGGTCTCACGCGGCTCAACTTCGTCACATTCCGGAGTGAGCTGCCGGGGCAAGATTGGCGGCTTTCCTGAAGTCATTTGAATCCCCTTTTGTGTTCAAAAACGAAGGCTACGCCCCGCCTGCATAAGCCGTGTAATCATGGAATCCAGCAAGGGAAACGTCCAGTTCAAAAAAAAGTTCCATCCCGGCTGGAACCAGAGACTTAATAATGCGTTATCAGTGTTGGGAACCACCGGACACGCTGACCCCGGCTGCGTTGTATTTGGAGGAGGTATCATAATGTCTCTCGCAACAGAAATAGCCCCTCACTTGCCGTATCTGCGCCGTTTTGCGCGCTCGCTGTGTGGCACTCAGGACAGTGGCGATGCCTATGTCGTGCACGCCCTGGAAGCGATAATTGCCGATCCCTCAAGTTTTCCAACTGACGTCAATCCCAAGATCGGAATCTATAAAACCTTCGTTCGGATTTGGAATTCGATCCAGGTTAACACCGAAAAAGATGAACCCCAGACCACCGCCGCACAGGCGCTGTCCGACCGGCGCCTTGACGCGATAACGCCGCGTCCCCGGCAAGCGTTCCTACTCGTTTCGGTTGAGGGCTTTAAGCCCGAGGAAGCCGCACAAATCCTTGACTGCTCGGTTGCGGAATTGAAGGGCCTCATCGACGAGGCCGGAAAGGAAATAGCGGCTCAGGTAGCGACGGATGTTCTGATCATCGAAGACGAACCGATTATCGCCATGGATCTCGAAGCGTTGGTTGAGGCATTGGGTCATCGGGTCTGCCACGTAGCTCGAACGCATAGAGAAGCTCTAGCGGCCGTGCGCAAAACCCGTCCAGGAATGATTCTGGCGGATATCCAGTTAGCGGATGGGAGTTCGGGGCTTGAGGCCGTGAATGAAATTCTGACTTCGTTCCAGGTGCCGGTGGTCTTCATTACCGCTTATCCTGAGCGCTTGTTGACGGGGGTTCGTCCAGAACCGACGTTTCTCATCGCCAAACCGTTCCAACCTGACACTGTCAAGGCCACAATCAGCCAAGCACTGTTTTTCGATACCAAGGCTGTATTGGATGAGAAGCAAGGTAAGGTCGCCTGAGAGACTTGCCGGAATATCTCGCACGCAAATACCAGCGCTATGAATTCGACGGTGCGGAGGAGGCATGTGTCGCCTCCTCCGCATTTTCGTAACACGCGTGTTCTACGACGCTGACGTAAAGAACTTGAACGTCGGCGCCGCCTGCAGCGCTTCCTTTGTGCTATCGACCATGGCGGTTGGCTTGCCATTCTTGTCCTGGGACATTTTCACTGACGCAAACGGGATGGCGACATTCTTTTCACCCATACCCAGAAAGCCGCCGACGCCGACGACGGCGTGCGTAATGGATCCGCTTGAACCGATGATGAGATCGTTGATGTCACCGATCTTCTCATCTTTGGCATTATAAACGTTGATGCCGATCACTTTCGAAGACCGCCAATCACTGGCGGACTGCACCGTACCGTATGAACCCGTTGCAGCTGTAGCGGCGACTTCCGGAATAGCCGTTGGCGACACTGTCGTTGCAGCGCCGTTCTTTTCAGCCGTCGTCTCTTGTGCGTTGACGCCCCCGGCCAGGACGAGTGCGGCGACGCTGATGCCAGCGAGATATGATGCCTTCATTGATCAATACTCCGAGATTTGTTTTCAAAGTCAAAATGGGAGCTTCGATTGCCAAAGCTCTACCCAAGTAACGTTGACCCGTACTGGAATGTTCCATCAGTCAACGATCCAGTCTCCTGCGTTGACTTCCCGTTGCTGCGTTCCCGCGCGCTATAACGCAGCGGAACTAAAGCACGTCGCGTACGTTTTACGAGCAGCTGAAACATCCGTATCGGAACCCCGCCATGAAAACGTTGTACGACCTCTTCGAGGCAACTTTGAAAGATGTCTATTATGCCGAAGCTGCGATCCTGAAGGCTCTGCCGAAAATGATCAAAGCTGTCAAATCCGAGCCACTGAAGTCCGCTTTCACGCATCATTTGGAAGAAACCAAAGCTCAAGTGGGACGTCTGGACAAAGTATTCAAGATTATCGACGTGAAGCCCGAAGGCAAAAAGTGTCCGGTGATTGAGGGCCTCGTGAAAGAGTGCGAGGATGTTATTGCCGAGGCCGAAGACGACGATGTGCGCGATGCCGGCGTTCTGGCGTGCGCGCAGGCTGTAGAGCACTATGAAATCTCGCGCTACGGCACCTTGCGCACTTGGGCGGATTGCCTAGAGTTGAAGGCTGCGGTCGGCCTGTTGCAAGACACCCTCGTTGAAGAAAAGCATGCCGACGAAGGTTTATCCGAACTCGCCTATGGCGTGATCAATGGGGACGCTGAAGATAACAGCGGCGAAAAGCGCTCAGCGAGGCGAACTTTGCCGAAGGACGCCAAAACATCAGCAAAGCAGCGCCCTGCGTCGGGTGCAGCAAAGTAAAGCCCCGAAACTCGATCAAGGTCCGTGGGGTCGGCGCGCAATTCACTGGCCCCACGACTGGCCCCACAACTGGCCCCACAACTGGCCCCGAGCACACGCAAAAGCACGTTTATGTTTCATCACTTTTTGCGCGTAATCGGGTCATCGGCCAGCCAAATACAACGTAGTCTTTGCACGAACTGGAATCCAGCTCACTATGAAAGAGAAGCGCAAAGCCATTTTCTATTTCCGCTTAGCCATGGCATTGGCCGCACTTTTTCTGCCACTGCTATCGCTCACGGTCTTGGGTTCCTTATGGCTTTGGCAGCATGGATATGTACTCTATTGGGCCCTTGCAGCGTGCTCTATAACGCTCGTCACCTACGCCATCGAGCGATGGCTGTTTCGCATCGATTTGCCGGAAACAGCACCGGCTTCTGAGACAATCGTCGAAGATATCGCCGATGCCGGCTGGTCCGCCCGCGAGACGGCGGCGTGGGTCGAGGTTGTTTCTCTCTCCAAAATAGTGCGGCCCCTCGAAATCACCAGTAGCAATGATATTTTTGATCTCGGTCTGCGCTCCATCGATACAGTCGCGCGATCGATGCATCCCGGAGAGGAGCACGCACTGTGGAAATTTACTCTTCCAGAAGCGTTTGCACTGATCGAGCGCGTCAGTACGCAGTTAAGCGCCTTCGTCAGCGACAGCATTCCGCTGGGCGATCGCATGACGGTGGGACAATTCTTAAGATTGTACCGCTGGCGATCGGCGATCAATGTTGCTGAACAAGCCTACGACTTGTGGCGCATCGTGCGATTAATGAACCCGGCCGCTGCGGCGACCCAAGAAATTCGCGAACAATTGACGAGGCGCGCCTACGACTGGGGGCGCGAGGAGCTCGCCAAGCGCCTGGTGCAGGCTTACGTCCGGGAGGTTGGACGGGCCGCAATAGATCTTTATGGCGGGCGCATGCGGCTGGCCAAAAGCGGCGCACAGCTGCCGACGTCCTCAACGGCGAAGGGGCACGATCGTAGCGCCGCTTCGGGCGCCGCCGGGGTGCCGGTTCGCATATTCGTTGCTGGGCAAGCAGGAAGCGGCAAATCTAGCCTCATAAATGCGCTCGTGACTAAGGGTCTTGGCCCTGCCGGCACCCTCGCGGTCACCGAGGACTACACAACCTTTGACGCAACATTCGCGGATGGCCACGAGGTACAGTTGATCGATAGTCCAGGTGTCACTGAAGTCACCCGCGACTTACAAGCCTTTTTCGAAGCCATCGATCATTGCGATCTGATCATTTGGGTGACATCGGCAATCCACCCAGACCGCGTCGTTGCCAGGCGCCTGCTCAGCCATATCCGGAGCGACGGTGCGAAACGCGCCAATCGGAAGCCACAACCAATCTTCTGCGTTGTTAGCCACATCGACACGTTGCCACCGGTGAACGCGTCGAATCCACCATATATCTTGGCCGACAAGGATAGCGCGAAAGCCCACTCGATCAACGACGCCATCACGACGATTGGCCGCGAATTGAACTTCGCACCGCAGGATATCATCCCAGCGACATTGCGTGAGGATGGCGTCTATAACGTTGAAGCGGTCCGGCAACGTATCGTCGAGCTGATGCCTGAAGCCGATCGCGTAAAGATTCTCCGCGTTCTACATAGGGCAAAGACCAAAATGAAATGGGGGCGTCTGTGGTCCCAAATGCGGAATGCGGGCCGCTCCCTAACGACCCGTCAGCACTGATCAGCGGCGTGGAGGGGTCACAGATTCGAAGCCGTACGTAAGACTTATCTCCTCACTTAAGTTGTTCGTGCCCGCCGCAGCTGCTTGGCCGCACCCATGCCGAACATGAAAGCCGTCGCCATCACTTTAACCGGGCCGAAATAATCGACGGCCTCCGCTGCCTCGACGTTCACAGCTTCCAATGTTTCATTAATTGGAGGGCCAGCCGCAATTTTTTCCTTGGCGCGCCGCCGTTGCACAGCTTGTACGATGCCAGGAACGACAAAACACAAGAGTCCGATGACAAGACAAGAAGATGCTATCAATACGGCCGACTGAACCGGCCCGTAGTGCGGCTCGATGATCCAAAAGGCCGCCAGGACAGCGAAAAAAAATCCAAACAGCAAAACGACACCACCAACGGCAAACCACCCGGCGCGCCGGGAAATGTTCTCGACAGCCCCGCTTGTGGCCCGGCTTGCTGCATAGGCTACGACTTCGCTAATCATGGCGACCCTCTATATTCTTGTCACAGTCATAGACTTCACCGGCGACTTCACCGGCGGGCCAGAACGGCCAGTAGAAAGCCGACACCACCCGCAATACTTGCAGCGGCAAGAGGATTGCGCCGGATTGCCGTTTCCACTCTATCGAGACCATCACTGGCAGCGTGGCGCACAGTTGCGACGGCTTCACCGGCTTTTTCGCTCGCGTCGCCGACTGCTTTCGACACGTCTGAACCGACGCGTGAGGCTGCGGCTTTTACGTCTGAGTCAGTCATTGAATACGTCATTGTTACGTCTCCTCGATAGGATCTGTGGGGGTGCTGTTAGCGGGTGATGACAAGGCCAACGAGAAAGCCGACTCCTGCTGCAATAAGCGCTGCTTGCGTCGGGTTTTTCCGGATTGATGATTCCATGTCACCAAGTTTTTGCTTCACTTGATCCTGGGCGCCTTCAACAGCCGATCCCATTTGCTCGGTTGCGAGATTTTTTACGGAGTCCGCAAGGTTAGCGATGTCGCTCTTTAGCGCCTCGTAACTATCGGTCGGGTCCGGCGTTGAAGTCCGCGATGACGCAGTTCCAGTAGAGCCATAATTTGGGGTTGCCATGGCAATTTGCCTCCAAAGCAATTGGTTGTTGCCGTTTGTCTCAGGTTAAACGCGGCTTGGCGCCTTTGGTTCCACCATCTGCAAACAATCAATCGATTGATTTGGAACTTGCCAGCTGCTGCAGCGTTGCTGTGAGAGGTGTGGCATTGAAAAAATCTGAGCGCGGTGCGCGGGCCCTGCCACTGCAATAGTCCAAACTTTCCAGGAAGGTGGAAACGCCATGATATCGAACAATTTACCGCTTATCACACCCTCGCCGCGTGGAAACGGAACTCATGAGGTGAAACCCACCGCCGACCAGTCGCGTATTTCTGAATTGCGCGAGGAGCTGTCGGTCTTGACCGATACGATTGCCAGTTTGACGGCCAAGCGCCTTGCTCAGGTCGAAAAGTTGGCTTCAGACGGCACAGCCACGTTACGTTCAAATATTGAAACTCAGCCTTGGGTGTCTGTTGGCATCGCCGCAGCCGCAGGGGCGCTTCTCGCCGTACTCATTGTCCCTAAATCATCGCGTGGCTTTCGGTATAATGATTTAGCTTCCTACAATACCGATGACATCGTCGCTAGCGCCCGCCGCGCCGCCGCCCGCGTGGATACGCAGCCAATCACGTCGAGGCTAGAGCGCTTGGTCGATTCGATCAGCAGCATTGACCCGGCGGTCCTAACGTCGTCGCCCGCGTACGACACCGCAAAGACGTGGTTGACCACAATCGCAAATGGGCTTCGAAAGACTTAGTCTGATTGAGACCGTTTAGCCCTGCTACCGCTGTCGGCCGTCACAACCCGCCGATGCTATCTAAGCTGGCGGCGGCCGCACGATGCTACGGCCGGCGTATAAACTCACTCGGTCCGGAACTTTTCATCTGTGACACCGTTTTTCGAAGGCGATTGGCAATCGGCGCCATCGAAAATTGCATTGGAGTAGTGAACATGAATTGGGATACCGTTGAAGGCAACTGGAAACAGATTAAGGGCAAGGTCAAAGAGCAGTGGGGCAATCTGACCGACGACGAAATTGACAAAATAGATGGCAACCGTGAACAGCTGGAAGGCAAGATCCAAGCCTCATACGGCTATAACAAGGACCAAGCAAAAAAGGCTGTCGATGACTGGTTCGCCAAAATGTAATTGGCGCATGCGCTCTAAAATAAGTTCGGCCAACAGCTGCGCTTAATAACGTTTACGGTGTCGTTTGAGACGGACGGCCACGACAGGATGAGCTGCAGGATGATGCAGCTCATCCTTTTTTTTGCAAACGACTCGCAATTCGAGCAGCGGTCCAAAACGGCAGCCTCGAATGTGTGGGTTTCCATTTACCTGACATCGTAGTACCTGACATCGTAAGGCACGCTGCTGTCGGCTCAGTCTGTTAGATCCGTTCACGAGCTCCACCGCATACTGGTTCGCACGTTCCCAAAGCTACATTATTTTGTCGCCAATCGAAGCTTCCAAAGGTTGGATTGTTCGTGCGCATCCAGAACTAAATTCCACTTCAAACGCCCGCTCGTACCGTTCTCTGTTTGGGAACCAAATCGATGCAGTGGCGTTCAAAAGGTATGTAACAATTCAGGAGTTCCTCATGAAAATGTCATCCGCTGCAGTATTTGGCCTGGTTGGACTGGTATTGACTGCGACCCCAGTGTTCGCCGTCGAAACCGAAAACAATCGTCAATCACCCGCGCCTCAAGGCACCACGCCGCCCGATCGAAACGCGAAGGCACAACAGCCAAGCACAACGGACGATGGTCGAGACGTGGATCGCACCAAGGAAGAATCAAACACCCAGTCACCGGGAAATGCCGAACCGCCGGAACTGACAAAGAAAGCTGAAAGTCCGAACTCGAACACGGACCCTGTTGTGCCGGGCGACGAGTCGAAGACGCCGGCCAACACCGATCCCGATGATCTCAACAAAAAAGTCAAATAATCCCGCCTAAAATGCCACTTGATGTGACGATGACCAAAAAAACGCGGGCACAAAGCAGGCTCGCGTTTTTTATCGCTACCCAGAACCATCCTGCCAACGCGTGCGCGTATTTGGCGCCGAGTTACACTCAATCGGCCAGGAGAAGCCCGCATCGCCTTCGATCGCGCCATCGCACTCGCCATCACACATGTGGAAGCGGCGCATAACAACATGCAGCCAACCTTCGTCAAGCCCAAGATCATCAAACTGTAGAAACACAAAAGGCCCGGCACCCCGTAATAGGAGTGACCGGACCTTTTGTGTTTCTAAGTCTACAGTGGTCGGCCGCGCGCAGCACCCAGAGCGCCCCGACTTAGCAGGCCGTGAACGTTACGGCGTACCCGATATTGTGAATGATCTCGTGCAGCATTGTGTACGGCCTTCCCTCGTTTTGCCAGTAAACGATGCGGAATACCCGTCGTTCCGGCTGTTTCTGGTACGCCTTACCTCATAAAGTGGTGGAGCCGAGGGGGATCGAACCCCTGACCTCGTCATTGCGAACGACGCGCTCTCCCAGCTGAGCTACGGCCCCAATAGGAAGCCTTCATTTAGGTGCCGGACTACGAAGATGTCAAGAAACGGCATCACGGCGTTCGCATCGAAATTCCATTTATCGGCAGCATATTGGGGCATGGGCGCTTGATGCTTTGGCCCAGCGCCGCTAGAGGTGGATCAATACAAAAACCAGAGCGGGGCTCCATGGTCGAACTTCTCGGATTCATCAGCTATCTCATCACCCTCTATACCTACATTGTTATCGCCGGTGTCGTCATGAGCTGGTTGATAGCTTTCGGCGTCATCAACGCCTCCAACCCATTTGTTAGTTCCCTCTGGCACGCGCTCAACGCCGTGACGGAGCCCCTGCTCCGGCCCATCCGCAATATGCTGCCGAACATGGGTGGTGTTGATATCTCGCCTATCGTTCTGTTGCTTGCCTGCTTCTTCGTGCAGTCGGTTATACTGACGAACATTGCAAAGGTCTTTGCCTGAACCGCGCGGCATCAGACCTGCCCTGGTGGCTTGCGGCCGGGCGGCCTGAAGCCAGGCGACCTGAAGCCAGGCGACCTGATGCCGGGCGACCTGATGCCGGGCGACGGGGCGCCGCGTGCGTCATTGTGCGCTTTCGACTGACGCCAAAATCGTCCAAAGATACTATTGACGGGCTGGACGTGACTGCCGAGGGCCCGGCCTTCAAAGCGCGCGTGCGCGCAATTCCCGAAGACGGTGCCGCCAACGCGGCGCTTGAACGGCTCGTCGCCGAATGGCTTCAAGTGCCAAAGTCTGCGGCGCGTCTCGTGACAGGGGCAAAGTCGCGCGTGAAGTCCATCGCGGTCGAGGGCGACGTGAAAGAGATTGAAGAACGGCTGAGGGCGAGACACTGCGCTCTTGAACCAGCAAAAAACACGTAATGGGAGGAACGACGCCGATGGCCGGAACGCAGATTATCGATGGAAAGAAAATTGCAGCCGACGTGCGCGCGGAAGTCGCCGCGGAAGTCGCGCGTTTGGTCAAAGAGCTTGGCGTAAAGCCGGGCCTCGCAGTTGTTCTCGTTGGCGAAGATCCGGCGAGCAAGGTCTACGTCAAGAACAAGGCGCAGCAGACCGTCGAATGCGGCATGAATTCCTGGGAGCACAAACTTCCAGCAGAGACGAGCGAAGCGGACGTCCTCGCCCTCGTCAACAAGCTCAATAACGATCCGGCTTGCCACGGCATTCTCGTGCAGCTGCCTCTCCCAAAGCACATCAATTCCGAGAAGGTGCTGAATTCGATTAACCCCGACAAAGACGTCGATGGCTTCCATCCCGTCAACGTCGGCCGCTTGTGGGTTGGTGAGCGTTCGCTCGTGCCGTGCACGCCGACAGGCTCGATCATTCTAGCAAAATCCGTGGCGCCGAGCCTGGCTGGCATGAACGCAGTCGTCATCGGCCGTTCGAATATCGTCGGCAAGCCGGTCGCCGCGTTGTTGCTGCGCGAACATTGCACGGTGACGATTGCGCACTCGCGCACGCGCGATCTGCACGGGGTGGTCAAAGGCGCGGACTTGGTTGTGGCCGCTGTCGGCATACCGGAAATGGTGCGTGGTGATTGGATAAAGCCCGGTGCGATTGTCATCGACGTCGGCATCAACCGCGTGCCGGGCGACAACGGCAAGACTAAACTCGTCGGCGACGTGAACTACGAAGAATGCGCGCGCGTTGCGGGCGCCATCACGCCCGTTCCCGGCGGCGTCGGCCCGATGACGATTGCTTGCTTACTGCGTAATGCCGCGCAGGCGTGCGCCATGCAAAAGGGTGTGAAGTCAGTGTTTGCGTGAGGTGTGGCAGCAGGCAGTAGGCAGTAGGCAGTAGGCAGTAGGCAGTAAGCTGGGTGATATTATACTTGCCAAACCCACAGACATGCACTATATTGGAATCACAAGGAGATTCCGTCATGTCGCTACTGAGCCAAAAGCACCTGCAAAACGAAGA
>JANOKZ010000231.1:0-4294 GCA_031419515.1 Hyphomicrobium sp.
CAACGTAATTCCAAACCGCGATTAGGTCAGCTCCATCGTGACCTTTCCTGTCACAATGATGGTAGCCGTACTGTGCAGTTACCACTTCACCGCGAACGAGTTCCGCGGCCATTAAAGTCAGATCGTGCACTCCGATCCAGATGACGGGCGATAGCAGTATGATAGTCAAGACCGCTAGAACTGTAGAGCGCAGCAATACAAGCCCGATGGCCACGATCGCTGCGATACCAACGCTCCAAACATGCGCCTTCCAATGAGCGATCCATGGATACTCATTAACTGCAAACATGTGCGGGAGTGAACGTACTCCAGCGGCTTCGAAACACTGCTTCCAGTCTTCGGTCGCAAGCGTAGTCAAAAATGTAGTAACGAAACTCGAAACTACTATCACCACCGCGACCGCGATCCACGGCCACCGGTGCGGGGTGGATACCCGGCCTTCTAGAATACCGCTCAAGCCGCCTGCCGGGCTTCAGCAGCCTTCGCGCTTTCCAAAATTGCCGCGACCCCCATGCCGCCGGCGGTGCACACCGAGATCAGCCCGCGGCCGCCGTGAACCGACAACAGCTTTGCGAGATTGGCAACAATGCGGGCACCAGTTGCAGCGAACGGGTGACCGAAAGCGAGGCTAGAGCCCATGACGTTCAGTTTCGCTCGGTCGATTGAGCCGAGGGCCTGATCCTTGCCCATGTTCTTTTTGCAGTAGGCCGGATCTTCCCACGCCTTCAACGTCGCCAAAACCTGCGCGGCAAAGGCTTCGTGAATTTCGTAGAAATCGAAATCCTGAAGCTTCAGCCCCGCGCGGTCGAGCATCTTCGACACCGCAATCGTCGGCGCCATCAACAGCCCCTCGCCCGCCACGAAATCGTTGGCCGCATGCTGCGAGTACGTGAGATAGGCGAGCACTGGGAGGCCGCGCGCCTTCGCCCAATCTTCGCTCGCCAACAGCACAGCCGCAGCGCCGTCCGTCAGTGGAGTGGAGTTTGCAGCCGTCATCGTGCCGCGTTCCGATTTCTCGAACGCGTTCTTCAAAGTTGCAAGTTTATCGAGGCTGATATCTTCGCGCAGGTTGTTGTCGCGATAGACGCCGGCACACGGCACGATGAGATCGTCCATGAAGCTCGAGCGATAGGCTTCCGCCGCTTTTCTGTGGCTCTCGAACGCAAACTGATCTTGATCGGCGCGGCTGACTTTCCATTCCTGCGCCATCAATTCGCAATGCTGACCCATGGAGAGCCCCGTGCGCGGCTCGTTCACGCTCGGCGGCATTGGCGCGAGTTCTCCGGGCGCCATCCCCTTGAACACTTTCAATTTACCCATTGTCGTTTTCTGCTGACCGAGATCGACCAAGCGCCTGGAAAACTTCTTGGAAAAAACAATCGGTGCGTCGGACGTCGTATCGGAACCAACGGCGATGGCGCACTCGATGTCGCCAACGGCGATTTTTGCGGCTGATCCCATCGCGGCTTGGAGCGACGTGCCGCACGCCTGCATGAGCGTGATGCCGGGCGTCGATGTGGCGAGCTTCGTCGAAAGGATGGCTTCGCGCGTCAGGTTGAAGTCCTTGGAATGCGTCATGACGGCGCCGCCCACCACTTCGTCGATGTGCACTCCTTTCAAGTTGTATTTGTCAACGAGGCCGTTCAACGCCGCCGCCATCATGTCGAGATTCGACAGATCGGCATAGAGTGTATTAGAGCGGCAGAAGGGAATGCGCGATCCGCCGATGATGGCTACCCGCCGAAGTGTTTGAGTCATTTTGGTCTCTCCCGGGTGTCTGACCCTCTGGGTCTGACACCATCGCTCCACTCTTTCTTTTGGGTGTCAGACCCAGAGGGTCAGACACCCATTCGCTTATTCCGCCGCCGCGCGCTTTTCCGGCGCCGCAGCCTTGGACAAACTCGCCTTGTAGTGCAATGGCCCGCCGCGGAACGGCGCAAAGCCCGTGCCGAAAATCATGCCTGCGTCCACGAGATCGGCATTGGCAACGACGCCTTCGTCCAGCGCCATTTGCGATTCGGCGATCATGGGTTCGACAAGTTCGCGCCCCAGTTTCTCAAGGTCGGATTTGGAAAACTCTTGGTTGCCCTTGACCGGCTTACCGTCCTTCCAGACGTAAAACCCCTCGCCCGTTTTCTTGCCGAGCCGGCCGCTGGCGACAAGCCGCTCAAGGCGCGAGCCTTCCGTGCCCCCGCCGCCTAGGATTTTGGCGACGTGCGCGCACACATCGAGCCCAACGCTGTCGGCGAGTTCAATGGGGCCCATAGGCATACCGAACGCGCGCACGGCCTCGTCGATCTTTTCCTTGTCCTCGCCGTTCTCGAGCCGCTCGAAGGCCTTGAACATATAGGGCGTCAGCACTTTGTTGACGAGAAAACCCGGTACGTCCTTGGTGATGAGCGGAAACTTGTCGATGGCCGTGACGAAGGCCGCGCCCTTTTTGACTTCATCTTCTCTAGTCTGCTTGCCCTGAACGACTTCAACCAGCGGCATCATCGGCACGGGCGAGAAAAAGTGCAGCCCGATCAAGCGGCCTGGATCCTTCAAGGGCCCTGCGATATCTTCGAGCTTCAGCGAGGACGTGTTGGTTGCCATAATGGCGCCCGGCTTGATCTTGGTCTCGATATCCGCGAACAACTTCTGCTTGACGTCGAGACGCTCAACAATCGCTTCGATGATGACGTCGGCGCGGCCAATGCCCTTGCCTTCTGGATCGGCGACAAAGCGCGCTCTTGCTGCATCCTTCAAAGCCTTGGTCTTGAACTTGCGGCCAAAGAGTTTGCTTTGTGCCTTCATGCCTTTTTCGAGTTGCTCGGCGCTGATGTCTTGGAGCGTCACTTCCATGCCGGCAGCAACACACACGCCTGCGATATCGGCCCCCATCGTACCAGCGCCAATCACGTGAACGCGTTGCGGCTTCCAGCCAAGCCCCTTGGGTGCTTGCGCTTTCAGAAGTTCGGTCAAACGAAACACCCGGCGCAGATTGCGTGACGTATCCGACACCATCAGCGGCGCGAAGGCTTTCGTCTCGGCGGCTTTCATCGCGTCAAGATTGCCACCGTGCTTTTCAAAGAGATCGATGAGGCGATAGGGCGCCGGATAATGATCCTCGCGCGCCTTCTTCGCCACTTCGCCGCGCATTTTCTTGGCGAGGAACGAGCGCGCCGGTTGCTTGGTGAGGAGTGCCTTGATCAAACCTGCCGGTTGGGATTTTCGATTTTGCAGCACGGCCTTGCGCGCGGCCCATCTGAGTTCGCCCGCGCTTCCAACAAGTTGATCGAAAAAGCCCAGCGCCTTCGCGGCACTCGCCCGGATCATGCCGCCCGTCAGCATGTTCTGCATTGCGGCAACGGGGCCCACTTGCTTGATCGAACGCGCGGTGCCGTTGAAACCCGGAAAGATGCCGAGCTTCACTTCAGGGAATCCAACACGCGTTGAATCGTCACGCGTGCCGATGCGGTAATGGCACGCCAAGATCAGTTCCAATCCGCCGCCGACGCACACGCCATGCACGGCCGCAACGACTGGGACAGGCAAACGTTCGATACGGTCCAACATGGCGTTGACGGGGCCGAGACTTTCGATCACTTGCGCTTCAGTTTCGAAACTCTCGAACTCGCGAATGTCGGCACCGACGATGAAGCCCTTCTCCTTACCTGAGAGTAGCACGAGCCCTTTGACGGTCTTGGCGCGGGCTTCAGTTTCGACGCGCGCGACGATGGCGGCGAGTTCCTCAATCGGGCGGCGCCCGAGCGAATTGGCGCTTTCGCCTTCGCGGTCGAAGATCGCCCATGCAATGCCCTCGCCGTCGATGGAAAAGCGCCAATCCTTGAGCGCCATATCTTTAAGCGCCATGTCTTTGAGCGCCATGTCTTTGAGCGCCATATCTTTGAGCACCATGTCTTTGAGCCCTGCTGTCGCGTCCGTCATATCGAACCTCTAATTCTGCGTCGCAGTCGTTTGCATCGTGTTATTCTGCGGCCACTTATTCTGCAGCAAGTGTTTCGGCACCGCGCGCATTGTGTCCAAGTTCAACGTAGTTCGGCTTCAATTCCGCTGGGTCGAAATGGTCAACGGCGATGACGCGCGCCACCAGTGCCTCGACTTCCTTCAAGTCTTGAGCCTCCGCCGCCGAAATGACACCGGCGTTGACCGCATCGCCAAACCAATCGACACCATGATAACGGCGTACAACGCCATCGCGAATGGCCTTTTCCAGTTTTTTCTCGGCGGGCTCGGCGGCAATAACCCTCAGCAGCGTGACTTCTAGAAGCCCCGTCGGGTCATTGACGTC
>JANOKZ010000232.1:0-2296 GCA_031419515.1 Hyphomicrobium sp.
CTAGCAATGGCCCTGCATATGTCAGCCTGAAACGCATCGTAGCCTTGTCCCTCAAAAAAACGTCATCCCGCGCAGGCGGGGACTCGTCCAAGCCAACGGCATTGGCGCAAATCTGGACCTTGGCTGGATCCCCGCCGGAGACCTGATACTGCGCATCGCGCAGCATCAGCGCGGGGATGACGGCACTTGCCAAGCTCACACATCCAAATTCGAAACATTCAACGCGTTGTCCTGGATGAACTCGCGGCGGGGTTCGACGACGTCGCCCATGAGCTTGGAGAAAATCTCGTCCGCTTCCGCGATATCGCCGATCTTCACCTGCAGCAGCGTGCGGATATTCGGATCGAGCGTCGTTTCCCACAGCTGCTCCGGGTTCATTTCGCCAAGGCCTTTGTAGCGCTGCAAATCGACGCCCTTGCGGCCCGCCTCATACACAGCTTCCAAAAGCGCGCGCGGGCCGGAAATCAACTCACTCTTGTCCTTGCGGCGCAACTTCGCGGGTTTCTCGTAGATCTCGGCCAAGTGCGCGTGCCGCTCGTTCAATCGCCGCGCGTCAAGCGACCCAAGCAGGTTGCGATCCAGCGTGTGCACTTCCGTCACGCCGCGCACTTCGCGCTTGAAGACGAAGCCTTCGTTACCAAAGCGCCCTTCCCAACCCATTTCCATTTCGTCTGCGTTGGCATCAAGACGGGCCGTGATCTTGACGGCCGCCGCATTGGCTTCCTCCACAGATTGCAATAGTGCGGGATCGAACACGCCGCCAATGGCACCTTGCTCGACGATAAAGCGCGCGTAACGCGAATGCAGACCGTTGATGCCGCCGGTGATCTGACGCGCCTGCTCGACGATATCGCGCAAATCGCGCCCGCCACGTTCGGCGCCGTCGCCGGAAACGAGCACGGCATCGTGCAGACCCTGATCGATCAAATAGTCTTCCAGCGCGCGCTGATCCTTCAAGTACATATGCGACTTGCCGCGCGCGACTTTGAACAGCGGCGGCTGCGCGATGTAGACGTGCCCCTTGTCGACGAGCTCATACATCTGCCGGTAGAAGAACGTCAGCAGCAGCGTGCGGATGTGCGCGCCATCGACGTCGGCATCGGTCATGATGATGATCTTGTGATAGCGCAGCTTGTCGAGTTTAAAATCATCGCGCCCGATGCCGGTACCGAGCGCCGCGATAATGTTTGTCACCTGCTCGCTCGACAACATCTTGTCGGTGCGCGCACGCTCGACATTCAAGATCTTGCCGCGCAACGGCAGCACGGCCTGGAATTCGCGCTTGCGGCCTTGCTTCGCGGAGCCACCGGCAGAGTCGCCTTCGACGTTGAAGAGTTCGGTCTTGGTCGCGTCGCGATCCTGGCATTCGGCCAATCCGCCGGGCAGCCGGAGCCCATCGAGCGCGCCCTTGCGCCGCGTCAGATCGCGGGCCTTGCGGGCTGCTTCGCGCGCAATCGCCGCCTCGACGATTTTGCCGATGATGGCTTTCGCTTCTTTCGGGTGCTCTTCGAAATAGGCGCTCAGGTGATCGCCAACCGCGCTTTCGACGACCGGCTTCACTTCGCTTGAAACAAGTTTGTCTTTCGTTTGAGACGAAAATTTCGGATCGGGCACTTTGACCGACAATACGCAGGTCAAACCTTCGCGCGCGTCGTCGCCCGAGATCGCGACCTTTTCCTTTTTCGCAATGCCGCTGTCTTCTGCGTATTTGTTGATGATGCGCGTCAGCGCGCCGCGAAAGCCCGCCATGTGCGTGCCGCCGTCGCGCTGAGGAATGTTATTCGTGAAGCACAAAACAGTCTCGTGGTAACTGTCGTTCCACCACAAAGCGACTTCAACGCCGATACCGTCTTTTTCCGCGCGGATCATGATCGGCTCGGAAAGCAGCGCCGACTTCGAGCGGTCGAGATAGCGCACGAAAGCACTCGTGCCGCCCTCGTACATGAACTCTTCGCGCTTGATGTCGGCGTGGCGCGCGTCGGTCAAAAGTATTTTGGCGCCCGAGTTCAAAAACGCCAGTTCGCGCAAGCGATGCTCAAGCGTCGTGTAATCAAATTCCATGACGTTGTGGAACGTCTCGGTCGAGGGCAGGAACGAGACTTCCGTGCCGCGCTCGCCCTTGCCGTCGCCGGCGACTTTGAGTGGGGCCACCGGCACGCCGTGCTTGAATTCTATTGTGTGCTCTTTGCCCTCGCGCCAGATGCGGCAGCGGAGCCACGACGACAGCGCGTTGACGACCGAAACGCCGACGCCGTGCAAACCGCCCGAAACCTTGTAGGAATTTTGGTCGAACTTG
>JANOKZ010000233.1:0-4876 GCA_031419515.1 Hyphomicrobium sp.
ATGACCGAACGCCTTGAAGACATCGCCCGCGCTCTTGTGGCGCCCGGCAAAGGAATTCTCGCGGCCGACGAAAGCTCCGGCACAATCAAGAAGCGCTTCGATAAGATCAACACGGTCTCGACAGCCGATTCGCGCCGCGACTATCGCGAGATGCTCTTCCGTTCGACCGACGCCATGAAGAACCACGTCTCCGGCGTCATTCTCTACGATGAAACCATCCGCCAGAAGGCGAAAGACGGCACACCGCTCGTCGATATCATGCGCGCGGCCGGCTCAATTCCCGGCATCAAGGTCGATACCGGCGCCAAGGCCCTCCCCGGCCCGACGGCAAAAATCGAAACCATCACCGAAGGCCTCGACGGCCTGCGCGAACGTCTCGCCGAATACCACAAGTTAGGTGCCCGCTTTGCAAAATGGCGCGCCGTCATCGCCATCGCTGACGGCACGCCAACCTGGAACTGCGTCAAGGCCAACGCGCACGCGCTCGCCCGTTACGCCGCGCTCTGTCAGGAAGCCGGCATCGTGCCGATCGTCGAACCCGAAGTTCTGATGGACGGCGAACACTCCAGCCACGACATCAATGAGTGCTACCGCGTCACCGAGTGGACGCTGCGCGCCGTATTCCGCGAACTCTATGATGCCCGCGTCAACCTCGAAGGCATGATCCTGAAACCAAACATGATCGTCGCGGGCCAGAAATCAACCAAGCAGGCGAGCGCCACTGAGGTTGCCGAGAAAACGGTTAAGTGCCTGAAGGCCACCGTGCCGTCGTCCGTTCCGGGCATCGCGTTCTTGTCGGGCGGTCAATCCGATCAGATTGCAACCGAGCACTTGAGCCTCATGAACGCCATCGGCGGTTTGCCTTGGGCGCTGACGTTCTCTTACGGCCGCGCGTTGCAAGCAGCTGCCCTTTCAGCATGGGGCGGCAAGCCTGAGAACGTAGCCGCTGGCCAGCGCGCCTTCGCCCATCGCGCCAAGATGAACGGCCTCGCGGCGCTTGGCAAATGGGACGCGAAGTTGGAGAAGGCTGCGTAACTCAGCTGACGCTACTTGGTCTGACCTTGCGATTTTCCCGGTGCAGCTGAACGGCTGCGCCGGGGCTTAAATGCTTTAATTGCAGGCTTGTCTTTGCGGGCTGCATTCGGCTTAGCTGCTGCTTTCCTGACAACCGCAAAACCCGCATATCGTTTCCTGATTAAAACGTACTCAGGGTTTTCGTTCTCATAAGTCACGCTCGGGATGTGCCCACCGGCAAATGCCACTTTGCCATAAATGGCTTTGACGCGGGTCTTGGCGGCCTTTGGCAATTTTTCCCTTCCCTTGCCCGGCTCGACGTTCGCCGATATCCCCGGCGCAAAGACTTGCACACTGAGCCTCATGCCCAATGCCTCCACAAGGGACCGCAAAGTGTTGATTTCAATATTCTCCCGGCCCTCGACGCGCGAAATCGCCGCCTGCTCGACTCCGACGCGCTTGGCGAGTTCCGTCTGTGACAAGCCGAAAAGCTCGCGCAACTCCGCAATTCCAAGAGACAGTGTTCGCCCAGTTCCCGCCCTCTCCATCAACTGAACAAATCTAGTGGCCGCCATCGCCGCGCTGGCGTAAACCTCGTTCGGCTTCTCGCCATATCCAATAGGATCTTGTGTCGAGAAACCGAAGCCTGACTTCGACGCCCAGAATACAGTGATCAGCTCACCATTCGCCCTGGCGTCGATCCACCAATCACCGTCCGGCTTGTCAGCATGGTCCACGGCAAGCTCTGCCAAAGGACATGCGCTTTCAACAAGGCTAAGAAATTCACGGACAGCCTGCGGCTTTCTCATAGCGTATCTATCGTCCTTCCATCTCGCCCGGGCTTATCGAGGATAACAGTCCTGTCGCGCCGGATTGCGATCTTGATGGCGCCGTTTTCGCCAATCCACGTGACATGACCGGCGCTGTTAAACTGCTCTACGCGAGGCTTGGTTGAGACAACCTTCCGCCTGTCATCCAGCGGAGCATACATTCGGCCATCATACCCGGACGCGGCCAAATTGAACGGGACACCGGAATATTCATTCTCGACAGCATTCAGAATATTTTCCAGAAGCGACCTGGCATCGTTGAGGTTCCCGGCAGGGCCAGCGGCAAGCACCTTCTCCATGAAGATCGCAAGCCGCTCAATTTTTCCGAGCGACCGCTTGGCCTGCGCCATAAAGCCCCCAGACAATTATTACACATAAGGCATATTACACTTAAGGAATACTGTCAAGATCCACTTCACGGACGCTCGCAGCACGCTGCCGCCTGCCCCCAGACCGCAATACTTTTAACAACGTGGAAAAAAACCGCTAGTTCGACAACAACCCCGACAGGGCATTCGACAATATATCGCCCGCCGTTTCGTCCTTAGGACGGCGCGAGGCTTGCTGAGAGGACTTCTTGTTGCCGCTCTTCTTTGTACTAGGCCCCGCGGCCGGTACGTAGCTCGCCGCCGCGTCGGCCACTTCGTCGTTGGAATGATCGGGCGCGTCGTATTTAACGGCGCGGCCGGCAAGCGCCTGCATCACGCGGCTGTCGTGACCGTATAGATCGCCGAATGATTTGATCTTGCCGTCGCTATCCGCACTCGCGGTGAAGTAGGTGAGATACACCGGGACTTCTTTTGTCAGAGAAATTTCGTTCGATCCGCCACCGCCCGAGAACATGGATCCCACTTTCTGAGACGACCAGCCCTTATCTTCTCCAAGCAATACTTCCGCGAGCTTCCTTGGATTTTCGACGCGGATGCAGCCGTGGCTCAACGCCCGGCGCGACTGAGCAAACAGTCCGCGCTGCGTCGTGTCGTGCATGTAGACGTCATGGCGGTTGGGGAAGCGGAACTTCACAGTGCCGAGCGGGTTTTGCCCGCCTGAGGGCTGCACAAAACTAAAGCTGCGAATATCGACCCTATTCCAGTCGACCGAATTGGCATCGACCGGCCGGCCATTGATGCTCGGCTTTAGACCATAAGCCGCAAGAACGCGCGCGCCGCCGCTTGATGAGCCGCCAAACAACTGATCGAAAAATCCGCCGCCGCCATTGCCGGAGGCGCGCTTCAAACGCGGCAGCAGTTCTTTGACTTTGATGCCGTCGGGCACACCCCACTCTGGATTGAAAATCACGAACTGCATGCTCGATGTCAGTATGGGTGTCGGCCATGTTGGCAGACCAACGATGATCTTTTCTTCCCAGAGCGTTTGCTCGCCCTTGTTAACGCGCCCAACGAACTCGGGGATATTATTCATGACGTGCACGGACCCCAAGTCTTCCGGCAACCAGCGCCAGCGCTCCATGTTGATGACAATGCGATCGACGCCACGCGACGGGTCTAACTTCTTCGGTTCGCCTTCCCGGTTCAACGCGCTGCGCGTTTTGGCATTCAAGATTCCGTTGGCCTTAATGCCGCTTTCTTCCTGAAAGGCTTTGACGGCAGCTTCCAGCCGCGCGTCGTAGAGCGTCTCGTTCGACGCGGAATTGGCTTCGAGCTTCAAACGCTTGCGCAACAGCGAGATGTCGGCGTGCTCTTGTCCAGGCTTGATGGAACCCTCGACAGGCAGCTTGATCTTCAAAGCTTCGTCGATTTTCTCAGGTTCGTGTGGCCCGCGCGCTTTCAACAAAGCTTGGCGCAGATTGTGAAATCCGGCGTGTTTCGGATGCAGCGACGTCAGGTAGGCGTCTGGTGTCGCGTTATCGGCAATCTCCGAAAGGACGGACTTGGGATCTTTCAGTGTTGGCTTCATGTCCCAGATGTTGCTGATCGAAAGCGGTTCGATGCGGCCGCCGCGTGCGTGGCGCGCATACTTCAGAACTGCGATCGACAATCGGGCTTCAGCCTCGCCAAGCGCATCGGTCGAAGCGCCAGCAGTGAGATCCGGCAGTTCGAAAGCAGAAGCCTGCAAGCCCCACTCATCCGCCTTCTTGATCTCAGCGATGACCACCGTGGCGCGACTGTTGAAAGCGCCGTCCGTCACCCACAGCGGCGCACTGCGGCTTTGATAAAACGTGATCAGCGCCGCTCTGTCTTCCGCGTTTGTTTTTGAGGCAAACCCTTTGTCGTCAAATTTGCGAGACGATGCCTCGAGAACGGGTTCCCTGGGCGCGGCCGCAACAGCTGCCGGAGTGCTCACTGGATTTGAAGGCGATCCATACCCGTAAAAGGTTGTCGTACCTGATGGCAATGTGACTGTTGAAGGCGTGTCGTTCGAATTGCTATCTGGTTCAGCGTTGGCTGGCACGGCGAAAAACGCCGACGACGCGGCAATCGCCGCAAACAGAATTGGCCGGCCCCCAGCCCTTACTGTGCTCATCTTAAATAGACTCCTACCCTCAGTATTCTCACTGTGAAATTCATTAAACCAGCACGCCCATCTCTGCCCGCAAAATGGCGGATTGGAGGTCTCGCCGCCAAGACCCGCGCCAACAATGACTGCACTTGGCGCGGCGGTAAACTCCCTAACGGGCGCAACTTGTGAAAAAGCCGCGGTGTGGCCCGGAAGACTCGACGTATTAACAAGAGGTTAATGCTCGAGCACGGTACTTCTTCTTTCTGCCTCATTGCGCTTCAATAGCCTTACAGACACCGGAGGCCACAGCTTGATCCCGACAGAACTCTACCTTGTGCTCGAAATCGACGAAAAGGCAGGTGGCAAATCCAGCGCCGCGCTTGATGCGGCCCTCAGCGCCGCGCCCTTCGCGAGCGTTCTCATCACGGCGCCAGCCGGCCAAATACTTCCAGTGCCTCTGGCAAATTCCATCGTCGAGCTGCTCCAGTCCAAAAACATCGCCGCATTGATTGCGGACGACGCCAATCTCGCGCGGCAATTGCGCGCCGACGGCGTGCATCTCTCGTGGTCCA
>JANOKZ010000234.1:0-4819 GCA_031419515.1 Hyphomicrobium sp.
CTGGGTCGAGCATCGTAACGCCAACCCAAAGCCATTCCAATGGACCGCCAAATCCAGCACACTCATTGGCAAGCACCGCCGCGCCAGGAAAGCGCTGGCTTCACTCGGCGGGGGATGCGAATGAATGAGTCAGAACACTAGTTGCCCCCGCTTGATTTACCGAAGGCAATTCCGGTCAAAGTTTGGTTTAAGTGCATGGCATTGAATTGTTCGCCGTAGGTGTGGAATCCGGCGACGCCAAAACGCCGGTATATTTCATCGACGCTATGCCGGACCTGGCGGCTTTCGGCATCAAGCCGGCGCAGGATGCAATCAAAGCCAATGATAAGATCGGTTCCGCCGAGTTCCGTTTCGATGCCTTCGATCGTATCGAGCGTCGAGCGCACCATGTCGCGGGGGCGGGCGACGGTGAACACCAATCCTTCATCGATGGCGCAGAAGAAGGACAGGCTTCCGTCGGGGTTCATGTTGCGGATGGAACGGCAGTAGTAATCGCCGCCGACTTTGACGACGAGCGGATAAGAGGCGAAGCTGAAAGGGCCGAGTTCGTTGGGCAAGAGCCCGATTGCGGCGGCGTATTCGCGCGCGGCGGGTTCGGCATTCAATTCGTAGCACCGCCGCCGATGGCACGCACGGCCTCGTGTATTCGCGCGCGGCGGGTTCGGCATTCAATTCGTAGACAATGCGGTTTTCGGTATCGGCGGCCGTAACGACAAGCTTGATGGGCGTCGGCTCGAAGTTTTGCGTTTTAAAAATGCGAAACGGGAAGGCGCTTTCGATAACAAACAGCAGCGCACTGGCCTGCGCGATGCTGCCGTTGTGGACGAGCGCCGTGCGGCGGAATGCGAGGCCATCTCCCGCCGACCCGCCAATGAGTTCGATATCGCCGAGTCCCCAGTGGACAGCGGCCGTCAGCGCTTCTTCCTTGTTCGACAGACCGTCTACCAGCATCAAGGCGAAGGTATTGCCCGTCACGGCGCCGTTGTGGCCGTCGCCGATCTGGACCTTGAGGCGGCGCGCGATGTCGGTTGCCCGTTTCACGCCCGGCTCGTCGGCAACAGAGATGACTTCGCTTAGAACGCGAAAACCGGTTTCAGGGAAAGCAATGAGAACAAGGCCTCCCTGCATCATGCCGAGCGGGCCGACTTCACCGGCCGTGGAGCAACCGGAAACTGGGACCTCGGGGAAAGCCGATTGCAGAGCGCCGACAAGCAATTCGGGATCATGTTCGATCGAGAAGAAGGCAATAATGTGCTGGAAACGCTCGTTGGCGAGTTCAGCTTTTGCCGCAGCGACGCTCTCGCTTGTTGATGCGAGCGAGCTTGCGAATACGCGAATGCCGCATGCGGCGGACGTGGACTTGCTGGTCATGGACTTGTTGGTCGTAGACACGGGCAACCTTACTCCTCGGCACCCTGCATACCAGACAAGAGTGGTATTTGGGATCGGATACCAGGAAGGCTGGCATAGCACCGGCGCCCTAGCAATGTCGCGGGGTTAGCCCCAAAGCAAGGGATCGTTGGGCGTGATGGCGCGGTTCAGGCGCATACCGGCGCGTCCAGCCTTATACCAGACCACTGACCCGGTGAAACGGCGCCCGGTTTCGAGTTCGACCGATATGGACTGACCGGCGTCGAGCACAGGCATTTGCTCCAGTCCGAAACCCGTGGCTGAAACGTCGCGCACAAAGGCGTGCACCTTCAGGCTTGCGGTCGTCACAAGCGCGGTCTGACAGAGCATGCGGCGGGCAGACGTGCGGCGCTGCGGGAGCGCGGGAAGAAAGGGTTGCCCAGCCCCATTGAGGCATGGCGTGTCCCCCGACGCGGCAGCGTCCAGAACGCGCCCGAGGACGCCCGCACTGAGCGCGTAAAGCTCGGGGAGATCATCCTCTGTCTCTGTGGCCAAATGCCGAACCGCCGCCGCAGCGCCGCGGCAGGTGCCACGCCATGCGCTCGTCAGGGTTAGGCGGTGCAGAGCGCCGGCGCGATCAAGACCAATGGTGTTAGCATCGGTGAAATAGCGCTCAATCTGGCGGCGCGCGGGCCCCAAATCAGCAAAGAACGCCAAGACCGTTTCAGCGGCGTTGGGCGAGACCCCGGCTTCCCGCACCCAACGCCGGAAACTGGGCAGCACGGCGGGATCGCGCGGCAGATACAACTGGAGTTCGGCCTGCGTCCTAGTGGTTCCGGGAACGTGGAGAGCGTTGGCGACACTCGTGATCGTCGCGGTCAAAAGCGCGGCCGTGTGCGTATCTGTGACGATGGTTTCGAGGAGAGGATTTGGCGCCCACTGCGGCTTGGATATCGAGGCGGGACTGTCATTCTTGAGACTGGAACTGAGGTTCATGGGTGCGCTCACCTTTGAGAAATACAATCTAAGGTTGCATAAAAGTGCTAATTGCGCGTAACTATGTTTGTGATCAAAAGCCGAGTAAGCCGGTAAAATTGGCAGACAAATCTGCTTTGTGAGGATTGTTTCAAATCCTAACGGGCATCTACAAGTCCAGAATCCATCAACCTGCGATGGAAACCGAGGATCTCGTCCTTTTGCACGCAGGTGTAATATCGGCCGTCGCACACGCTGAGGAGCCTGAGGCGCTCTGTGTAGGCGTCCGACATGGGGAGGCGGGCCGCTTCGAGTAGGACGGCGCCGAGATAGGGGACGTCCAGCGTTGTGACGTTGGGCATCGGCGGCGGCGTGTAGTTGATGCCGTCGATGGCGTAGTAGGTGATGAATCCGGGGGAGTCAGGCGCGAGCTTCATGTCTTCGGAGGAATAGGATTTATCGAAACCGAGCATTGTGCGCGTGGCGACGGGTTGATGATCGCCGTACTGGACAATAAGGAATTTTTCGGCCGGGAAGCGGCGCACGAGCTCGGCGCGAAATTCGTCGTAGTCCATGCGGGCCATGCCGAGGCGGCGCAGGTATTCGTGCATCTCGGGGTCGGAACCTTCGCCGCCGCCGGCGACCTGCACGTCCGGGTCGTAGGCGAACCGATAGGGCAGGTGCGTTGCGGACGTCAGGATGAAGTTGAAGACAGGCTGACGCGACGACGCGATATGCTTCTCGATGTGGGTCAGCACGTTGCCGTAATAAAATTTGTCGCGTTCGTTGTAGCGCTTGGCCCCTTGGGCTTTGAAATCGAAGATCTCCGGCATGCCGACAGCCGTGTAGAAACGTCCATTGCCGACGAAATCCTTCGGTACGGGATAGAAGACGCTGTTGCGATATCCGCAGCGTGCGAGGCTTTGCGGCAGCGTATCGTGGATTTTGCCTTGCATGAGAGATTGCACGAACGTGCGCATGCCGCCGAAGGAATAGGTCGAAACGCCCGTCAATACCGAAAACTCGGTGAGCCAGGATGCGCCGCCGTAGGTTTCGGTGCGCAAGGGATAGAGTTTGCCGTCGAATGACTTGAAGAATGGGTCGAGATTCTTGTCGTAGCTGACCGTTGGAAAATACGAGGGCGGCACGACGCTTTCCTGATGGATTAGGATGATGTGCGGCGGTTTCTCAAGCGGGTCGCACACGGTTGGGATTTTGAAGAGCGGCTTCTGCTGCGCTTGGAGAGCTTCAAGTAGCTGCCCGCGCAGGAGTGTTTCGAGTGTCTCGGACCACGATGCGTAAAAGGAGGCGACATACTGGTTGTCCCAGTAAAAGAGTGTGTTGCGCCGTTCTCCTTTTGCGTAGGAGGCCCAGAGCGCGGTTGCCGCAAAGACGAGCGTCAAGGCGGCACTGATGGGACGCGGCACGCGGGTGCAATCGGTGCGATAGAGGTAGCGGCCGAGAGCAGCGGTGCCAGCGAATGCCGCGAGGATGGCGATCAGGTACGTGCTGTGATCGACCCAAAGAAAACGGATGGTCGAAAACGACGTCAGGTAAAAAACGATGTCGTAGGCGTGCAGGACCAACTCGACGTAGCGCCGTTTGATGTCAGAGGCGATGACAATCATGGCGATGAAGGCGGCAACGACGGTAACGGAAAAGAGGAAGCGGCGAGTGACGAGCGTCAGCGCTGAGACGAGGGCTGCCGTGATGGCGCTGGCAAAAATAATGGTCTCGCGCCAGCCTTCGTAGCGCCAGTGATAATAAGCGAGACCGAGCGCGATAATTGTCGCTGCTGAGTAGGCAAACTTATGCGTTATCGCGCCCGCATCATCGAAGACGCGCGAGCGATGAGAGGGCAGTGCGGCTGTCGTCGCCGGTTCGGCGGTCATGTGTCCTGCGAAGTCAATGGAACGAAGGGCCACGCGCGGCCGCGAGCCTGGCCGCCTGTTGTGCACGAGCCTTGCGGCAGGTCAATGGCCGAAAGAAAAACTTGCGGCCGGTATGAGCCTTCCGGGTTTGAAGTCCGAACGGTCCCTTCACGTCATGGCCGAGGCGATGCGTTAGCAATCGCGTAGCCGTCGGCCACCCACGGCAATCATCAACGGAACAGATTTGGCGGGCGCGTCAAGGCGGCGCCGCACACCACTGACATCGAACGCACAGGTGTTTGTCGTGGGTGGCCGCCTGTCGCGCGTTCCGCACGATCTCTTCGCGACGCGGCCATGACGTTGGCGGGTGTGTTGATCGGTGTCGGACCCTAAAGCAATATCCGATCAGACAGGATCGCTTCAGCGCTCAACTGATCGGATGAAATTGCTCTAGCATTATGATTCTAGAGCATCTTTATCGGCCCGGTGAATCACATCAGCGATTCCGTCCGGTCCGATGATGCACTAGCAGGCTGTTGAAATTCAGTTCGAGGTAGGATCGCATCCTCGGATCAGGTTGCTGGGGAGATGATTTTTCGCGGGTGCTGTCTAGCTTGGCGTGT
>JANOKZ010000235.1:0-22992 GCA_031419515.1 Hyphomicrobium sp.
GTCTGCACTAAACCTGCAAAAGCCGACGATTGCCGCACAGGAAGGCGTTACACTCGTCCGCCAACGCGGACACGGGCGTCACGGAATCTATGGCGGCGGGTTCCGCCGTCATGGCTACTACGGCGGCGGTTTTCGCCGTCACCATTATCGTCCGAGATTCTACGTCGCCCCAGTGTACAGCTACAATTCGGGCTGCCGCTGGCTGAAGCGCAAAGCGCTTTACACCGGAAGTCACTACTGGTGGCGCCGCTATAATCATTGCCGGCGCGGCTGGTAGTGTTTGACGCAGGATTTGAAAAGTTGGGGATGGGCGAAAGTCCGTCCCATTATTTTTGGCAATTTGTTCTGTTCGGAAATCGTCGCCAGCGCTAGGATGTGCTCCCATGGGCAACACCGCGGACGCGATACAAATCTTCCGTTACGCCAATGTTTCCGGAGATCTGCCACTTATGGCGGGTCTCGACCAGGTCTTCTTTGAAGCCAGCAACACGCAATCCTTCGCGAGCGAAGACGCGCGAGAGGCCTTTCGTGAACGCTGGCTTGGCCGCTATCTCACGCACGACAGCGCTTGGGCCTACGTCGCTCTTTCCGGCGAGGCGACGGTCGCAGGCTACCTCGTCGCAAGCCTCGACGATCCGGCACGTACGCCCCGTTTTGCCGACGTTCCATATTTCATTCACTTCGCGGATCTGACCAAGACTTACCCTGCGCACCTGCACGTCAATCTCAATCCCGCATTTCGCAATCGTGGCATTGGCGGCAGCTTGATCGCGCGTTTTATCGCGGATGCGCGCAAGGCGGGGGCGCCTGGCGTTCACGTCGTCACCGGCCGGGGCGCGCGCAACGTCGCGTTCTATAACCGGAACGGCTTCACGGAGGTTGGCACGCACGGCGCAGGGGAACGTGAAGTCGTGTTTCTCGCTCGCACGCTCGACGCTGATGCCAAATAAGGGCACGTAGCGTGGGTTTTTCCACACGAATATAAGCGCGTTAAAGTGCGGGCTTGCAGTTGGCGGGGCGAGAGGGAATGGTTCCTCATCATGCCGTTGCGATTCATACACACTGCCGATTGGCAGCTCGCCAAACCTTTCGCCAATATGCCGTCTGCGCTTGGCGGAGAACTCGCGGCCGCACGACTTGGCATCATTGCGCGCGTTGCCGCCATTGCCCGGGCTGAAGGTGCGGCGCATGTCCTCGTTGCGGGCGATGTATTCGATGGCGACTTGATCGAATCCGTTGTGATCAGACGCGCGCTTGAGCAACTGCGTCAGGAAGCCGGGATCACGTGGGTTCTGTTGCCGGGCAATCACGATCCAGCGCGCGCTGGGGGATTGTGGGAACGCATCGCGCGCATCGGCGTGCCGGACAATGTCGCGATTTTGACGGAAGCAAAGCCGTTCGCGCTGTCGCCTGAAGCCGCCGTCCTGCCAGCGCCGTTGACGTCAAAAAATCCGGGCCGCGATCCAACAGAGTGGATGGATCATGCGGCAACATCGCCTGGAGTTCTGCGCATCGGGCTGGCACACGGATCTGTTCACGGCTTCGGCAGCGAAGGCGAAAGCAGCGTGCCGCTTGCGCGTGACCGGGCGGCGCGGGCCGGATTGGCCTATCTCGCGCTTGGCGATTGGCACGGCGCAAAATCGATTGACGCGAAAACCTGGTATTCTGGAACGCCTGAACCCGACCGTTTCAAGGACAACGACGCCGGTAACGTTCTCGCCATTTCGATCGATGGCAGCGCGCCGCCCGATGTGAAGCCGATCGCCAGCGCCCATTTCAACTGGGTGCAAATCGCGAGCGTGATCCGCTCCATTGCCGATGTGCTGTCAATCGAACGCCAAGTCACGGCGCTACCCGGTGCGTCCTCGCGCGTCATTTTAAGCTTAGAATTATCTGGCGCCGTTACCCTGTCCGAATACGCGGAGCTCGAAACCTGGAAGCCAACACTTGAAGGGCGCTTGCGCCATCTTGAGCTCGATGAATCGGGTCTTGCCGTCACCGCCTCGAGCGGCGACCTCGAACGCCTCGATTCGCTTGCCGGTCAAGATGGCGCGCAGGGCGGTGTGCTAACAGTGGCGGCCCGCCAGCTTGCCGCGATCGCGCAAGACTCATCAAATCCACAAAAGGCCGTCGCCGATCTCGCTCTGCGCCGCTTGTTCGCTTTCGCCGTTGAAGAGCGCGAGGCGGGCGCATGAAAATTCTTAGCCTCCGCCTTGCCGCTTTCCGGCGCTTCAGTTCGCCGATTGCGATCGAAGGCTTCGACGCGGGCCTCAATGTGCTCGCGGGCCCGAACGAATTCGGTAAGTCGACCATTTTTCAAGCGCTCGAAGCAGCGTTTTTGTTGCGACACGCGACGTCAGGTGCGGTGCTTGAAGGTATGCGGCCGCGCTCCGGGGGAGAGCCGCTGGTCGAAGTTGATTTCGAAACGCAAGATGGTCAGTGGCGCATCCGCAAACAATTTGGACGCGGCAAGGCGGCGATCCTGACCGACCTGAAGTCGAAGCGTGCAGTTGCGCTCGCTGCTGATGCGGAAGATCGCCTCGCAACGCTGACAGGTGTTTCAAACGATGGTCCGGGGCAATCCGCGCCGGGGCGTATGGGCCTCGTGTGGGTGCGCCAGCAGCGAGCGCTTCTGCCGCCCGATCCAGATATCGACCCCGGGACCGGCAAGTCAAAGCCGCGCGGAGAGGCTTCCGCACTCGTTGAACTTCTTGGACGGGAAGTCGAGGCCGCAGCCGGGGCTGGCACCGCATCGCGCATCAATCAGCGGGTCAAATCGGCGCTTGGCGAACTGATAACGCCCGGGCGCGAGGGAGCAAAAAAGGGCGGCGCCTATGATGCTGCTCTCAAAGCGCGCGATGAGGCACAGAGTCACCTGGCGCGTGCCCGGCAGATGGCTGAGGCCAGCGAACAACGTATGGCGCGCATTGCGGAGACAGCCGCATCGTTGGTGGCGCTGGAATCGCCCGAGGTGCGGGCAGCCGATCAGCACCGCATAAGTGCTATGGAAAAAACCCTAACAGATGCCGTCGCACTGCGCTCAAACCGCGATCTGATCGCTGCTGAATTCAAGTCGCGTGACTTGGAAGCCGCAAGTGCGCGCCAAGCGCTCGATCTGCGTCTTGCCTCGACGGCGCGGCGCTCAAGCCTTGAGGAGGCGATTTCGGCGTCTCATGCGCTTGAAAGTGAGATCAAGTCGCTTGCGGAAAAACTGAATACCAGCAGGGCGACCCCTGCGAGACTGCAAAGATTGTTCGAGCTTGAACGCGACGTGGCAGTGGCTGGCAGCGAACTGTCAAGCCGCTCGGCGTCAGTTGAAATTTCACCGTTGCCGCAAGCCGATGGGCGCATCACTGCCAATGGTCGGGCGATCCGCGCGCCCACTCATATTCACGTTTCCGATAGCCTGACTATCGAGATCGAAGGCATTGGTACGATATGCGTCGTCACGGCTGATCCGGCCAAAGCTGCGGCTGCAAAATCGCGGCTGGATTCGGCTGAAGCCGGGTTGAAAGCCTGCCTCGCTGAGATAGGCGCCGCCACATTGCATGACGCCCGCGCGTTTGGGGAGGCATGCGTGCAGTGTGGCGCCGCACTTGATAAAGCCCGCGCACAGCTGTCGGGGCTTGCGCCGAAAGGCACCGCAGCCCTCGTGCAGGAATTGGCGGGGCTCAGTCACTCGGGGACGGGAGCCAAAGCGGAAAACACCGCAGAAATTGAACAGCTGGCGCTTGAACTTGAAGCCGCAGTGCGGACAGCCCGGCGCGATTACGAGGCCGCAAAAGCGACGGCACCAGACGACGCAGCCTTTCGCACGCTCTCGGCGGAATTGGAAGCCGCGCGGCAAACAGCATCTCGCAAAGCCAGTGAAGCCCGCCGTATAGCGGTGCTTCTCGAAGGATTAAAGGGCGAACAATCGGGCGTTGATGAAGATGGCCGCGCTGGCGAAGTGCCCAAGGCGCTCGGCGCGGTGGAACTCTGCGAGCGCGAGGTGAAGCGCCTGGAAGCCGAGATCGCAGCACTGCGCTTGCTCACCACGACGCTCAGTGACGCCGAAGCAAATCTTCGCTACCGCTATTTTGAGCCTGTCACGAGCGCGATTGCGCCCTATCTCGTGCGGCTCTTTCCGGACTCAGGATTGGATTTCAAGGATGCGTTTTCGCTCGACGCCTTGAACCGTGCCGGAGAGAAAGAAGAATTCGCGACATTGTCGGATGGAACGCGCGAGCAATTAGCTGTGCTGGTGCGCATGAGTTTCGCCAAGCTGATTGCCGAGCGCGGTGCGTCCATGCCGCTGATCCTGGACGACCCGCTCGTCTATTCGGATGACGCGCGCTTAGAGGCTATGTGCCGTGCGCTTGAAGACGCGGCAGCCGCGCATCAGGTTATTCTCCTGACCTGCCGGGCAAAAGCCTTTGAACAAATTTCTGGCCACCGGCTCGCGATCACGAGCTGGCAGCCAGGGTAATTTGACTCGCGGTTCAGGTGTTGCCCGAACCTTAGTTATTGAATGAAGGCAGCCTGGGCGGCACGATGGTGACGTCCGCTTCGGATTCATCCAAATCCATCACCGGTTCGGCGGCCACGAACTTTACGGCAGGTGCCGGGGCGCTAAGGACGGCCCCCGTGCGTGGATCTTCTGTGGTGCGGCGCGATTTGCCTTCGAACAATGCTCCTTGTTCGATGGACAGGGCGTTATGATAGATGTCGCCATCCACCTGACTGGTCGCCTGCAGCATGACCCGCTTGCCACGTATGGAACCTGTGACATGGCCGCGGATCACGATTTCTTCGGCGACGATGCCGCCGGATATATTAGCGGTCTGACCAACAATCACGTGGCTGCCGTGAATGTCGCCTTCAACGACACCATCGACCTGAACTTCGCCCTTGGACATGAGATTGCCCGTAATGACGAGGTCAGGTCCAATCACCGACACCGAAGCACGGTCTGTGCTGCGCTGTCCGGCAAGGATGGGACGTGCGGGAAATGCCTTCAACTGGTCATTGGCGGCGGGATTTGATTGAATGCGTGCGGTCTCTGGTTCTGTTCTGCGAAAATTCGGCAACATGCGTGACTCCCCTCTAACTCAACTTTTGCAACTGCCCCGCACTCGCCAATCAGCCGCACGCACCACTTCCCGCCTGCGACGAGCACTGCTGATTCGCGTAACATTAAACTTTCTCCTGGGTCAGTAGGTGGGCCCGGCTATCCACCGGTAATCCCCAGGATTGGTCCTCGTATCGGATTGTTATGCCATGAGTGTGGCAGAGGGTCCACGATTTCAGTCGCTCTCAGTCACGACATTCCCGAGGTAGAGGCCTTTCACCGCTGCCAGCACCTCTTCGGCGTGCCCCGGAACCTTAACCTTTCGCCAGCTCTTGGCGATGCGGCCTTGTTTGTCGATGAGGAAGGTGGAGCGTTCTACCCCCATGTATTTCTTGCCATACATGGATTTTTCAACCCACACACCATAGGCCTCAGCGGCGGTTTTATCGGTATCGGCGGCAAGTTTCAGGTCCAAGCCATATTTGGCCTTAAACTTGGCGTGGCTCTCAGGGCCGTCCGGAGAAATGCCAATGATTTCGGCGCCCGCGGCCCGAAAATATGGGGCCAGGCACGAAAAGTCTTTCGCCTCCGCAGTGCAACCGGACGTGTCGTCTTTGGGGTAGAAATATAACACGACCGGCCGCCCCTTGAGTTTCGACAGCTGCAGTGTTTTTCCACTTTCGTCTTTGAGCTTGAAATCGGGTGCTTTGCCGCCGTCGTTTGTCACGCTGCGTGCCTTTCTTTTGTCGTTATTCATCGGGTACTTGCTGAAGACACTTACTGGATCAGTAGCCGAATTGAGTTAAGCCGCAAAGGGCAGGTGACGGCCGCATTTGCGTGGTTGTTCGGGCGCCTTCTGCTGATCAACTAGGGACGGGGCAAGGAGAGACGTTGAATTCTAATCCTACAGATCAGCGTCCGCAGCCGGAGCGCACAGGCGGCGCTCCAGCCGGGGTGCGGCCGCCACCCCTGCCTCCGGCCCGGCCACCGGGTGCCGCGCGGCAGGTCGATGTCCGTTCCGGTCCCGCTTTGCCTGCCGGCATCGGGAGCGCGCTTTCGGCAGCCGCACCGCACGCGCGCCGCGCGGGAAAGGTTCTGGTCTACACATTCGTACCGCTTGCCCTGCTGGCACTGTTTGCGAGCGGAGTGATTGCCATGCGTTTGCGCCATGGACCGATTTCGTTCGACATCCTGGTGCCGCCGATTGAGCGCGGCATCAATGCCGAACTCGATGGCAACACGGTCAAGATCAAAAGCGCTGAACTCAGAGTGGGGAACGGCGGCGGGCTGGAGTTTCGCCTCGTCGATATGAGCCTCTCGGATGAAACAGGCGCTATCGTTGCAGCAGCGCCATTATCGGCCGTCAATCTCTCAACGGCGGCTTTGTGGCGCGCGCGTATCGTGCCTGAAAAGGTCGTGCTCATCGATCCTGAAATCAATCTCGCATTCAGTGAGGAAGCGGGATTATCGATGAGTTTATCGAAACTCTCGGGTTCCGCAAAAGCGGGAAGCGGCAATGCGGGCCCTCAGAAAGCGGCTGATGCGGCCGGAAACGATGCGCCGCAATTGCCGGCCGCCGAATTGGAGACTTCCGGTTCCGCGATCCCCAAGGACAAGCCCATTGCTAAACCTCTCAATCTTGCAAAATTATTGAGCGAGTCGTCCGCGCGCGCGCGCCGGAAAATGGATGCTACATCTTACCTCAGCGAAGTCGGCATGCAGAATGCCACCGTCGTACTGGACTATGCGGGCCGCCGGAGTTCGTGGCGCATCACGGATGCGAGTATCGATTTTAATCACAAACGCAAACGCAGCGTTATCTCCGGCCGGGCGACTGTCGCCTCCGAACGAGGACCATGGGCGTTTTCTTTTCTGACCGACGAAACGGACAAAGCCGGTCGGCTTGTGGTCAAGACGGCCATCCGCGATCTGGTGCCCTCGACGCTCGCCGCTGCGGCACCGCCGCTTGCACTTCTAAAGATGTTTGATGTGCCAGTCGCTGGCGACGCAAGCGTTGAACTCGCGATCGAAGGCAACGTCGAAAAAGCCGAGATTGCACTTGAAGTCGGCGCCGGCCGGCTTGTGCTTCCAGGCGTCAGTGCCGATCCGTTCCGGCTAACCGCAGGGCTTTTCCGCTTGACCTATGACGGCGCTGAGAGGCAGTGGCAGTTGTCGCCAAGTCCGGTCAAATGGGCCGACGGCAACATCCAGTTCTCCGGCACCGCCAAAGATATTTCCGGCGAAAAGGGGCCGCCCGTCTGGCGTTATGCGATCGAGGGCAAGAACGGCATGCTGGAGGCGAACGAATTCAAGGTTGCACCTTTGGCGCTTGAGCAATGGAGTGTACTTGGTTCCATCATTCCGCGCCGTGGCGTTGTTGAGATCGGCGATTTCCGCATGAAGGGCGGCGGCGGCGAAATTTCTTTCAAGGCCATGACCCAAGCTGGCCCGCAGGGGCAAAGCTCGCGCGCCGATGTGTCGTTTACGCCGATGCCACTCGATACGTTGAAGGCGATGTGGCCCCGGGCCCTTGCGCCCGGAGCCCGCGCGTGGGTTGGCGAACGCGTATCGTCGGCGAGCTTCAAGGGCGGAAGCGTCCGCTTTGCCAGCGGCGAATTCATGCACGGCGAAGCCCCTGTATTGGGAGCCATAGGCGAGCGCCTTTCGGCGACGTTCGAGGTAGCCGACGCGACTATGGTCGCGCTGGAAGGTATGGTGCCGATCGTGGCGCCACGCACACTTGTGCGTCTTGAGAACAACGCTCTCGAGATTGCTATTCCGGAGGCTCAGGTGGTCCTGCCGGGCAATCGCAAAGTTCCGATCAAGGGCGGGCGCTTAACCTCTCCGGACGTTATGGGCCCGCGCCCCGACAGTGAATTGGTTTTCTCGGTTCAGTCCGCTCTTGGGCCCTTTCTTGAGGTGGTGGAAACGCTGCCAGTGAAGCCAGTGCGAGAAGCGTCGCCTTTGCCGAAAGCTGCCGACGGCAAGGTTGATGCACAGTTCAAGATCAAACTGCCGCTGGTATCTGGCCTCGACGCCGATGAAGTCTCCATCGAAGGCAAGGCCAAGATTACCGATGGCCGCTTTGGCAAAGTAGGCGGCCAATTCGATGTGCAGGGGTTCACGCTGGCGCTCGACCTCACCGGCGCCGCGCTTGAAGCTAAAGGCGATTTGCTGGTCAACGGCGTGCCGGCAAAAATAACGGGTCGGCGCATTTTCAATGCCGCCGCGGATCAGCAACCGCCTGTCAAGGTGACGGCAAGCCTTGATGACACAGATCGCAATCAGCTAGGCCTCGACATCAATGACCTTGTGCAAGGTGTGGTGCCAGTTGAAATTTCCCTCGAGAAGGGCACAAGACCCGAGCCCGTGATACACCTCAAAGCCGACCTGACGAATGCGGAACTGAACATTGAGCCGATCTCCTGGCGCAAAGCGCAAGGGCGGCCTGCCGTGCTAGAAACGGACATCGCCGCGGGAAAATCACACAAGACCGAGCTGCAGAATTTCAAAGTGGCCGGCGATGATGTCGCCATTGAAGGCTGGGTTGGCGTTGGCGCCGACAATAAGATGAAGGAATTCTTCTTTCCAGAGTTTTCCTTGAATGTTGTCTCGCGTTTGGAAGTGCAAGGCACGCGCGGCGGCGACAGCGTGTGGAACATCAAGGCGCACGGCAAGAACTTCGATGGCCGCGATTTCTTCAAATCTCTTTTTTCGGTCGGCGAAGAACAGAAAGCGAAGTCTCTAAAGCCGAACCCTGGCATCGACCTTGCCGCTGAAATCGACAATGTTATCGGCCATTCGGATGTCTCGTTGCGGGGACTGAAATTGAAGCTGTCGTCGCGAGCGGAAAAGCTGACGAAGTTGGATGCGCGCGGTACGCTGGATGGCGGTGCGCCACTTGCAGCTGTGTTGGAGGTGAAGCCCGGCGGGCCAAGGCGGCTGCTTGCCGATTCGACAGATGCCGGCGCGACGATGAAGCTCTTGGACTTTTATCCCAACGTCCAGGGCGGCAGGCTGCAGCTTGAGGTCAATCTCGATGGCAAGGGGCCTGCGGAAAAGACCGGCATTTTGTGGGTTAACAACTTCAAGGTTCTGGGCGATCCCATCGTCAGCGAAGTCGTCGGCAGCGCGGACCAGGGGCGTCCGGCGATAAGCGGCAAGAAACAAGTCACGCGTGAAGTTTTCAATTTTGATCAGCTCATGGCGCCGTTCTCCATCGGGCACGGCCAATTCGTGTTGGAAGAATCCTATGTTAAAGGCCCGGTTATGGGCGCCAACATGCGCGGCAAGGCCGATTTCAAAACGCGGCGCATCAACATCGGAGGAACCTACGTCCCGCTGCAAGGATTGAATGGCGCGCTGGGCGGTATTCCGTTGCTCGGACCGATCCTCTCCGGAGCCCATGGCGAGGGAATTTTCGGCATCACATTCGCCGTGCAAGGCGCGATGTCCGCTCCGCAAGTTCTCGTTAATCCGCTGTCGATCGTGACACCTGGGATTCTGCGCGGCCTGATGGAAATGACGCCCTACGATCCAAAGATCCAAGCGCGCGACGAGAAAGTGCCATCTAAGCCTGTCGAACAGCGTGTGCGCGCGTCTGCGCCACCCGTCGATGTCGCGCCGCCCGTGCGCAAGGCCCGTCCCGCCGCGACCGCCCCCGACATCTCCCAAGGGTGGTCATCGACGACGTCGCCGTAGTTGGGTTGGGTGAGGGGGTGCGCCTTTCTTCGTCCTTCTGGTTGATGGAGAAGGACGCGTCGGCGCGGCTCCCCTCCCCCTTGCGGGGAGGGGTTGGGGTGGGGGTAACACAGCGAAACCGGAGCGCGAAATAATTCGCGAGATTGCGCAACATAATTCGAACCAGCAAAGATTCATTTCGCCAAGCTCGTCACCCCACCCCTTGCCCCTCCCCGTCAAGGGGAGGGGGATCAGTGGCTCCGCATTGCTCCGGAAAAATTATAAGTATTTCACTTGGGCTTCAGTACGACGTGCTTTTTCTTGCCAAGGGAGAGCTTAGCCTGGCCGTTCACAAGGTCGGCAGCTGTGAAAATACGTGAGGGGTCAGTGACTCGGGTATCGTTTATGGATATTGCATTGTTGGAGATTGCCTTCCTAACCTCAGTATTTGAAGAGGCTAGGCCTGCATCGACAAACAATGTCAGGACGCCAATTCCTGGTCCAATTTGAGTTTGGAATATTGGTAGGCCCACTGCGGCTTGTCCGTCTTCAAACGTTTTCTTCGCTGTCTCTGCCGCCGCCTCTGCTTTGTCGCGCCCGTGAATAAGCGCGGTCGCTTCGGTTGCCAAAACCTTCTTGGCTTCGTTGATGTCGGCGCCTTGACGCGCAGCAAGTTTTGCGACTTCATCTATCGGCAGCATCGTGAAGAGTTTCAAGAACCGCGCGACGTCGGCGTCCTCCGTGTTGCGCCAGTATTGCCAATAATCATAGGCGGAGAGTTGCGCTTCGTTGAGCCACACCGCGCCCGACGCGGTCTTGCCCATTTTTGAGCCCGATGCGGTCGTCAGAAGCGGGCAGGTTAAGGCAAGCAGGTGGTCTTTCACGCCCATGCGGCGGCCAAGGTCGATGCCGGTGACAATGTTGCCCCACTGATCAGAGCCGCCCATCTGCAGATTGCAGCCGTAGCGGCGCGCCAGTTCAACATAGTCATAGGCCTGCAGCAGCATGTAGTTGAATTCTATGAACGAGAGTTCCTGCTCGCGCTCAAGACGCATTTTCGCGCTGTCCATCGTCAACATGCGATTGACCGAAAAGTGCCGGCCGACGTCGCGCAGAAAGTCGATGTAGTTGAGGGGTGCCAGCCATTCGGCGTTATCGACCATGATGGCGTCAGTCCTGCCGGAGCCAAACTGCAGGAACCGCGAGAAGACCTGCTTCATGCCGTCTTTGTTGGCGTCGATCTCGTCGACAGTGCGGAGCTGCCTGGTTTCATCTTTGCCAGAGGGATCTCCGACGCGCGTCGTCCCGCCACCCATCAGCACGATCGGCTTGCCACCGGTTTTTTGCAGCCAGGTAAGCATCATGATCGAAATGAGCGAGCCAACATGCAGCGATGGCGCCGTGCAGTCATAACCGACGTAGGCAATGAGTTTGCCGGCGGCGGCTTCCTTATCAAGAGCCTCCATATCCGAGCACTGGTGAAGAAATCCGCGTTCGGTGAGGATATTGAGAAAAT
This sequence comes from Hyphomicrobium sp., assembly GCA_031419515.1. Classification (GTDB taxonomy): domain Bacteria; phylum Pseudomonadota; class Alphaproteobacteria; order Rhizobiales; family Hyphomicrobiaceae; genus Hyphomicrobium_B. The sequence goes on from JANOKZ010000235.1 coordinate 11,247, forward strand.
CAGATTTGAGCTTGGTCATGGGATAACTGATCGATATCTGGGCTATGAGGCCTTGTGCTATGAGACACGGCGGCCATGGTCTAGGGTCGCGCTAAAGGAAAGTGCCGCCTCAGTGTTCGAGGCGGCAGACATGAGCACGGGAAGGCTCTAGGGGCAAGGTCTCGATGACGAAGGTTATGCAGGCGCTGGGGTTGATGAGCGGGACGTCCCTGGACGGCATCGACGTCGCGCTGGTTACGACCGATGGCGAATCTCACGTCGTGCGCGGTCCGGCGATGACGTTGCCCTATAACCCTGAAATGCGGGCGCTGTTGTTGGAGGCCATCGCAGATTCCAAAGACATCGAGGACCGGCGCGACCGGCCGGCCCATTTGCCTCACGCAGAGCGCGAACTGACAGAACTTCATGGCGCCGCCGTTTCGCATTTCTTGCGCAAGCAGGGGATTACACGCGATCAGATCGATGTCATCGGCTTTCATGGGCAGACAGTGCTGCACCGGCCCGATGATAGGCTCACTGTACAACTCGGCATTGGCGAGATGCTGGCCGATCTTACCCGCATCCGCGTCGTCTATGACTTGCGTGCGGCCGATGTTGCGGCAGGCGGGCAGGGCGCACCGCTGGTGCCGGTTTATCATCAAGCGTTGACGGCGAAACTTCCGCAGCGACCGGTGGCCATCGTCAACATCGGCGGCGTTGCCAACGTGACCTGGATAGGCCGCGATGGCCGTATTCTCGCCTTTGACACGGGCCCCGGCAATGCGCTCATTGATGATTGGATGCGCGCAAAAGTAGCCTTCGATTTCGATGCGGACGGCGAGATGGCGGCGCAAGGAAACGTCAACGCCAGTGTACTTCACGAGTATCTGAACCACGCCTACTTCAAGTCGCCGCCGCCGAAATCTCTTGATCGCAATTCCTTCTCACTGGATCCTGTCGCATCTCTCGGCGTCGAAGATGGCGCGGCGACACTGACGGCTTTTGCCGCTGAAACAATTGCGCGCGCGCGCCAGCACATGCCGGAAGAACCCGAACTGTGGATCATCGCAGGCGGGGGGCGGCGCAATCAAACGCTGATGAGTATGCTGGCAGGGCTTGTGCATCACGCTGTCGTGCCGGCAGAAGCCGCTGGATTGAACGGTGATAGCATGGAGGCCGAAGCCTGGGCTTATCTCGCCGTGCGGAGCCTCAAAGGGCTGCCGATTACCTTTCCAGGGACGACGGGCGTCGCAGTGCCCATGAGCGGAGGCCTTGTTGCCAAGCCAAGGATTAGCATTTTCGCTCCCCCTAAACCAGCCAATGAGGATTGAAGCATGTCGATGTTCAGAGCGGGCCTCGCTGCCGCTGCAGTCTTCATCGGCGCTATCGCGGCGTTGCTCGGCGTTGTTATGCTCGTCAGCGCGCTCGGCAGCGGGACCATAGCCATAAGTTATGGAGCGGGCGCTGACGCCGTCGCTGAAACAGTTTCGCGAGCGGGCGATCCTGGCCGTTTCTGGCGGCTTGTTGCGGCCTTAGGCGTAGCCCCGCTCGTGCTCGGCGCCGCCGCCGCGTTGTGGGGTAGCCGGCAACTGCGGCGCTAGGTTCGTGCAGCGCCTTACTCGTCGTCGTCGTCGCCGGATGAAGTAATCGCGGCAGGCGCGCTCGACGCTTCGAGACGCTCGAGTTCGCGCTGACGGGAACGCTGCAACTCTCGTTCGCGCTCGCGTTCCTTTTCGCGGGCCCGGTCCTTTTCGAACTGAGACATGCGTTCGTCCAAATAGCTGCCCACGATTTTGCCGAGTTCGTCGGTTTTATTTTCGAAGAAGTGGTTGGCACCCGGCACGATCTCGTGCGTGATCTTGATGCCCTTTTGGGTCTTGAGTTTGACCGACATTTCCGCGACCGACGCGGTTGGGACAACGCGGTCCTTGTCGCCGTTGATCATCAGGCCCGAGGACGGGCAGGGGGCAAGGAACGAGAAGTCATAAAGGTTAGAGGGTGGCGCGACGCAGATGAAGCCGTCGATTTCGGGCCGCCGCATCAACAGCTGCATGGCAATCCAAGTTCCGAAGGATACACCCGCTATCCAGCAGGTCCTGGCATCCGGCTTGACGAGTTGCAGCCAGTCGAGAGCTGACGCCGCATCGGCCAGCTCGCCCGGACCGCCGTCCCACACGCCCTGGCTGCGGCCGACACCGCGAAAATTGAAGCGCAGGACTGAAAAGCCGCGCTCAGCAAACGAGTGGTAAAGCGAATAGACCACTTGGTTGTTCATGGTGCCCCCGAATTGCGGGTGGGGGTGTAAAATGAGAGCAATCGGGCTGTCACCGTTGGTTTCGTGGTGATAACGAGCTTCGATGCGGCCCGCCGGGCCATTGATGATCAGTTCGGGCATCTCACACTTTCTCAGGTTCGCGAAATTCTGCGGGTTTAGGGCGGCTCGCCCTTCGGGTGCATGATTGTGCGGCGCCGTTGGCACTGCGGCATTCACGACCACGTGCGACGCCAATTCAATCCTTGACTAGCGGGGTCGGGATTTACATATTACAGTCAAGTTTAGAACTATTCGAAAGAATAGGTTTGCCGCACGTCGTTGCAGCGCAGCGCAGCTCAGGGCGCGTCTCTTAGCACGAGACTGGGTGCCAAAAGCAAGCGTGTTAGCAAGTGTGTTGGATTGCGCCGCCATTTGGGGTGGTGCCAGTCCAGGAGATTTCGAGTCGTGGAACTGAATACTAAAGGGCGTTATGCGGTTATGGCGATGGCGGAACTCGCGCGCCACGCCAGCGACACGGCACTTCCGCTCTCGCAAATCGCCGAGCAGCAGAAGCTGCCGCTCCCCTATCTCGAACAGCTATTCCTCCAGCTGCGCCGCGCGGGACTGATTGAAAGCGCGCGCGGACGTTCGGGCGGGTATCGCCTGGCGCGCAGCGCCTCTGAAATTTCCATCGCTGATGTGATGACGGCCGTTGAGGAAGACACGCATTTCACCCGCTGCACAGACGAAGCGCATGGCTGCCAAGGTGGCGAGCGTTGCATCACGCATGGGCTGTGGCAGGGCTTAAGCGACGCGACAGCGTCGTATCTGAATTCGATCACGCTTCACGACGTCGCCGCAAGCAAAGGGCAGCCCCTCAATCGCGCGACTGCGCGCACGCAAACGCCGCGCGTCTATCTCGATTACAACGCGACTGCGCCGCTGCGCCCCGAAGCGCGCAAAGCCATGATCGCGGCGCTGGATGTGACCGGCAACGCCTCGTCGGTTCACGGTGAAGGCCGGCGCGCACGCGGCATCGTTGAAGCGGCGCGCGAAGATGTGGCCCGGCTTGTTGGAGCAAAGCCCTCCGAAGTCGTTTTTACGAGCGGCGCGACGGAAGCAAATGCCTGGGTGATGGCCCAAGGGTGGGACACCATCTTTGTCGCTGGCATTGAGCACGACAGCGTTCTGGCGCCTGTGAAAGCGTCGGGTGCTAAAATCATCGAAATTCCAGTTGGTGCGGAGGGCATCGCGCGCATTGTGGATGTGGCGCGTCACGTCGCAAGCGGCGCCAAATTAGGCCGCGCGCTTGTCGTTTTGCAGATGGCCAATAACGAGACCGGCGTCATTCAGCCCGTTGCCGAACTCGCAGTGCTCGCCCGCGAACACGGCCTCTCCATGCACGTCGATGCGGTGCAGGCTGCCGGCCGGTTGGCGATTGATTTCGCAGCTCTCGGCGTCACAACGCTGAGCGTTTCGGCGCATAAAATGGGCGGACCCAAGGGCGCAGGTGCGCTTCTCATTCGCGACCACGTTGATCTTGTTCCGTTCGTTCGCGGAGGTGGGCAAGAGCGCCGCCGTCGCGCAGGAACAGAAAACATCGCAGCCATCGCAGGGTTTGGTGCAGCGGCGGCTGAAGCACGGACCAACTTTGCTGCGATGCCGCGGATTGCTTTGCTGCGAGACCAACTCGAAGCTGAGGTGCGCAAACTCTCGCCCAACGCGATTCTGATTGGTGCAAAAGCGCCGCGCCTCGCGAATACGTCGGCCATCGCGCTTCCTGGGAAGCACGCCGAGAGCATGGTCATCAAACTCGACCTCGCTGGCATCGCGGCGAGCGCCGGTGCCGCATGTTCTTCCGGCAAGGTGGGTGTCAGTCACGTTTTGCAGAGCATGGGATTTGATGTTGGCATTGCAGGTGCTGCGATCCGCGTCAGCCTTGGACCCGAAACAACCGAACACGACATCGCGGCATTTCTCGCCGCATGGAAGACAATTGTGAGCCAATCGGCGCTCGCTGCGTAACAAATAAGGGGTCCCAAAAGGGCTCGACAAGGAGACGGTAAGACAATGGCCGCAGTTAAGGAGACGATCGATCAGGTCAAGACGATCGACGTCGATCTGTATAAGTATGGGTTTGAAACGGATATCGAGAGTGTCAAGGCACCCCGGGGCCTGGATGAATCGACCGTGCGCTACATCTCGGCGCGCAAGAATGAGCCGGAATGGATGCTGGCGTGGCGGCTCGAAGCCTTCACGCGCTGGAAAGCCATGACTGAGCCCACCTGGGCCAAGGTTCACTATCCAAAAATCGATTTCCAGGATCTCCACTACTACTCGGCACCGAAATCGACGGAAGGCCCGAAAAGCCTTGCCGATGTCGATCCTGAACTCTTGAAAATGTACGAAAAGCTCGGCGTGCCGTTGAAGGAACAAGCCATTCTCGCTGGCGTCCAGGGCTCGCGCGTTGCGGTTGACGCCGTCATCGACAGTGTCTCTGTGGTCACGACCTTCAAGGAAGAACTCAAGAAAGCGGCCGTGATTTTCTGCTCGTTTTCGGAAGCCGTGCGCGAGCACCCCGAACTCGTGAAGAAGTATTTGGGCTCCGTCGTACCGCAGTCCGACAATTATTATGCAGCGCTGAATTCGGCCGTCTTCTCGGACGGCTCGTTCGTCTACATCCCGCCGGGCGTGCGCTGCCCGATGGAACTCTCGACCTATTTCCGCATTAATGAGAAGGAAACCGGCCAGTTCGAGCGCACCCTCATTATCGCGGAACGTGGCGCCTTCGTCAGCTATCTCGAAGGCTGCACGGCGCCGATGCGCGACGAAAATCAGTTGCACGCCGCCGTGGTCGAACTCGTCGCATTGGACGAAGCAGAAATCAAATACTCGACCGTACAGAATTGGTATCCCGGCGATAAGAACGGCAAGGGCGGGATTTATAACTTCGTGACCAAGCGCGGCGATTGCCGTGGCCATCACTCGAAGATTTCCTGGACCCAGGTGGAAACCGGTTCCGCCATCACTTGGAAGTATCCGAGCTGCATTCTGCGCGGCGATTATAGCCGAGGCGAGTTCTATTCGATCGCCGTGTCGAATGGCTATCAGCAAGTCGATAGCGGCACCAAGATGATCCACTTGGGCAAGAACTCGTCGAGCCGTATTATTTCCAAGGGCATCGCGGCCGGGCACTCGCAGAACACCTATCGCGGGCTCGTCTCGGCGCATCGCAAGGCAACGGGCGTCAGGAATTTTACGAACTGCGATAGTTTGCTGATTGGCGATAAGTGCGGCGCGCACACCGTGCCCTACCTCGAAGCCAAGAACTCAACTGCGCATTTCGAGCACGAAGCGACGACGTCGAAAATTTCCGACGACACGCTGTTCTATTGCCAGCAGCGCGGGCTCTCGAAAGAAGAAGCCATCGCCCTGGTCGTCAACGGCTTCGTGCGCGACGTACTGCAGCACCTGCCGATGGAGTTCATGGCGGAGACGCAGAAGCTGATCGGGATAAGTCTGGAAGGGAGCGTCGGATGATGTTTGCCTCGCTGCCGGCCCACCCTTTGACGTCATCCCGGCGAAGGCCGGGACCCACGGCAAATATCCTCGTAGATGATGCTTGTTGTGTGAAGAAAAGTCCCGTTGCGTGCGAACGTACCGCGCTACCAAGCGCATTGAAACCTGTCGTGGGTCCCGGCCTTCGCGGGGATGACGGAGAGTTTAGGTTTTCGAAGCGCTGTGTTGGCCAAGAGGAATTCAACTGATGGCTCGTTCAAATCGGATACTGCTGCAGTTCGTCGATCGACTGCATGGTGATGAAAGCGACCCCCTTGGGTATACCAACTATTCGGTCGAGCAGATAGGGACTAGGGAAGCAACGATCAACGCAGGCGAGAAGAAAATCAGTTTGGCTGCCAAGGACGATGATGAGCTCTTGGCGCCTTGGGGACGAATACAGTTAATCGAAAACGATCTTACAGACGAGCTGTATGGTGAACTTTGTACAAAAATCGCATCAGAATTGAAGGTTTAAATATGCTCGAAATCAAAAACCTGCACGTGAAGCTCGCGGACGAGGACAAGGCGATCCTCAAGGGGTTGTCCCTCAAAGTTCCTAGAGGAGAAGTGCACGCCATCATGGGCCCGAACGGGTCTGGTAAATCCACGCTTGCCTACGTGCTTGCTGGCCGCGCCGGCTACGAAGTGACGGACGGCGATATCCTGTGGAATGGCGAAAGCATCTTGGAGTTGGCGCCCGACGAGCGCGCCGCTAAGGGCGTGTTCCTGGCCTTCCAATATCCGATGGAAATCCCGGGCGTCGCGGGTCTCACGTTCCTGCGCACGGCGCTCAACGCCGTCAAAAAGCGGCGCGGAGAAGCTGAAGTCAACGTTGCCGCCTTCATGAAGCTGATCAAGGAAAAAGGCGCCAAGCTCAACATCGATGTCGAGATGCTGAAGCGCCCGGTTAACGTCGGCTTCTCGGGCGGCGAAAAGAAGCGCTCGGAAATTCTGCAAATGGCGCTTTTGGAGCCGACACTTTGCGTGCTGGATGAAACAGATTCTGGCCTTGATATCGATGCGCTGCGCGTCGTCTCCGAAGGCGTCAACGCGCTGCGTGACAAAGACCGTGCGTTCCTCGTCATCACGCACTATCAGCGCCTCTTGAACTACATCGTGCCCGACAAGGTGCACGTGCTGGCGGATGGCAAGATCCAGAAGACGGGCGGCAAGGAACTGGCGCTCGAACTCGAGAAATCGGGTTACGCCGATTACACTGGCAAGGCAGCGTGACATGAACGTAGCACTTATGAAAACTAAGGCCGAGCTGGCGCTCTCGGAAGCGTTTGCAGCGGCCGCGCCCCGGCTGCCGGGCAACGCTGGCGTGACGGCTGCGCGTGCGGACGCCATTGGCCGTTTCAGCGCCATCGGCCTGCCGCATCGCCGCGTTGAGGAATGGAAATACACCGACCTGCGCAACAGTCTGAAAGAAGCCTACCGGCCGGCGCTTGAAAAGGATGTGGCGGGGAAAACAACCGTTGCCGAGTTGATCGTTGCGCTTGGACCTCTCACCGACGTCGATGTGCACCGCATCGCTTTCGTAAACGGACACTGCTGCGCCGCGCTCTCCGATCTGCAGGGCGCGGTTGGGATCGAAGTGAAGCCATTGGCTGGTGCACTCGACGCGGCGCCGGACAAAATCGCAGACGGTCTCGTTGAGATTGCCGGCGGCGAGCGCGATTCGACCATGACGCTTAACACTGCCTTTGTGACAGACGGCGCCGTTGTTGACGTTACGGCGGGGGCGCGTCTTGAAAAGCCATTGCTCATCGTCTTCGTGCGCTCAGGCAAAGACGCGCTCGCGACAACCGTGCGCAATGTCATCACCATTGGCAAAGGCGCGACGGCGACGATCATCGAGGCGCACGTAGCGGTTCCGGGTTCAACCCATGACAGCCAAGTCAACGCACTGACCGAGATGCGCGTTGGAGACGGCGCAACAATCGCGCATTTCAAGATTGCCGCCGATCACGGCAAGGCGGTGCATCTCTCCAACTGGAACATTTCGATTGGGCGCGACGCGAACTATCGCGGTTTCCAGTACACATCGGGCCAGGGCCTTGCGCGCAACCAGATCTTCGCCAACTATAAAGGCGTGGGCAGCAAGCTCGACCTCTCGGGCGCATTTCTGGCGCGCGGCGCTGAGCACATCGATACAACTCTTGTGGTCGATCACGCGGTACCCCACTGCGAAAGCCGCGAATTGTTCAAGGGTGTACTCGACGGCCATGCGCGCGGTATTTTCCAAGGCAAAGTCATCGTGCGCCCGGGCGCACAAAAGACCGACGGTAAGCAAATGGCGCAGGCCCTCATGCTGTCGCCGGACGCGGAATTCGATTCCAAACCCGAGCTCGAGATTTATGCCGACGACGTGGTGTGCGGACACGGGACGACTTCGGCAGAGCTGGACGAAGACCTGCTCTTCTACTGCATGTCGCGCGGGATCCCGGAAAATGAGGCGCGGGCGCTGTTGATCGAGTCGTTTATCGGCGAAGCCTTCGACAAGGTGGAGCACGAAGGTCTCCGATTGGCGTTTCAGACGATGGCCAAGACTTGGCTTAGTGCGTGATTTGGCGCGTGACGGTGGAATGATCGAAGGAGGCCCGTCTATGGGCAGCGAAGTAAGAGCGGTGGCAAAGTCAGGACCGGCATCGGGTGCTGCAGGTTATGACGTCGAGCGTATTCGTACCGACTTCCCGATTCTCTATCGTGAGGTGCATGGTAAGCCGCTCGTCTATCTCGACAGCGGCGCGTCGGCCCAGAAGCCGCGTTCGGTTCTCGAAGCCATGGATCATGCCTACCGCTTCGAATACGCTAACGTGCATCGCGGCCTGCACCACCTCTCGAATGCGGCGACGGAAAATTTCGAATCCGCACGCGAGACAGTGCGCCGATTCTTGAATGCCGCCAGCGTTGACGAGATTGTGTTCACGCGCAACGCCACGAGTGCCATAAATCTTGTCGCCAATGTGCTCGGGCAGAAAGAGATCGGCGAGGGCGATGAAATCGTGCTCTCGATCATGGAGCATCACGCCAATATCGTGCCGTGGCATTTCCTGCGCGAACGCCAAGGCGCGGTCTTGAAGTGGTTGCCCATGAACGATCGCGGCGAGTTGCTGGTTGGCGAACTCGATCGCATGATTACCAAGAAAACCAAGATCGTTGCCATTACGCACATGTCAAACGTGCTCGGCACCGTCAACCCGGTCAAAGACATCATTCGCATTGCGCATGCCAAAGGCGTTCCGGTGCTGATCGATGGCAGTCAGGCCGTCGTGCATATGCCGGTTGACGTGCGCGATCTCGATGCCGATTTCTACGTTTTCACCGGCCACAAGACTTATGGCCCGACCGGCATCGGCGTGCTCTACGCCAAGAAGCATCACCTCGATGCTCTACCGCCCTATGAGGGGGGCGGAGATATGATTGAAACCGTTGCCGTCGATCGCGTGACCTACAACAAATCGCCGCACAAGTTTGAAGCCGGAACGCCCGCGATTGTCGAAGCCATCGGGCTTGGCGCGGCGCTCAATTACATGATGCAGGTCGGGCGTGATAAAATCGCCCGTCACGAAGCTGAACTCGCGGTCTATGCTCAGGAGCGGCTGACAGCTTTGCCGTGGCTGAAGCTGCATGGCACTGCGCCCGGCAAAGGCGCGATCTTCTCATTCACGGTCGATGGGCTTCATCCGCACGACGTCTCAACAATCATTGACCGTTCGGGTATTGCAATCCGGGCCGGCCACCACTGTGCGCAGCCGCTGATGGAGCGGCTTGGGGTCACGGCCACATGCCGGGCATCATTTGCCATGTACAATACACTTGCCGAAGTGGACGCCTTGGCGGACGCTCTCGTCAGAGCACACGATCTATTTGCGTAAAGGAACTGGTTCGATGGACAGCAAGGCTGAAGGCAAAGCGAAAGTGGCTGAAGCATTGAAAGACGCCGTCGCCGCGCTTGACACGCCCGCGGAAACGCCGGCTGCTGAAGTCAAAGCTTCGGCCGCTAATCCTTTGCCGCAAGAAGAACTTGACCGGCTGACGACGGACATCGTTGCGGCTTTGAAGACCGTCTACGACCCGGAAATTCCGGCCGACATCTATGAGCTCGGGCTTATCTACAAGGTCGATGTCGATGACAACCGCAATGTCGATGTCGAGATGACCTTAACCTCGCCCGGTTGCCCGGTCGCAGCCGAAATGCCGGGCTGGGTCGAAGCGGCCGTCAGCACAGTCGCGGGCGTCAATAACGTCAAGGTGACGCTGACTTTTGACCCTCCTTGGGACAAAAGCCGCATGTCGGACGAAGCTCAGCTTGCCGTAAACATGTTCTAAGGGTGGGTCTCGTAAACTACCCGCGAATGCCCATATATACTCAGCGAACGCCTCAGAAGGTCGAACACGATGCCCTCACTGCGCATGATGCCAAAAGTAATGACACTGACGGACGCGGCTGCGTCGCGCGTCACGAGCCTGATGTCGGCGAAGCCCGGCGTCAAGGGTTTGAAAATCGGTATCAAGAAGGGCGGGTGCGCCGGCATGGAATACACCATGAGCTGGGCAGACGAGATCGGGAAGTTCGATGAAGTGATCGAAGACCGGGGCGCCGTCGTCATCATCGAGCCGACCGCTGTCATGTATCTGCTTGGCACCGAGATGGACTTCAAGACCGATAAGCTTGCGTCGCAGTTTGTGTTCAACAACCCGAACCAGAAGGGGGCGTGCGGCTGCGGCGAGAGCGTTGACTTGCAGCCCGTGACGCCAGAGGGATTTGGGCCGGCTCACTGAGTTGCGGAGTTCAGAAGCGCCCGTTCCATGCAAGATTGCGGTGTGACAGAAACAGAAGCAGCAGAAGTCATCGATTTTTGGCGCGCTGTTGGACGCGGCCGCTGGTTTGTTTCTGACACGGCTCTGGACGAGGAACTTCGACGACGGTTTGCGCCGCTGCACGGCCGGATGTCGCATTCATCTATGGCCCAAGCTTTGACGTCACCGCAACGTGCGCTTGCCACCCTGATTGTGTTCGACCAGTTCTCGCGCAACATGTTCCGCGCCACTCCTAAGATGTTTGAGACGGATGAGCTGGCCCGCTCGATTGCGGCGTCTGCGATCGTATGTGGCTTTGATCGAGAGGTGGAAGACGACGTCCGAATTTTCTTCTTTCTTCCATTTGAGCATAGCGAAGATCTGGCCGATCAGAACCGCTCTGTAGAACTATTCCAGACCCTTGGCGACGCCGAATATGCGCGCTTCGCGGAGGCCCATCTTAGAATAATCCAGAGATTTGGACGGTTTCCGCACCGCAATGATATCCTTGGCCGCAAGTCGACTTCGGAAGAAATCGAGTTCCTAAAGACGGAAGGCAGCAGCTTTTGAGCGTCAGGGTGATGCCATGGCGGGCAATAATCTCGTTGAATTTCTGAATGAGGTCTTGCAGCCGCTCGGAACGGTTCGATCAAAAAAAATGTTTGGCGGCTTCGGTGTCTATTGCGACGGCGTGATGTTCGGCCTAATCGCCGACGATATTCTTTACCTCAAGGCCGACGACATCAACAAAGGCATGTTCGAAGCCGAAGGGCAGGGCCGCTTCGTCTACGAAGGTCAGACCCGGCCCGTCACCATGTCGTACTGGCGGATTCCAGATCGTCTCTATGACGAGACGGACGAGATGCTGGATTGGGCGCGCGCGGCGCTACACGCTGCCCGTGCGGCTGCAGCCAAGAAAATAAAGTTAAAGGCAGCAACAAGAAGAACGTCGGCCTCGTCGATGCAAGCATCTACGATTCCGGCGTCGAAAAAATCTCGCAAGAAAACCTAGAGTCTTTCCGGTTCATATGGAACCGTAGCCGCTGTTGTGCAGATAGTTTGCGCATTCTGTTGGCTTGAAGTGAGTGAGCAAATTTCCGATGCGCCTCCAGACCGCTTCGACGCTTCGTTCGTCGGCTTTGCGAA
>JANOKZ010000236.1:0-18162 GCA_031419515.1 Hyphomicrobium sp.
GACCCCGCGGCCCGGTCCACCGGCAGCGCGCTTTTCAATCACGGTATCGTCCGTATCGGCCAGTACCACTTCATTGTCCTGCGCGAACCACCAGGGCACCATTTCCTGGAGCAGCGCGGCCGTCGAGTAACTGGCCAGCAGGGTACCGAGGTACTGGTCTTCGCGAAACAGCGGCACGTGATAGTCCATTAAAACCGGGGCAGCGGCTGCGGCCGCTGCCGGATGGCTATACAGCGCGATTTTTCTGGTGCGGGCGCTTTCAAGGGCTTGCCTGGACGGCAGCTTCTGATCACCGTTAGTAAGCATCCGGTCAAGACCGCAGGTGAACCGTTTCAATTGGGAGCGGCGGCATTGCCATTGCGGGCGGCTTTCCAGGCCCACGGCAATAGGTCTGCGATGCGCTTCATCGGAAGATCGGCGATGCGGGCCAGGACATCTGCGAGCCAGGCGCGCGGATCGACATCGTTGAGCTTGCAGGTTTCGATCAGCGTATAGAAGGCTGCGGCCCGGCGGCCACCGGAGTCGTTGCCGCAGAACGTCCAGTTTTTCCGGCCAATCGCGATGCCGCGCACGGCGCGTTCGGCAGCGTTGTTCGACATGCAGATCGGGCCGTCGTCCAAGAACCGCATGAACGCGGGCCAGCGTTTGAGGCTGTAGTCGATGGCCTTGGCGACGGGTGCTTTGGATGAGAGTTTCCGGCGCTCGTCTCGAAGCCAGGTTTCGAGCGCAGTCACGAGCGGTTTTGATCGCTCCTGGCGAACGGCTCTTCGCACGTCTGGCGGTTTGCCGTTGATCTCGCGTTCGATCGCGAACAGCTCATCAATGCGGCGCACGGCTTCAATGGCGATGGGCGCTTTTTGCAGATCGGCCAGTTCGAAGAACTTGCGCCGCCCGTGCGCCCAGCACGCCGCTTCGATGATACGGCCTGCCTCGGCGGCCGGCGCGACGGAGGAGTGTCGCCGAGGCCAAGCATAGAGCCCGTTGTAGCCAGAGTAGGCATCGGCCTGCATCAGGCCGCTATAATTTGCCAGATGCTGTTCGGGATGTTCGCCACCGCGTGTTGGCGAGTAGTAATAGAGCGCTGCCGGTGCCGCGCCGCCGCCGAACGGCGCATCGTCGCGGACATACGTCCACAGTCGGCCGGTCACGCATTTATTCTTGGCCAACACCGGCACCGTCGTGTCGTCGGCATGAATGCGCTCGGCGGCGAGAACGTGCTTTTCGATCTCGTCAACAAGCGGCTGCAACGTGGCACTGCATGCGCCAACCCAATCGGCGAGCGTCGAGACATCGAGATCGATGCCGTCGTTGGCGTAGATCTCGCTCTGCCGGTTCAACGGCAGATGCGCGCCATACTTCGAGAACAGAATATGCGCCAACAGCTGAGGCCCGGCCCGGCCGCGTGCAATCGGATGCGATGGTGCCGCTGTTTCGGTGATCTTTTCGCACGCCCGGCAGCTGAACTTTTCGCGGACGTGGCTGATGACCTTCCAGCTGATGGGGATCAGCTCCAGCGTCTCCGTCGCGGTCTCGCCGAGTTTGCGTAACTGGTCACTGCCGCAATGGGCGCAGGCGCAGGGCGCTTGATGCACGACCCGCTCGCGCGGCAGATGAGATGGAAGCGCGCGGCGCGCCGGTTTCTGCGCCGCCTCGCCTTCAATCACGCCCGGTGCATTGATGTGGGCCGCGGCCTTGCCTGCGGCAACTGTCGCGATCAGCTCGTCGAGCTGCAGTTCCATTTGATCGAGCAGACGCGCGCCTTTTTCCGACGACGCGCCGTGCGTGTCGCGCTGCATCTTGGCGATGGTCAGCTTCAGGTGAGCAATCTGGCCGTCAAGGTCGAGTGCGCGGGTTTCGGCTCTTTCGGCGCGCGCATCAGACGCAAGCAGCAGCGCTGTTAGCGCAGCAATATCTTTCGGGAGCGTGGCGAGATCCAGTGCCATGCGCACTATGTATACTGCTTCGTTCTATCCCGCGATCTCTGGCCGGTACGTTTTTTGTGGGGCGCGCCAGTCGATCCCTTCCAGCATGTAACCCAGTTGCGCCGCCGAGATCGTCACCGCACCGCCGTTGGTCACCGGCCAGATAAACCGCCCGCGCTCCAACCGCTTTTGGAACAGACAGGCGCCGTGGCCATCGTGCCAGATGATCTTCACCAGATCTCCGCGCTTGCCGCGGAACACGAACAGATGCCCGCCATGCGGATCGGACTTCAATGTTTCCTGCACCAGCAAAGCAAGCCCTGGAAAGCCGCGCCGCATATCGGTGTGGCCCACAGCAAGCCAAACGTGGACACCGGCCGGAACTGGAATCACGGCAGCGTCTCGAGGGCCGCAACAATCCGCTTGAGAACGCCGGTATCGATATCGGCGCAAACGCGCACTTTACGGCCGCCGGAGACCTCGATCTCGATTATACCTAGATGCTGCAGGCCGGGCTGCACCCACGCCCCCATGTTCGGAATTGCCAATGGCGGCGGCAACGCCATGACGGGGGCAAAGGGTGTTGGCGCTGGCCGTGGGGTTGGCACCAGACCGGCCGCAAACTGCTTTTTCCAGCGGAACAAAAGGCTCGGCTTCAGTCCATGACGGCGCGCAACGGCTGAGATATTACGATGACCAAGAGATGCTTCAGCGACGATCGCCCGCTTCTCCTCGTCGGTTCTGACCCGGCGTGTTTGCGCAATAATATCGAAGTGTCGCGGTCTATCCCCAGACATACCCACGGAACAGTCTCCTGACAAAGTTTCAGAAGACAACAAACACTATCCCTTAGGCGCCCCGCAAGGCGGTCTTCACCGGGTGCTTACAACTTGTCGTGGGTGGCCGCCTTCGCGGCCATGACGTTAGTATTTATGCGCGCCACCGTGGCGAGAATTGCGATTTCGGTTTCGCGGATTTCCCGAGATTACACACCCCACGGACGTCATGGCCGCGTCGCGATAGCGATGATGCCGAAGGCATCGCAGGCGGCCACCCACGGCAAGGGTCAGTGTAACAACTCAGCGATGGAAGCGTTCGATATCCGCGGGGCCTTCGTTGATGGAACCCCACTTTTCATCGAATAGATCGAGCCATTCGGGATTCATCTCTTGGATGAGGCGAACCTTCCAGGCGCGTTTCCATTTCTTGATGCGCGTTTCGCGTTGAATGGCCTGTTCCATCGTTTCGTGCATCTCGTAGTAGACGAGCCGGTGCACACCGTATTTCTTCGTGAAGCCGTCTATGAGGTCCTGTTTGTGGATCGAGACGCGACTGTGGAGTGAACTCGTTACACCCGCGTAGAGGATACCGTTTGGCTTACTTGCCATGATGTAGACGCAGGGTTCTTTGATCCAGAAATCGCGCATGTTGCGGGGCCGGGTGGTGGTGGTTCCGGATGAATGCTATTGCAGAAATAGCGCTTGCGGAAGCTCGTCGTGGGTGGCCGCCTCCGCGGCCATGACGGTTGAGGGGTGGGCAAAACGTTCGAACAAGCGGCTGCCCCTCACCCCAACCCTCTCCCCATTAAGTGCAGTAATGGGGAGAGGGGGAAGCGCTACCACCTCAACTCCACCATTGCCCCGACCGCTGTTGGCGTGCCGGGTGGGAAGAGGGCCCCGAGTTTGGTGGGCGATAGAGTGTGGCCGTCCATGGCTTCGTGGCGATGAATGCCGCTCGCAACAAAGAGTGCGTCGCAGGCGAAGTTTTCGGCGCCCTTCAAGTCGGTACGGATGGCGTCTCCAATGACCAGGCATTTGGCGCGTGGGACATTGGCGTCACGAAGGCCCTCGGCCTTGCGGTGAGCTGTCTCGTAGGCCGAGAGGTGAGGCTTCCCCGCCCAGAATACGTGCCCGCCCATCTGTTCGTAGATATCCGCAACGGCGCCGGCGCAATAGAGCAGCGTGCCGCCGACGTCGACGAGCAGGTCCGGGTTGGCGCATACGAACGGCAGCTTGAGGGCGTGCGCTTTGGCGAGGATCGGTTTGTAGTCCTCGGGCGTCTCGGTGCGGTCGTCCGTCATGCCGGTGCAGGCGATGGCGTCCGCTTGGTCAAGATGCACGCTCTCAGCCTTGAGCGCCTTGAAGAAGGCTTGGTCCCGATCCTGCGGGCCTATCATGTAAAGCTTCTTGAAGCCGCGCTCGTGGATATGGTCGATGGCGATGGCGCCGGATGAGACGATGTCGTCCCAGGCGTCATCCGGCACGTTGCGAGATTTGAGCATGGCTTCCACGCGGTGCTTGGGGACCGGCGCGTTCGAGACGAGGACGACGGTGCCGCCTTCTCCGCGAAAGCGCTTCAGGGCCGCGCAGGCGCCTTCGAATGCGGTCACGCCGTTGTGAACGACACCCCAGACGTCGCAGAAGAGGACGTCGTAGTGGGAGAGCAGGGCGCCGGCGCGCTCAAGGATGGGGGGGGCGCTGGAGGGCGCGGGGGACACGGTTTTTTTCAATTGATACCGGCTGAGGTTGGCGTGGCGTTGCGTTCCAAGCCCGGTTAGCATGCGGCGTCCTTTCAAATCCATAGTGGGGTTCAAGAAACTTCAAAATAAACTCAGGGAGCATCGCTGTTTTATCCGGATACTACCTGCCCTGCATGGCAGATATGCTTTTGATAGAAATGGCACCAAGCCGCACCCACTGGTTACGGCTAATTGTGAGATGGCTACGTTTCACCGCCACAGACTTGTTTTGCACCAGAGAACATTTTTCCGGAGGCCTTGACCCGAAATGGCGCCAACCGACGACGACAAGTCGAACACGTCCGAGCACGCGTCTGAGGATCGTGAGTGGCGCGAAGCCATATCGTCTCTGATTGCTTTCGAAGGCACCGACCGGGCGGACGAAGTTCTAAGCCTTGCGGTTGAGACGGCGCGGCGGCACGGGGCCAGGCTGCCGTTCTCGGCCAATACGGCTTACATCAACACCATCGCGCCGCACGAGGAGCCGGCCCATCCGGGCAACCGAGACATGGAGCACGCTATCAAGTCGGCGATCCGCTGGAATGCGCTTGCGATAGTGTTGAAGGCCAACAAGACCTCGACCGAGCTCGGCGGGCATATCGCGAGTTTTCAGTCGGCGGCGACCTTGTACGACACCGGCTTTATGCATTTCTGGAATGCGCCGCATGAAGGCCACGGCGGCGATCTTATCTTCATACAAGGGCATTGCTCGCCGGGGATCTACGCCCGCTCGTTTCTCGAAGGCCGGCTGACGGAAGCGCAGCTCCTTGGCTTCCGGCAGGAGACGGAAGGCAAGGGCCTCTCCTCCTATCCTCATCCCTGGTTGATGCCGGACTATTGGCAGTTCCCGACCGTGTCGATGGGCCTGGGGCCGCTGATGGCGATCTATCAGGCGCGGTTCTTGAAGTACCTGCACGATCGCGGATTGGCCGACACCTCGAAGCGCAAGGTGTGGGTGTTCTGCGGCGACGGCGAAATGGACGAGCCCGAGAGCTTGGGCGCGATTGCGCTCGCGGGCCGGGAAAAACTCAACAATTTGATCTTTGTCATCAACTGCAATTTGCAGCGCCTCGATGGGCCGGTGCGCGGCAACGGCAAGATCATCCAAGAACTGGAAGGCAACTTCCGCGGCTCTGGCTGGAACGTCATCAAATGCATCTGGGGCTCGAACTGGGATGAGCTTTTGGCGCGCGATGGCACGGGCCGGTTGCGTCAGTTGATGGAAGAAAGCAACGACGGCCAGTACCAGGACTTCAAGGCCAAGGACGGCGCTTACATCCGCAAACAGTTCTTCGGCAAGTATCCCGAGACGGCAGCGCTAGTGGCCGACTGGAGCGATGAACGAATTTGGTCGCTGACACGCGGCGGGCACGATCCGCGCAAGGTCTACGCAGCCTATGCGGCGGCGGTGGCGAGCGAGCACCAGCCAAGCGTGATCCTGGCCAAGACCGTCAAGGGTTACGGCATGGGCGCCTCCGGCGAAGGCCAGATGATCGCGCATCAGGCCAAGAAAATGGGCAACGACAGTCTCAAGCGCTTCCGCGACCGCTTTCATTTGAAGTTAACGGACGAGGAATTGGAGACGCTGCCGTTCATTAAGTTCGCCAAAGACAGCGCCGAATATAAATACCTGATGGCGGCGCGCGAAAAACTTGGCGGATCGTTGCCGCAGCGCCGCCCGAAGACTTCGTTCAAGCTTGAGATTCCGCCGCTCTCGTTCTTTGACGCGCAACTGAAGGGTTCCGAAGGACGCGACATCTCGACGACCATGGCGTTCGTGCAGATGCTGACCAAGATGATGCGCGACAAGAGCATCGGCCGGCACATCGTGCCGATTGTTCCAGATGAAAGCCGCACCTTCGGCATGGAAGGTATGTTCCGCACCTTTGGCATATACAGCCAAGTGGGGCAACTCTACCGGCCTGAAGATGCCGAGCAGCTGATGTATTATAAGGAAGACAAGAACGGGCAGATCCTGGAAGAAGGCATCAACGAAGCCGGCGCCATGGCGTCGTGGATCGCGGCGGCGACGTCGTACTCCTCGTCCGACGTGCCGATGATCCCGTTCTTCATCTACTATTCGATGTTTGGGTTCCAGCGCATTGGCGATCTTTGCTGGGCGGCAGGCGATATGCGCTCGCGCGGTTTCCTAATAGGCGGCACGTCGGGGCGCACGACGCTCAATGGAGAAGGCTTGCAGCATCAGGACGGGCACAGCCACATTCTCTCCGCCACGATCCCGAACTGCGTGTCCTACGATCCGGCTTTCAATTACGAACTTGCTGTCATCGTGCAGCGCGGCCTGGAACGCATGTATCGCGATCAAGAAGACGTCTACTATTACATCACGGTGCTAAATGAGAATTATGTGCACCCCGCCATGCCGGAAGGTGCGGAAGAGGGCATCGTCAAAGGCATGTATCTCTTGAAGGCGGCCAACCCCAAGGCCAAGACCAAGGTGCAGCTATTGGGGTCTGGCGCTATTTTACGCGAAGTAATGGCGGGTGCCGAATTGTTGGAGAAAGATTTCGGCGTCTCGGCCGACATCTGGAGCGTGACGAGCTTCACGGAACTCAAGCGCGAAGGCGAAGATGTTGCGCGCTGGAACATGCTGAACCCGCTCGAGAAGCCGAAGGTTCCATACGTCACGGCGTGCCTTTCGTCGCGCGGCGAAGGGCCGATCATTGCATCGACCGATTACATGAAGCTCTATGCCGATCAGATCCGCCCTTATGTTTCGTCAACCTATCGCGTGCTTGGCACAGATGGCTTTGGGCGCTCCGATTACCGCAAGATGCTCCGCCACCACTTCGAGGTAGACCGGCATTTCGTTGCAGTCTCGGCGTTGAAGGCACTGGCAGACGAAAACCGCATTCCCTCTACAAAAGCGGCCGAAGCCATGAAAAAGTATGGCATCGACGCAAACAAACTCAATCCGTCCCGCGCTTAGTTTCGAGACCGTGTCTGACCCTCTGGGTCTGACACGAAACTCAAGACATAGGATACAACGGAAACAGGTGTCAGACCCGGAGGGTGAGACACCAAATCAGACGCACCAAGGAAGCTCAAATGTCACTCATCGAAGTCAAGGTTCCCGACATCGGCGATTACAAGAATGTGCCGATCATAGAGATACACGTTAAACCCGGCGACGTGATCAAGGCGGACGATCCGCTCATCACGCTCGAGAGCGACAAAGCGGCGATGGAAGTGCCGGCGCCTCAAGGCGGAAAAGTCGAAAGCATACAGGTCAAGGTCGGCGATAAGGTCAGCGCGGGTTCATTCATTCTGAAACTCGCGGATGGCAATGCGGCGGCAGCGCCGGTAGCTAAAGCAGAAGCCAAGACTGAAACGCCAACGGCTCCAGCCGCCAAAGCAGCGCCCGCACAGAAGAGCGCCGTGGGCGAAATGCCGGAGCCGCCCGCCATTCCGCGCGAAGTGCCGCCGCCCCCGGTGCATGACTATGCCGGTGTGCACGCGAGCCCCTCTGTGCGCCGGTTAGCGCGCGAACTGGATGTCGATCTGACGGCCTTAAAGGGGAGCGGCGAAAAGGGGCGCATCACCAAGGACGACGTCAAGCGCGCCTTAAGCGGCGGCTCGTCAGCGGGCGGTACGGGTATCCCTGAAATTCCGGTCCAAGACTTCTCCAAGTTCGGCGCCATCGAAATCAAACCGATGTCGCGCATGAAAAAACTTTCGGGGCCGCATCTGCATCGTGCGTGGCTCAATATTCCGCACGTCACCCATACGGATGAAGCCGACATCACCGAAATCGACGCCTATCGCAAGACGCTCGATAATGCGGCCAAGGCCAAGAATTTTCGCGTGACCTTGCTTGTATTCCTGATGAAAGCCAGCGTCGTGGCCTTGAAGGAATTCCCCGAGTTCAACTCGTCGCTGTCACCCGGCAAGGACAGCCTGATTTATAAGAAATATTACAACATCGGCGTCGCGGTTGACACGCCCGATGGGCTGGTTGTGCCCGTGATCAAGGATGTCGACCGCAAGGGAGTGCTAGAACTCTCGCAGGAACTCGCTGTTGTTTCCGCCAAAATGCGCGACGGCAAGATTGCGCCAGCGGACATACAAGGCGGTACATTCTCGATTTCGTCACTCGGCGGCATTGGCGGTACGAGCTTCACGCCAATTGTGAATGCCCCCGAGGTTGCGATCCTCGGCGTGGTGCGCTCGCAGATTAAGCCGAAGTGGGATGGGGCGACGTTTGAGCCGCGGCAAATGCTGCCATTGTGCCTCTCCTACGACCACCGGGTTATTGACGGGGCGCTCGCGGCGCGCTTCACCCGTAGGCTTGTGGACGTGCTGGAGGACGTGCGCCAGCTTGTTCTGTGACGATTGACGCGGAAAGGAATTGCCGATGAGCGCCGAAGTGACCTGCGACGTGGTTGTGCTCGGCGCAGGACCGGGCGGGTATTCCGCCGCGTTCCGGGCCGCCGATCTCGGACTCAACACGGTACTTGTCGAACGCAGTCCCACGCTTGGCGGCGTGTGCCTGAACGTCGGTTGCATCCCTTCAAAGGCGCTTCTGCATACGGCTGCGATCATCGATGAGGCGGCGGCGCTCGCGACCCACGGCATCAAGTTCGGTAAACCCGAGATCGATCTTGATGCACTTCGGGCCCACAAGAACAAAGTGGTTAGCAAGTTGACCACGGGCCTCGCCGGCATGGCGAAGATGCGCAAGGTCAACGTGATCAAAGGTAATGGGCAGTTTTCTGACGCGAACACTCTGGCCGTCACGCTTGCCGACGGCAGCGTGCAGAACGTGAAATTTTCCAAGGCGATCATCGCGGCGGGTTCGGAAGCCGTTAACCTGCCGTTTATCCCGAGCGATCCGCGCATCGTCGACTCGACCGGCGCGCTGGAATTACGCCAGATCCCGAAAAAGATGCTTGTTATCGGCGGCGGCATCATCGGGCTTGAAATGGCGACTGTCTATTCGACGCTTGGAACGCGGCTTGAAGTCGTCGAAATGCTCGACGGGCTGATGCCGGGCGCCGATCGCGATCTCGTCAAGGTTTGGGAAAAGAAGAACGCGCCCCGCTTCGACAAGGTCATGTTGAAGACCAAGACCGTTGGTGTTGAAGCGAAAACGGACGGCATCCACGTGCGCTTTGAAGGAGCGGCGGCACCTGCCGAACCACAAGTCTACGACATGGTGCTCGTCGCTGTCGGCCGTTCGCCCAATGGCAAGTTGATTTCGGCCGAGAAGGCGGGCGTAGCCGTCAGCGAGCGCGGCTATATTTCCGTCGATAAACGCATGCGCACCAACGTCGAGCATATCTTCGCCATAGGCGATATCGTCGGTCAGCCGATGCTGGCGCATAAGGCGGTGCACGAGGGGCATGTCGCGGCGGAAGTGGCGGCAGGCAAGCACAGCGCCTTCGACGTCAAGCAGATCCCATCCGTCGCCTACACGGACCCCGAAATCGCCTGGGCGGGCAAGACCGAAGAACAGCTGAATGCTGAGGGACGCAAGTTCCACCGCGCGGCATTCCCTTGGGCTGCCTCAGGCCGCGCCATAGCCAACGGACGCGACGAAGGCTTCACCAAGCTGCTGGTGGACGCAGAGACGCATCAGGTCATCGGCGGCGGCATAGTCGGCACGCACGCGGGCGATCTTATTGGCGAAATCTGCCTCGCGATCGAGATGGGTGCCGAGCCATCCGACATTGCCCACACCATCCATCCGCATCCGACCTTGGGCGAGTCGATTGGCATGGCGGCTGAAGTGTTCGAGGGCACATGTACGGACTTGCCGCCAGTGAAGAAGTCTATAGCAGCAGAGTAACGACGCCTGATCGCCGTCTCAATAATTGATCGTCAGCTTGGCATCGACGCCGTGCTGCTCGCTGCTGTCGCCAAAGCGGCCATCGTAGTTGAGACGCAGGTTGATGCCGCTGGCGCTGAACCACTGCACACCTGCCGAGACGTCGGCAAAGACGTCATCGAAGCGCGTTTGCGTTGTGAACGGTGCGATGGTCTCAGGGGCTGCAGCAAAACGCGCATTGGTTGTGAATGCATCTTCGCTGAGGAACGTCAATCCGAATTTAGCGTAAGGCCTGAAGGCGAGGCCTTGGGCCATAACCGTTGCGCCAATTTCAACAGCCGGGCCGCCTGAGAAGATCGTTGTGCTTGCCGGAGCAACTAGAAGATTGAGTGCTCCGGCGCCTGTTTCAGTGAAGCCATCAACATTGATGTGGTTGAAGCCAATGTTCAGCATGGGCGTGACGTAGAAACCGGTTTCGCCAAAAGAGTAAGCGAGGCGGGCGAGACCCGTTGCAAATCCCGTGTCCGTGCCGCTTGAGGCAATTGTACTCAAGCCCGGAATCTTAATTGCACGAACTGTCTCGAGATAGCCTTGGCCGCCGCTGATCGAGCCAGAAAGTTTCCATGGTCCTTGGCTCCACTTAGCGACGCCGCCAACTTGCCACCAGGTGCCGTCAATGCGGGTTGTGCCGTCGATGTGGGTGTTGCTTTCTTCGAGCGAAAATCCGAGGCCGCCCCAGATGTTCTCGCCGAGCGCTGTTTGGACGCCGCCGGAAATGCCGCTGGTGTCATCGGCGATTTGTGCCCGGCTGGTGCCTTTGTCTTGGCTGAACTGGCGATAGGTTGGTTTGGCCCAAAGGCAAGACGTTTCGCCTAACTGGCCATAGGGGCCTTCAGCCACGGGGCAGCTGCGAAGGGCCGCCGCGAGCGCGTCGCCGAATTGCAGGGTGCTAGAGGCCGCGCCGCCTGCGGCGTTTGAATAGAGTTGGCCGGTTATGGCGGCGACGGTGGCGGCATCTGGCGCGTTTAAAAGGCTTAGATAGACTGCTTCAAATCCCGGGTATAGCCCAGCGTTTGCACCGCTGCGGAAATACTCGAAAACCGCCGATTGGTTTGGATCGAGGCCGGTCGCGCTAAATTTCACGCGAGCCGACAAAACCACGTCGCGGGCGTTGGGATAGAGCAGGGAATAGTCGATGAGTGCGGTATCGGAAACGGAGAGGCCGTCGTTCGTCACGCCGTTTGCAGAAAGAATTGTGAACGCGATTTCCAACGACGAGAAATTGAGGTTCAAGAGTTGCGGCAAGACCGTACCCGATAGCGCCGCTGGTCCACGCACAACAATCGCGTCTGAGGCGCCGCTACGCGGATCGATATCAAGGGCTAAAATGCCCGTTCGGCTTTGGATAAAGTTTCCCCCTATCTTGGTCGTTGCGGCGATGCCGGAACCACCGGGAGAAATCGTGCCGCGATTGTACAAGGTGCCGCTGCCGTCTAGTTCGATTTCATTGCCCGAATTGAAGAGGGCCCCGCCCATGTTGTTGAATGCATTCGCGCCATTCGAAGAGCCGCCGCCGACTGGCGTCAGGTCAATGTTGCCACTGATGGTGCCGTAGTTATGTATTATTGTCGGGGCAGCTCCGGTCGATAAGACGGCATACCCAATCTCCAGCCCTGCAATCGTACCGTGGTTGTTCAGGACGTTTGAGCCAAAGTCATTACTCTCAAAAAAGACAGCAGCAGCTGTACTGTCGTTACTCGATATCTCACCGCTTGTAATTGAGACCGTGTTGTGGCCCCCGCCTTTGACGTGAATTCCGTTAGCGTTGAAACCGTCAGCCGAAATATTGCCAGCTGAGGTAATCGACACGTTGCCCGTTTCGGTTGTGGCGAAAATTCCGTGCCGCGCCTCTCCGGTCGCTGTGATGTCGCCGGTCGAGTCAATCGTGATGTCGTTAAATCCAAATGCCGCAATGCCAGCTGCCGGAACCAATGACGATGCGTCTTGGATGCCGGTCAAGCTGATGTTTCCGAGCGACGTTATTGATATACCGCTACCGCCGCTGTTCCGGTCGATCGCAGCATAAATGCCCGAACTTTGCTCGCCGGCCGTGATGTTGCCACTATGGCGGATGGCAATCGAACCGGGTCCTGAATTTGCGGAAATGCCAGCGCCTGCGTCTCCAGCGGTAATGTTGCCCGAGGACGTTATGTCAATTTCGCCTTGGGTCGCGCGGGCCATGATCCCGGACGAACCTTCTCCCGTCGACGAAATTTCGCCAGAATGGATGATGGTCATGCCTTGCTGCCGCTCGACGCCAATGCCGTGCGCTTCGAAGCCTTTTGTGATGATGCTGAAAGCGCCAAGCGTGCTATTCAATGTGACGAAATTACTTCCTTCAAGTCTGATGCCAGCCAAGCCGGGCGCGGGGGCAATATTCGACGTCAGCTTTTCGACGGTGACATTCAGTACGGTCGCAGCAATCCCCGGCGATTGATTGCCAGAACAGGTCACGGTTTGCGTGCTGCTATCGAACAACTCGGTCCCCGTGGTATTTCCGCATTCTTGTGCCGATGCTGGTGCCGCAATCGTCAAGGCGCTGACTGCAATGGCGCAGAGGCGGATGACCCGCAGCCGCTGCGGAGTGTGCGCTGCGTACATGAACGCTGGAATTTCCGGTCTGCTCATGTGGACATCCCAGCGGGCCAAACAATGCGCGCAAGCCAATTATTTCTCATCCGGCCCATTGTGCCGGACGGCAAGCTTCATACGGCGAAGTGAGACTGATTCGCGCGCGGCTCGCCAGTACAGGCGCGCGGCTCAATTTCCGTTCTGAGGGGCTTTGGGATGTTATGTGATAAAAAAGTGGTGCCGACTGTAGGATTTGAACCTACGACCCCCTGATTACAAATCAGGTGCACTACCACTGTGCTAAGCCGGCGAATATTGATTTGTACGGGCAGCTTGGCCGCCTGATGCGCCCGGCTTATAGCCTGATTGCGTCGCGATAACCAGCCCTGAGCGCGCCCCTCAGAGTACTGGGTCTGGCATAGAGATCAATGACCTCCAAATCACCCGCCCGGCTGAGTGTGTGGGGCCCGAAAATCCGCCCGCCCTGACCGTAGAATATGGGCTTATAAATTTTGACCCCAAACGACATGCTCCGAACAGTTTCCTCGCAAAATCTTTCGCGGGTAAGTTCCGTCACGCGCCGCAGCGTCAAACCGCCGCCGTAGGTTTCTGAACAATCTTGCGCGGGGCGGTAGAGCGCGCCGCCCGCGATCCAGAGCCCGCCAGCGGGACGCGCGAACCGGGCATCAATGAGGATCGGATTTTCCGGGTGCGCCTCCCAGGGCCCAAGGAGTGCATCTGCCGAATAGAGCGACAGCCCGTCCCAGGTTGCGCTTTGCAGCGTTTCGCTTCCGGCTGCAATCCACAACCGCCCGGCGTGAGAAAAAAACGTGGCATCGTGAATGCGGCCCTCAATGAGGCGCGCTATTTTGGTCCAACGATCGGGAAAATGTTCGGCTCGGTAGAGATCGAGCCCGCCAGCGGCGGAGGATTCCGGCAGCATCCAGATTTCGCCGCCGTGTTCGAAGACGTAGGGGTAGGAGAGATGATGGGGCGCCTCAAGCACGGGGCGCGGCGTGCTGGCGATGCCGTTAGCTGAAATGGTGAAATGGGAAATGTGGCCGCGGCCGGTTGATTTGGGAAGCTCTTCGACGAAGACGTGGCGTTCGCCGTTCTTCAGAAAGACAAACGGATCGGCAAAAAATCGTTGGCCGTCGTCGGGGAGGATGCGGAATTCAGCGAGATTGCAGATGCCCGGTTCAGGCACAGTGCCTTCCTGAATCTTGCGCCAGGCGACATGCCACTTGGGCGCGTCGCGGGAGATTTTTTCGCGGACGCGCGTGACTTTGCGCGCAGCACGGGACGCGGCGAAGAGGGCGGCGGACGCTAGAATGGATGGGCGCAGATGGGTGCTATTTTCTGGCGCAGCAACTCTCGCGTCGCCGGGTTTACGTCCGGCCGCAATTTTGCCGATGACACGCTGCACGCCTTGAACGAGGCGCGACGTCACTTGATCGAACGACGTCGCGATGCGCCAGGGCGTTTCGATAGCTGGAAGGCCGATGTTCCATATCGCGGCCTCGGAGAGGCTATCGGCAATGGCAAGTGCGGGCGCTCGCTGTTCGAGGAGAGCGCGAAACAGCGCGTAGTCTTTTATCTCGCCGTCATAGAGCGGACGCAGAACGCGTTCCGGCCGTGTAGTCACGCGTGTCGATGTAGCGAGGTCGAGGGCGATGTCCGCAACGGGCACGGGTTTCGTTCCGGTCTTAGCTGCAGACATAGTTGCATTCTGGGCGTCGAAGTATGGAGCGAAGGATTGGCGCTTCATCTGCGTCGAGAAACGTGTGGTGGTTGCCCCGCTGCGAGCCCGGTCGTAGTCAAAGAGGGCGGTCAGGCTTGTTGGTAGCGGATCGCTATTGTCCACGAAAGAGACAGTAATGCCATGCCCATCGGCAGCTAACAGCTCCAGCAATGCGAGATGCCATCGAAAGAGCCGGGCGCTGTCGAGGTAAACGTGAATGCGCATCAGCGGGCTCTCTAAGCTCGTGAGATTTTCGGTGCCGAGCGGCTAACTAACACGGAGTTCAACGCTCGCATATTTACTGCCAAGCGGCTAGACAAGAGCGTGCCCGATTGTGGGGCGCGGATACAAGTCAAAACCTCATGCTCCTGCGTCAAACTTTATTGTATCTGCCCGCGCAGGTGCTGGGTCCGATCGTCCAGTTCTTTTCCATTATTTTGTGGACGTATTTTCTCGATCCCCAGCAGATGGGCGTGTTCGCGTTGATTACGGCTGCGCAAGAGTTTGGTTATGTCGGAACGCTGTTCTGGTTCACGCTCTACACAATGCGCTATTTCGACAAGAGCGCCTCGCCGGATGCAAAGGCCGTGTATCTCAATACCGAAAGCGGCGTCATGCTCGCGGCGGGCGCGATCACGGCGATTGGCGCGCTGTCACTGCCGTTGTTTCTCGATGCCGCATGGGACATGCCGCTCATCGCGGCGACGCTCGTCTATTGCCTTTCGCGCACAATCGCAACGCACCTGGCGGACAGGGCGCGCACGGCCGCCGATACGTTGACCTATACAGTTTTGCAGATCAGCTGGCCTGTCTTGGGTCTTGGCTTTGGAATTCTGTTCGTCAAGCTCTACGGGGCGAGCGCCGCGAATGTGTTGTGGGGCTATGCGGTGGCACAAATTCTGGCACTCGCTTATGCGCTTTGGCGGTTGGAAATTGGCGCGCAACCTTTGGCTTTTTCGCGCGAAAGTGTGCGCATAGCGCTTCGCTACGGCATGCCGCTCGTTATTGGCGGATTGTTCGTTTGGCTTGCCAACAACGGCCTGCGCTTCGTGATCGAACATCAACAAGGCGCGGCGGCGGTCGGTCTCGTCACAGTCGGGTGGGGCCTTGGACTGCGCGCCGCTGCCTTCGCGGCCATGCTTGTGACGGCCGCGGCATTCCCGCTTGCTGTTGCACGTGCGCGCGACGGGGGAATGGCTGAAGGGCAAATGCAGCTGGTGCGTAACGGCATCCTGCTACTTGCGGTACTCGCGCCTGCAGCTGCTGGGTTGTGGGCCATCTCGACACCGTTGGTTGAACTTCTGGTCGCGGCGCCATTCCGTGAGATGACGGCGGCGGTATTGCCTTGGGCGATCATCGCTGGCGCGGTGCGCAACCTTCGCATCCACTTCGGCGAGCAGGTGTTCTTATTGCGCGAGGAAACGCGCGTGCCGCTCGCGAACGACGTGATCGACGGACTGACGACGATTGCCGGTGTTGCTGTTGGGCTGGCGTATGGCGGGCTTCCTGGCAGCGTCATGGGGGCGGCGGTTGGCGCGATTCTGAGCCTCGCCATCACACTGGCGTGCGGCGCAATTTGGCACAAGTTTACCTTGCCGCTGGGGCACTTGATCCGGATTTTGGGGGCAACGGCAATCATGGTCGCCGCGCTGCAGTTTTTGACTGTGGTGCCGACAGTCTGGTCGCTGCTAGCCGCGATCGTCCTTGGGGGGGTGGCCTATGCAGCCGCTTTGGCTGTTCTCTACCCGGAGCTGGCTGGCCAGGCTATGAGCCGCGTGCGCGCTCTTGGCCGGTTGTGAACCGTAGTCGGAACTGAAACACATGTGAAAATCGCTAGCGATGGATTTGGCATGAAGTTCGGATACTGATGATAGGGTGCCCTTCCGCTGGCTTTCATTGCTGCACTTAAATTGAGAGACCCGATGACTTACCGTTTGTGCGTTATCCATTCGTTCGATCCGCTTGGCGTCAAGGTGGGCGGGCTCGAGACGTTTGTCCGCGATATGATCGGGCATTTGCCGGCCGATTTTTCGTTTCTCATGGTTGGGGTCGATGCGTCGAATGAACGCGAGCTAGGCAAGGTCACGCGCGAAACGTTTCGCGGCAGAACAATCGATTTTCTGCCCGTGCTCCGCTATTCAGAGGAGAAAGCCCGGGAAGCAGCAGCCAGCATAAAAGATTCGATCAACTTCCAGTTCATGCAGGGCTTGTTGCGGCATTTGCCAGCGGTGCGGCGCGTGCTGAAGGAGCGGCCAACGAGCGTAGATTTACAGCGCGTCGAGTTTGCAACGTTGGTAAAGGGACTCGGCATTCCTTTCGTGCAGATGCTGCATGGGGAAGGCGCGCCCAAGCTGCAAATGGATTCACTGTTAAAAAGTTATCGCTACGTCCACAATGTGAACGAGTGGCTGGCGGTTAAGGCGTGCGACAAGTTCATGTGCGTCAATCCGATTATCACCGAACGCATCCGCGAAACGTACCCGGGGAGCGCCAAAAAAATTCATACGCAATCGACGTGGGTAGATACGGCTAAATTTTCCGCCACGCCGTTTCCCGAGCACGAGTGGTTCCGTGTTGCTTTTGCCGGCCGTCTCGATCTCTTCAAAGTGCCGTCCCTCATGTTCAAGACGATGGCCAAGTTGCGCGCAAAAGTTGGCCCTGGCGTTGAATTTCATTACATGGGGACCAGCGATCCGCATCGTTTCCCCGAGTTCAAAGCGATTGAAGACATTTCCGTGCTGCACGGGTTCAAGAGCGCGGCGGGCGTTGCCGAAGTGCTCTCGAACGTTCACGCTGGCATTCTGACATCCGAATTTGAAGGCATGCCTTTCTCGGTTCTGGAAACGCTCGGAAGCGGCCGGCCCGTATGCGCGATACATCTGCCGCAGCTCGCGTCCGTTATCAAAGACGGAGTGTCGGGCGCTTTGGTGCCGCGTTCGGCGAGCGAGGACGATATGGCGGAGCGGCTGTCGGACGCATTCGTAGCTGTCCGCAAGAAAATGCTGTCGGGTACAATAACGCCCGAGAGTGTTGCGCGCGAGGTTGGTGAATTCACGCCCGAAGTGCAGCTTGCAAAAGTCTACGAAAACCACCGCGGTCTGCAACGCCGGCGCTTTGGCATTCGCGACGCCAACGCGGCTTAGCTAACGGGCTAGCTTGCGGGTAGGGGCGGTGGAAAATGCGCGGGCGACGGCCTCCCACGACGGTTTTTTGCGGAAGGCTTCGTCATAAAGCAGGGGGCGCGCCTTGGCCCTGATACCCATGCGCGATGACGCGAGCGGATCGCGCAGCCAGCTGGTGCCGTCGGCAATTTGCCAAGTCTGTACGACTTTGACAGCTGGTACCTCGAGCACGGCGTTGAGGAAGCGTTCGTAGAGATCCGCGACGGTGGCATCGCGTGCCGATATCGGACCGCCGACGCCAGTGTCGTTGACGTCAAGTTCCGTAATGTGGATCTCAAAGCCGAGATCGCCCAAGGATTTGACGAAGTCAGCAAACTTGCTGAAGTCATAGGGCGCCGTGGCTTTGAGATGAGCCTGCAGTCCTATGGCGTCGATGGGCA
>JANOKZ010000237.1:0-5163 GCA_031419515.1 Hyphomicrobium sp.
GCAGTCCTGACCGGATCCCTCTTTCTGCGGGTCGATTTGGACTGCGGACAACGAATGGTGGACGGCGCCGCGTGTGCACTGACGCAAACATAAGCGTGCCGCGCACTTAGGCCCTGGGGAGGTCGACGCGAACGCGCCCTCGGCTCTGGTCCTTCGTGCGGTCCGGCCGGACCTAATTACCTGTGAAAGCAGCTTTTTTAGGATTGAGTGCAGCAGGCCGATCAGGTTCCGGAAACGTCAGCTGACTGTGCTGTACGAGCACCACCTGCAAACGCCACCGAACGTAACACAAAGTGTATGTGGTCGCCCCCTGCGAGGCAAGTGCTATAAGGAGAATCTGTACGAATGCGGACCGCCCCCGTGACTCATGATGCATCGCTAAGTGAAAACAAAGCCTTAACGATTGTGCCGGTGCTTGTTTCGGGACCAAGGCGCGGTTGCAATGAGACGATTAAGAAGGACTGCAGGTGAGCAAAAGGGCGAGCCAACTGCCGCGTCGAATGCCGCGCTCAGGTGACTTCGGAAGCCGGCTGGCTGCCGTATTCCTGGCACTGATTAGCGTGCATACGGGGCTGATTGCGCTTGCCTTTCCCTCCCGTGCTGCGGCCGGTACCCCGGTAGAGAACGGCGACGGCGCTGTGGCTGAAGCGCTCGCGGTGAAGGTCGAGGGCGAGCAGTTCGCTACCATGATCGAAATTGAGTTGAGCAAGGGCGTAACTGCGGAGGTGTTCACCCTCTCCAACCCCTATCGTGTGATTATCGATTTGCCTGATGTCGCATTCCGTCTCCCGCCTGGAACAGGCGCGCGCGGCAAGGGGCTGATCAGCACATTCCGTTATGGCCTATTCGCTGAGCGCAAAGCGCGCGTTGTGATCGATACCATAGGGCCGGTCAAAATTACTTCGGCAACCATGGCGCACGGGGCGGCCGCTGGATCTGTTATTTTGCGCGTGGCGATGTCCGCGACCGACGCGCAAACTTTTGCGGATGGCACGGGTGCTACCCGCAGGGACGAGGCCCACGTCAAGGCAGAAGCGGACGATGAGGCGCCGCCCAAAAATGCCGCCAAATCCAAGCCCGTAATTGTGATCGATCCGGGACATGGCGGGATCGATCCAGGCGCCAGCGGCATCAACAACTTATCGGAAAAAACGCTGGTTTTGGCGGTTGCACAGCGGCTTCAAGCGGTCCTCGCCAAATCCGGGGCGTTTGATGTGCGCATGACGCGAACGAGCGACGTCTTCGTTTCTCTGGATCGCAGACTCAAGCTTTCTTCCGACCAGGGAGCCGATTTATTCGTCTCGCTTCATGCCGATTCGATTGCCGAAACAAACCTCGCGGAAGGCATCCGCGGCGCCACAGTCTATACCCTGTCCGAGCGCGCTTCCGACGAGCAAGCCCGAAAAATGGCAGAAAAGGAAAACGCGTCCGACCTGATCGCGGGTCTGCAAGGCGTCGATCAGGGCGGCAAGGATCAGGTAAAAAACATCCTGATCGATCTCATGAAGCGGGAGACATCGAACTTTTCCGCCGATTTTTCAAACGTGCTGGTGGGGCGCCTTAAACGGTCCATTACCATGGCCCGCGACCCGCAGCGTTCGGCGGCATTTAAGGTCCTGAAACAAACACACGCACCCTCGGTGCTGGTTGAGTTGGGCTACATGAGCAACTCTAAAGATCAACAGGAAATGGTCACACCGGCCTGGCAAGAAAAGGTCTCAGACGCCATTGCCGCAGCGATCACAGTCTATTTCGCTAAAAGAACCGCAGGACATCCTTAGATTACG
This sequence comes from Hyphomicrobium sp., assembly GCA_031419515.1. GTDB lineage: Bacteria > Pseudomonadota > Alphaproteobacteria > Rhizobiales > Hyphomicrobiaceae > Hyphomicrobium_B. The sequence continues at coordinate 1,788 of JANOKZ010000237.1, forward strand.
GGGTATGGCCGACGACGTGCTGCCACATTCCATGCTAATGTGACCCTTCGACGGACACAGGCTTGTTGCCCTTGTTGCGCCGCAGCATTTGCACTATAAGGCACGATCAACACACGGAAATTCGCCAACGATGCGACCTGTAACGTTACCGCCTCCGGCTGCGCCTTTAAAGAAGAGGAAACGGCGTAAGAGCCTGCTGCTCAGCTTCTTGGGATTCAGCTTTGCAACCGGCGTTCTGGTTTTCGTTGCGGCGTCGGCTGCGGCGGGTCTGTTGCTGTTTCAGGCATCCAAAGATTTGCCGGATTACGAGAGCCTGGCGAAGTACGAGCCACCGGTGATGACGCGCATTCATGCGCACGACGGCTCGCTGATTTCCGAGTTTGCCCGCGAGCGGCGTATTTTCGTGCCCGTGAATTCCATTCCAAAGCGTGTGATCGGTGCCTTCCTTTCGGCCGAAGACAAGCGCTTCTACGAACATGGCGGCCTCGATTTCCAGGGCATCCTGCGCGCCGTCGTCTTGGCGGGCGAAGCCAAAATGCGCGGTTCTAAGAAGAACTTGCAGGGCGCATCGACCATTACCCAGCAGGTCGCCAAGAACTTCTTGCTGACCAACGAACGCACGATGGAGCGCAAGATCAAGGAAGCGATCCTGGCGATCAGGATCGAACGCGCCTATTCGAAGGAAAAAATTCTCGAACTCTATCTCAACGAGATTTTTCTCGGCCTCAACTCTTATGGTATCGCGGCTGCAGGGCTCACCTACTTCAATAAGGAATTGAAGGATCTTGCGATCGAGGAGATGGCCTATCTCGCGGCCTTGCCGAAGGCGCCGAACAATTACCATCCCTTCCGTGCCAAGGCCAAAGCAACGGAGCGGCGCGACTGGATCATTGGGCAGATGGCCGAGAACGGCTACATCACAAACGAGGAAGCCGCGACCGCGAAAAAGATACCGCTTGCCGTCAATTTGCGTCAGCTCGGTGCCCATATTTCGACGGCCGAATTTTTTGCCGAGGAAGTCCGGCGCACGCTGCTAGGTCAATATGGCGAAGATAAACTCTACGGCGGCGGCATGTCGGTGCGCACCACGCTCGACCCGAAGCTGCAGCAAGTCGCGCGGCAATCGCTGATCGATGGGCTTGTGCGTTTCGATCGGCAACAGGGCTGGCGCGGGCCCGTATCGAAAATTGATATCTCGGGCGATTGGGGTGTCCCGCTTGGCGCCATCGATAGCCCCATTGACATTCAGCCCTGGCGGCTTGGCGTCGTGCTCGATGCCCAGAAGGCGAAGGCCGTTATAGGCTTGAAGCCGGCCAAGCAGCAGGATGGGACGCTCGTTAAAGAACGCGAAGCGGTCGAAGTTTCACTCGACGAAATCAAATGGGCCAAGGTTCCGCAGAAGAAGACGGCGCCGGCGGCCGTGAGCGACTTGCTGACTGCGGGTGATGTGATTGACGTCGCGCCCAAAGACCCGGCCACTCTGCAAGGCACGTGGTCGTTGACGCAGATTCCCGAAATTGGCGGCGGGCTGATTGCAATGGATCCGCACACGGGCCGCGTGCTGGCCATCGCTGGCGGGTTCTCGTTTGCCATGAGCCAGTTCGACCGCGTTATTCAGGCCAAGCGGCAACCCGGCTCCTCGTTCAAGCCATTTGTGTACGCCGCGGCGATCGACAACGGTTACAAGCCGACATCGATCATACTCGACGCGCCGATTGAGATCGAACAAGGACCGGGTCTCGAAATCTGGAAGCCCGACAACTACGACAATCAGAAATCCGCAGGTCCCTCGACACTGCGCTTTGGTATCGAGAAGTCGCGCAATCAGATGACCGTGCGGCTGGCCCAAGATCTGGGCATGCCGATGATTACCGAGTATGCGCGCCGCTTCGGCATCTATGACGATCTGCTGCCCGTGCTGTCCATGTCGCTTGGTGCTGGCGAAACGACGCTGATCAAGATGGCGACCGCCTACTCGATGCTGGCCAATGGCGGACGCCAAGTCAAAGCCACGCTCATCGATCGCATTCAGGATCGCTGGGGCAAGACAGTCTGGCGTCACGATGAACGCCAGTGCATGGGCTGCATGGCTGAAAAGTGGGGCAACCAGGCCGAGCCCGACCTGATTGATGATCGCAAACAGATCATCGATCCTCATACCGCTTACCAGATGACGTCGATCCTCGAAGGCGTCGTGCAGCGCGGAACGGCAACATCGCTCAAGTCGCTGAACCGGCCGCTTGCCGGCAAGACCGGCACTACGAACGAAGAAAAAGACGTGTGGTTCATCGGTTATACGCCGGACATGGTTGTCGGCGTGTTCGTAGGCTTTGACACGCCGAAGCCCATGGGCAAAGGCAACACCGGGGGCGCAATTGCAGCGCCGATATTCGGCGACTTCCTAAAGGTGGCCCTCGCCGACAAACCTGCGGCACCTTTTAGAATTCCGCCGGGCCTGAAGCTGGTTCGGGTCAGTTTGAAAACGGGATTGCGTGCTGGCGCCGGGGAAGGCGACGCAATCACGGAATCGTTCAAGCCCAACGAAGAACCGGACGACGCTTATTCTGTAATCGGCGTCACAGGGACGGCAGGAGCAACTGCAGCGACAGCTTCGTCGGGCGACGCTTATCAGCAAAACCCCGGCGCGCCGCCACCACCACCCGGCGCGGGTACGCCCGGAATCGGGTCTGGACGCGGTGGCGTGTGGTGACAGCGCGCGCTCATGGCATTGTAAACAGCGCGAAGTGAACTGCGGTCGTTGCTGTCGCGTTTACAGTTTCAGATGACACCCTTATATGTCGCTGCTGATCAATCGCAATTTAGTGCCGCGCTGGCCGCCTGTTGCGACCCCGGACATTTGATTTCTTGGAGGAATTCATGCGTGCAGAAGCGCTTAAGCTGTCTGAGGGAATAAAGGAGGCACTCGTCCTCCTGAGGAGGTCTCTTTGACTGGGACACAGCAGAGGAACGCCTTGCCGGGCTGAACGCTAAGGCAGAGGATCCGAGCCTTTGGAACGATCCTCAAGCCGCGCAAAAAGTGATGCGCCAGCGCCAGTCGCTTGAGCGCACAGTCATTGATCTCAAAAAACTCGAACGCGATCTCGACGACGCGCTGACCTTGATCGAACTCGGTGAAGCCGAGAATGACACGGCAAGCGTCAGCGAAGGCGAGATGGTGCTGAAGCGTCTGGATGCGGAAGCGCAGCGCCGGTCCGTTGAAGCGCTGCTGTCGGGCGAAGCCGATGGCATGAATACGTATCTCGAAGTACACGCCGGTGCTGGCGGCACGGAAAGCCAGGACTGGGCGTCCATGCTCGCGCGCATGTATATGCGCTGGGCCGAGCGGCGCGGCTACAAGGTCAAACTGATTGACGAG
>JANOKZ010000238.1:0-1817 GCA_031419515.1 Hyphomicrobium sp.
ACATGGACGTTCTTCTCAGTCCGATTGTTGGGCTGGGGGACTATGCGGTTTCGCACTTCGAAGTGGTTGTCAGGCTCTTGGGCAGCGACGGAGCGGTCATTGATAGTTCCGACGAGGCAGTGACGTTGGCGGGTCACCACCTCCTCGCACTGTTCGATGCCGAACGGCTGTCGCGCACGGCGGCCGTTGCCGAACTGTTGGAATCGCGTGGTAAGAACGGCGCCGTCTTGACCGCCGCCACAGGCGCATCGATGTCAGACGCAAGTTTCCTTGAAACATTCGCGCGCGTTTATGAAACCCGCAACGCCATTTCAGGTCAGCTTGTGCTGACGTTCTCGCAGGCGGATGTTGAAGCATTTGGCACAGGCACGTGGCAGGCGCTGAGCGACATGCACTCGTTCGGCTTCCGCTTCGCGCTCGACCACGTGACGCACCTCGGCATGGATTTCGAGCACTTGGCACAATGCGGCTTCACGTTCGTGAAATTGCCAGCGCAGGTCTTCTTGAAAGGACTGCCGTCCGACAGCGGGTTCATTACAGTCAACGATATCTGCCGCCACCTCGCGCGCTGCGGACTGACGCTCGTCGTCGAATCGGTGGATGACGAAGCTTTGCTCGCGCGCGTGTTTGGCTTTGGCGCTCTATTTGGTCAGGGTCAGTTATTCGGCGCGCCGCGCCACATAAGCCTCGATAATTTGGCGCCTGCTCGGTCGGCGGCGGCGTGACAAGCGGCTTGTCGCCGGGTATAGCGCTGCTTATGAGCGCTATACCCCATCTTGATACAATCGCGCCGCTTTATGGCGAGGCCGACGTTTGGTTTCTCGATATTTGGGGAGTGTTGCATAACGGCGTGCGGCCGTTTCAAGGTGCCGTTGATGCTTGCCGTAATTTTCGCGCTCACGGCGGCAAGGTCATACTCGTGTCGAATTCCCCACGGCCAAAGAGCGGTGTCGAAAAGCAACTCGACCACATCGGCGTTCCGAAAGATGTCTACGACGCGGTCCTGACATCGGGCGACGTTTCGCGCGTTTTGATAGCAGCGTTCGAAGGTCATCCGGTGTTTCATCTCGGGCCTGAGCGCGACGTCCCTGTGTTTGTTGGTACTGGCGTCGAACTCGCAAGTGCAATCGAGGCGATGGCCATCGTCTGCACAGGGCTCTTCGACGACGAGACTGAGATTCCGCACGACTATGATGGACGCCTGAAAGCCTTTGCCAAAAAGCGGCTGCCGATGATCTGCGTCAACCCGGATAAGACGGTCGAGCGCGGCGGACGCATTATCTATTGCGCGGGTGCGCTGGCCGAGGCTTACGAAAAACTCGGTGGCAACGTCGTCTATGCCGGCAAGCCCTTCGCGCCGATTTACGAGGAAGCGTTTTCAATTGCAGATCAACTCACGGGCGCCCCCGTTGATGCGTCGCGCGTTCTGGCTATCGGCGACGGGGTCAGCACCGACATTGCAGGCGCAATCGATGTCGGCGTGCGGGCGGTTTACATCGCAAGCGGTGTCAACATGGCGAAGGGCGAAGACATTTCAGATGCCGCCTTGCGGCTTTTCCCTGATCCTGAGAAGCGGCCAATCGCGGTGATGATAGCGTTGGGGTAGCGACTAGTCCTTCGCCTGTGCATGCGATCGGCTCGCCACAAGCGTGGACTCATAAAAATTCTGGTTTAGGGCTGCGAAATACGTCAGTCTCCTGGTCCGGACGCTGGATCGAAGTTGGAGTGCTCAAATGAATCCGAACAAGGCGCTTTGGGAGAAAGGCGATTTCACGCGTGTCGCCGTAAGTATGAGAGAGAGCGGAGAGGCGCTCGTC
>JANOKZ010000239.1:0-4413 GCA_031419515.1 Hyphomicrobium sp.
CGCCAACCCCCATCCGGTGACTGGCAAACCTGGGTGGTGGGAAACGCTGGTCGGACCGGGAAAGCCCGTCGACACCAACCGCTTCTACGTCATCTGTCCGAATATCCTGGGCGGGTGCATGGGATCGACCGGACCCGCCTCGTTGAACCCTGCGACCGGCAAACCTTTTGGGTTGGATTTTCCCGTCATCACCATCGGCGACATGGTTGAAGCACAGGCAAGGCTTATCGATCATCTCGGCATCGGCCAGCTGTTTGCGGTCGTTGGCGGTTCGATGGGCGGCATGCAGGTGCTGGAATGGGCCGCGCGATTTCCAGACCGCGTGTTTGCCGCGGTGCCAATCGCAACCGCAGCCTGGCACTCATCGCAAAACATCGCCTTCCACGAAGTCGGCCGCCAAGCCGTGATGGCAGACCCCGACTGGTGCCGGGGGAGCTACATTTCCCAGGGTAAAATCCCGCGCAACGGTCTCGCTGTTGCCCGCATGGCGGCGCACATCACGTATCTTTCAGAAGAGGCGTTGCACCGCAAGTTCGGGCGCAGCTTGCAAGACCGTTCGCAGTTGACGTTTTCGTTCAACGCCGATTTCCAGGTCGAGAGCTATCTCCGTCACCAGGGTTCGTCCTTCGTCGACCGGTTCGACGCCAACAGCTATCTCTATATCACCAGGGCCATGGACTACTTCGATCTCCGCTCCGAGCGCGGCGAGGTTCTGGCGGACGCCTTCAGAGGAACCAAGACGCGCTTTTGCGTGGTGTCGTTCACCTCCGACTGGCTTTATCCGACGCGTGAGAGCCGCGCCATTGTGCAGGCCTTGAACGCAGTGGCCGCCAACGTGTCGTTCGTCGAGATCGAGAGCGATAAGGGTCACGACGCATTCCTGCTGGACGAGACGGAGTTCCTGACGACGGTGCGCGGCTTTATCACGGCCGCTGCAACGAAGCGCGGATTGAAGCCCGCAGAGAGCACTAACGCATGAAAACCGACGCACCAGCGCCAAGCGTTACGTCACGGGTCGATCACCTCTTGATTGCCGAAATGGTGGAACCGGGTTCGCGCGTTCTTGATGTCGGTTGCGGCGACGGCGAGTTGCTTCAACTCTTGACGCGCGTCAAAGCCGTCGATGGCCGGGGCGTGGAAATCTCGCGCGAAAAGGTCAATGCCTGCGTTGCCCACGGCTTGTCCGTCATTCAGGGCGACGCGGATCGCGACCTTGCCGATTATCCCGACCAAGCCTTTGACTACGCCGTTTTATCACTCACGATCCAGGCGACCCGCTCGCCGCGAACGGTGCTTGAAAATCTCCTGCGCATTGGCCGGCGCGCGATTGTTTCGTTCCCGAATTTCGGTCATTGGGAAATCCGCGCAGGGCTTTTGTGGGCCGGGCGTATGCCTGTAACGCACAATTTGCCCGACAATTGGTACACGAGCCCAAACGCGCATCTGTGCACCATCCGCGATTTCGCAGACTTGTGCGAAGCGATCGGCGCGGACGTGGAGCAGGCGGTAGCGTTTAACGCGTCGGGACGGCGCTTGCCAATCAAGTGGTCGTTGTCGATGCAGAATTTATTTGGCGAGAAGGCCGTCTTCTTAATGAAGGGCCGGGGCCATTCGAAGAGTTAGAATTGCAACGAATCGCGCCGCGCGCCGCCGAATTCAGCGGGTTTTAAAACTCTAATGTCTTGTGCTCTGAGGCCGCCGCCAATGGGCGCCATCAGCTCCTTGCGCGCTTCAACGATAATAACGCCTGCGGCTGCGGCAGCGAATTTTGATCCGGTGCGCTCGATGGCGCCGGCCATGCGCAAGGCAAAGCGATTGCCAACCGGGGGAAAATAGAGCCCGCCGCTCCAATCGATGGGCGTGAGCAACGCGTTGGTCAGCTGCTGCTCGAGCTGACCGCGGCTGAACGGCAGGCCATGGCCGAAGGGCGTTGCGTCGATCCGCGACCAAACTCCGCGCCTGTTCGGCACGATCAAAATGAGCCGGCCGTCTGGCGCAAGCACACGCCACATCTCGCGCAAGACGGGGCCTGTGCGCTCTGCCGCCTCAAGAGTATGGACTGCGAGCAGGCGATCGACACTGTTGTCGGGCAGCGGCCAATGATGCTCTTCGACCAGAACCGAGTGACAGCGCGCACCCTGCGGCCACACGAGTGCACCCTGGCGCGCGGGCATCAACGAGCCGATGCACTTCGCCTCGGCGCGGAACGAACCGAGGTAGGGCACCGCGAAGCCGGTGCCGAAGACGGTCAAACCATCGAGTTTTTTCCAGCGCGCGCGAATACGGGATGCGAGCTGCCGGCGCACAATCTGCCCCAAGGGCGTGCGATAGAAGTCTCTCAAATGTGCGGCGTCGAGTTGCATGGGCTGGGCCTAGGCTGGCGCGAAGCAGCTGTCTCTTTACGCCATTTGTGCCGCCCAAAGAAGAAGCCGGATCAAATGTCTGACCCGGCTTCGCTTGAAAATCAACTTATCATGCCCTGGCGGTTAGCGTGCGATTGCGCGCCCAAGGCTGTAGATCTGGTCCGGCGTCAACATGGGGCGAGCCCGGAACTGGTCGCCAAACAACTCTGGCGCAAGACTTCCTTGCTTACCCGGCTTCAACGGCTGGATTTCACCCGTTGAGGTTTCAATCTGCACGTCTTGGACAACGATACTGCCATCTGTATAGACAGCCTCGACGCGAATTTGGATGATTTCCTCATCTGCCGCCCTTTCGCCGATCAGCAAATCCTTGCCCGCGCGATCCAGCCACTCAGGCAGCGGCGTGCCATCGACGCGCGTGATCTTGTAATCGGCGATGCGCTTGATGCCCGGATCGATCGTATTCGAGATTTGTATGATCAAGGTCCGGTTTCTGACGAGACTCTCGATGATGACCTGCTCGGAGTTGCCAAGGCCGCCGAGGTTTCCGGGGACGTTGTTGCGCAATGAGAACCCGGTCAAGCCGTCGATGCCGCCGCCAAATACCCGCAGGTGCAATCCTGCATAGGACAGCATCTCACGTGCGCGTTCGGCACGGATTGTTTCCGTTATGACACCGTCTGCGCCAAGCGAACCCATGCCGCCGAGACTGCGTGCGCCGTTTGCCGCCGCGAGAACGACGCCGTCCGCTGTCAATTGATTTGCGAGGCTACGCAATGAGCCCATATCGAACACCGCATCGACGACCGCGCCTTCCGCGCCGATACTCTCGTATCCGCCACCATTGAGGCCATTGTCATTGTCCGGCGAGATCGACGGGCCATCAAAGCCGAAGACAACCGGCTGATCCACATAGCCTGCATCCTCGACTACGATTGAGATCGTTGCCGTCGCGAACCCGCCATGACCATCGCTGACAATGTAGGTGATCGTATCGGTTCCAGCGAAACCTGGCCGCGGCGTATAACTGATCGATCCATCCGGCATGATACGGACGCTACCTTGGCCAGCAGTTGCCTTGGTCACGGTCAGCTTATCGCCGTCGATATCTATGTCGTTGCCAAGTGCCGGAACGCTGACGCTCGACCCTGGGCGCACAACGGCACTATCGTTCTTGGCAACTGGCGCGTCGTTCACCGCCGTCACCAGTATAGTAACGGTGTACGTGGTCACGCCGCCCTTTCCGTCGGAGACGGTGTAGGTGAAGGTATCGGGGCCGAAGTAGTTCGGCGACGGCTTGTAGACGTAGGTGCCATTCGGATTGACGACAACTGTGCCGTGCGAAGGGTTCGAGCCCTTCGCGTATGTGACGGGGTCGCCATCGACGTCGCTCGCGGCCGGAAGCTGGCCGGTGAACGGCTTGTCTTCTTGTGTCGCAAGCGTTGCGTTAGCGGCAACAGGCGCGTCATTGACCGGATTGACCGTCAACGCCACCGTTGCTTCGGCGAACCCGCCATTGCCATCGCTGATCCGGTACGTGAAGCTATCGGTGCCGTTGAAATTTACGTCCGGCGTGTAGACGAATGTGCCGTTGGCGTTGAGGACCAGAGTGCCGTGCGCAGGACCAGTTACCGGAGAGATGCCGTTTGCGGCGTTGCCGTCGGCATCGAAGATAACAAGCGTATCGCCGTCGATGTCGCTATCTTGACCCGGGATGCCAGGCGTGAGATCGCCGGTGAGGTTCGTATCTTCGGCTCCGCTAAAGGCGTCGTTCACAGCCACAGGATTGTCGTTCAATCCGACAACATTGACCGTAACCGTGCGAACGATGTCGCCGCCATTGCCGTCGGACACCTTGTAAGTAAACGTATCCGACCCGGTGAAATTCGTGTTCGGCGTGTAGGTATAGGACCCATCCGGATTGACGGTAACCGTGCCATTGGCTGGATTCGAGGCCTTCGAGAACGTGAGCGTGTCGCCATCGACGTCGGTGCCTGTCAAGTTGCCATTGAACGGCGTGTCTTCCGGTGTCGATTGGTTGACATTTGGC
>JANOKZ010000240.1:0-13496 GCA_031419515.1 Hyphomicrobium sp.
CTTCCGGGAGCCGCAACAAGCGCTTCTAATCCGTCAATTTGGATGGGTCCGACGGACAGAGTGCGGACGCGGACTGGGGCAGCGTACGCTGTGCCATTTGCCGTTTCGACAGGGACGCTAAAAGTCAAAGCAGCAATGTCAATGCCGGCCTTTTCGGCATCCGTCTGGCGCAACAGGACGACCGCTGCACCGGTATCGACGAGGAACGCGGCGGCACTGTGATTGATGTTGCCGCGGGCCACGTAGCGACCTTCAGGATCGCGCCGGATGCGAACGGCCTTTGGTCCGTTGCCGGCTTCTACTGCATTGTCCTGAGATTTGCGGGCGGTTGCCGCCAAAAAGCTTTGAAGTGGCGCATGGTCGTTGAGGCTGTAGGAGAGGGCGCAGAGGAGCAATGCACTAAGGCTAGCGGGTAAAATCAGCTTGCGCATCGTGATTTCGATGCGCGCGCTACCAATCGCGGTCACGACATAAATAACAACGAGAAGAGCGACAGCGCCGCCTGCCAGGAAAAATTCTGGCGCGATTTCTGCTAGTGGGGGCGTGCCAAGAACTGGGGGCGTGCCAAGAAAAAGCACTGCAAGACCACCGAAGATCGCTGATATTAATGCCAGCCATAGAAACATGCGCGACGTCCCGGTGCTACGATCGTACCGGCGGTGACTTGCGAGAGGTCAATTCCGCCATGATGCGCCGGCGCTCATTCTCCGGCATGGACGACCATCGGGCAATCTCGTCAATAGTTCGTTTGCATCCCGAACATTGCTGCGTTTTTGGGTCGATGACACAGATTTTGATACAGGGCGTTTCCAAAGTGCGTTTCCAAGGGCTGGCCAAGTTTGGAATGCGAAGTCTGGGCCGTCATGGCCGACCCATAGGGTGCTCGCCGTAACCAGGCAACGCGTCACATGCGCTGGCCAGCGCCAGCCGCGCGGTAGGGTTGGTCGGACCCATAAGGCGAGGCTGCCTTCAAGCGCGGTTGGCGTGTTGACCGTGGGAGCGCGAGATCTGCGCCTTTGTGGCGTTCCTGACCAAGCGGTTGCAAGGGCGCGACGGCGTCGAGAACGCGTTGCTTCGGCAGCGTAACCGTTACCTCGGTGCCTTTGCGGAGTTCCGATTTGAGAGTGAACGTGCCGCCGTGCAGCTGAATGAGATTTTGTACGATCGGCAATCCGAGGCCAGTGCCGCCTTCGGCCGTTTCGTGGGCAAGAGAGCCTTGGCCGAACGCCTGCATGACGCGGGGAATTTCGTCTTTCGGAATGCCGGGTCCTGTGTCTTTGACCGTCATTCGCAATCCGCCATCGGCAATGCGCGCAACAGTCAACGTGACCCTGCCACCCTTCGGCGTGAATTTGAGTGCGTTCGAGAGCAGGTTGAGGCAGATTTGGCGCATGGCGCGCGGATCGGCCCAGACTTGCGGCATATCCGCTTCAAATTCTTCGATGAGTTGCAGTCCCTTGGCGTCGGCCTTGAGTTGGACGAGGCGCTCGCAGTCTTCGGCAATGTCGGTGAGCCGGATCGTCTCTTCGTGCAGTTCGTAGCGGCCGGCTTCAATGCGCGACAGATCGAGAATCTCGTTGATGATGTGCAAGAGATGGCTCCCGCTTGCATAGATATTGCGAGAATAATCGCGGTAGGTCTCGTTGCCGATCGGTCCGAGAATCTCTTTTTCCATGACTTCGGAGAAGCCCATGATGGCGTTCAAGGGCGTTCTCAGTTCGTGGCTCATGGTTGCAAGGAAGCGCGACTTGGCTTTGTTGCCAGCTTCGGCGCGGCGCCGTGCTTCGTCCGAAATGGCCGTTGCTTCTTCAAGTTCGGCAATTAGACCGTCTTTTTCAGCGCGGAACTCGATCATGGAGAGTGCAGTCGAATGCAATCCTCGCGTCAGGTAGATGAAGAACAAATGGATGCCGATCGCCATAGATGCAAGGGCAAAATAGAAGGGATCCTGCAGCCAAAACAGCCGTCCTGAAACCGCAAGAGTCATGGGGACCGTACCGACGAGGAACATCCCGCGCACCGTCGAGGCGAAGGTCAACCGGATGGCGAGGACAACCATCAGCGTCGCGAAAATAAAGACATGAGACGAGAAGTTCGCGTCGGTCTGCATGCCGCCGACAATGCCAAATCCGATCAGTGCGAATCCAGCGAGGACCATACCATTGAGAAATTCCAGAAGCAGGAACCGGCGGCGTTTCTCTGCGACAATGACTTCCGTCCGTGGCAGCGTCAGCAGCTTTTTGCACTGGATGTACATCAGCCCCTTGGTCAGAATTACCGCAATAATCCAAAGTCCGGACTCGGCCGCGGTTGCCCAGAACCTTGAAGCGATGGAAAAGATGACGCAAAGTGCCAGCATGGCGAAAGGGGCGCTGATCTCGTTGCGGGCGAACATGGCCAGGAGTTCGTACTCATACTCCGGCTTAATGTTGCTGCCTTGGGTCAGCCGCTCGCGATAAACCCTGAGATCATCGGATTTCTTGGCGCGGGTTGGGCGCGGCGGACGCCGCTCCGTCATGTCGGCGGTATCGACATTTTCGTTCATTGCTATAGCCGCTATCCCAATTATACCCACCACGCCGGTGATGGCATGGTTCCGCCCGGTTAATTTGCGGGTAATTCACTAACTTAGCGTTTAATAACGCTTCAAGTTTTACGGACGGGGAGTAGATGCAAGGCATGCGTCGCGACGTGGAGCGCCAACTGGCGAAGTGGGTTTCTGCGGCAATACTGGCCATTTTGGCGGCATTGTTCGGGCAAAAGCAGTTATCGACCAGCAAAGATTATGGTCCAGCCCCCGCCGGGGTCACGGGCGTTGGCCGTGCGATTGATGGCGATAGCTTGCATGTTGGCAACAGCGAAGTCCGGCTTAAAGGCATCGATGCACCCGAGGGCCGGCAATCATGTACCCGGGGCGGCGCGTCATGGGATTGCGGAAATGCCGCCCGGGACGAGTTACGCTGGCTGATTGGCAAGGACATGGTCACGTGCCAAGTTTTGGAAAAAGATAAACACGCGCGGCTGCTGGCAAGGTGTTCGGCAGGTGGCAGGGATATCAATTCGGGAATGGTTGCTTCCGGCATGGCCGTTTCATACGGCGGGTACCTGCGAGAGGAGGGCGACGCAAAGACGAAGAAGCGCGGACTTTGGGCAGGCGAGTTCCAATCGCCCCGCGAATGGCGCCATGAACGCGGTATCGGTCAATAATCTAGTAGAGGCGCTGGGCGATGCGGATTATTGAAACAAAACGCGCTCCAAACCCGCGCCGGGTGCGCATTTTTCTGACTGAGAAAGGGGTGACGATTCCTTTCGAGGAACAGGATCTCATGGCGGGGTCGCTGAAGTCGGCTGAGTTTGAGCGCCTTAATCCCTGGCAGCAAGTTCCTGTATTGATTTTCGATGATGGGCGGAGGCTATGCGAGACCGTGGCTATCTGCCGGTACTTTGAGGAACTTCAGCCCAATCCGCCGCTCATGGGTTCGGGCCCAATAGGGCGCGCCGAGACCGAGATGTGGCAGAGGCGCGTTGAACTTGGACTATTCCATCGTGTGGCCCAGGTGTTCCGGCATCTCCACCCGAAGATGGCGCATCTCGAAGTGCCTCAAGTCGCGGCTTGGGGCGAGGCCAACAAGTCTAAGGCTGACGCTGAACTGCGGCATCTCGACAAAAGATTGGCGGAGACGCGCTATATTGCAGGGGAAGATTTTTCAATTGCCGATATCACAGGGCTTGTTGCGATCGACTTTATGAAGCCGGCGCGGCTTGAGCTTCCGGGCGACTTGGTCAACCTGAAGCGCTGGTACGACGACGTTTCTCAACGGCCAAGCGCGAACGCATGACTATAGGGAGGCGCCAGTGCCAGGCGATCTCGACAGCCTTGTTTCGGAGATAAGAGCCTGCCGCATTTGCCGGGATAAGCCGCACGGCAAGCCGCTGCAACACGAACCACGGCCGGTCCTGCGTGTGAGTGCCACGGCACGTATCGGCGTTTTCGGACAAGCCCCGGGGGTGCGCGTTCACGCGTCAGGAAAACCGTTCACGGATCCGTCGGGTGTAAGATTACGTCTATGGATGAATGTGACGGAAGACGAATTCTACGACACGTCGCGCATCGCGATTTTACCGATGGGCTTTTGTTTCCCGGGTCTCGACGCAAGCGGCTCAGACTTTCCGCCACGGCCGGAATGTGCCAGGACTTGGCGCGCAAAAGTGATGGAGGAACTCAAGTCTCTTGAAGTCATTCTGCTGATTGGCGGTTATGCGCAGGCTTGGCATCTCGGCAAGCGGTCCGGGCAGTCGGTCAGTGAGGCTGTGGCCGGGTGGCGATCGATCTCCCGGTCTCAGATAGGCCGTAAACACTGGCCGCTTCCTCATCCGTCGTGGCGCAATAATCATTGGCTGAAGCAGAACCCATGGTTTGAGACGGAGTTGCTGCCGGCAATGCGCCGCAATATTCGCCGTGCATTGAACCGAAGCGGCAGCAGCAAATGAGTGGCCATGCCACATAGAGGATGTTAGGCGTTGGGCTGCGCAATTTGGTTTTGTTCGGCGCTTCCAAGTGTATTTTGCCAGCGCGGTCTATCGGCCTGCTGCTCAAGGTCATCGCGAATGTAGCCGAAATCGAAACCGGCTTTCGACAATGTGCCAAGCACTATATCGACGGGCATCGACTGCGAATTGACGGCCGCCCAAACGATGGCCGCGCGCTGCCCCGTGGCACAATAAGCCAGGACCGGAGCCGGCAGCGACGCAATGGTTTGACGTGCGGCCACGACCACGCCGTCTGTGAACAGGCTATGCTTTTGAGCTGGCACGTGGGCGTACGCCATGCCGGCCTTTTCACAAAGGCGCCGTGCGTCGTCCGATTGCACCTGAGTATTTGTTTCGTCATCCGGAAGAAAATTCAAGACCGTGCGGAAACCCTTGGCGGCAATTGCGTCAAAATCCTCGGCACTTAGGGCTCTGGCAACAGCGAATTCATCTGTGATGGGCACAACATGCGGCATCGAACTGTGAGGTCCTCGTAAGCTCTGACACCCTCAATAAGTGGTTGAAAGTGCCCCGTCCGGCAAGTCCTGCTGCGCTGCAAAATGAAAAAAAATACCAAATTTCGTATTGACATACGCTTCGGGCAAAACAATTGTCCTTAAATGGTCCAAAGTTAGAAACGTCGTTCTTTCCCCTGGAGACCGAACGTGCTCGATGAAATGGACGTCAAGATTTTGCGCATCCTGCAGGAAGATTGCACACGGCCGGTCGCCGACATCGGCAAAGAGGTTGGACTATCGACCACACCGTGTTGGCGCCGCGTTCAAAAACTCGAAGAAGCCGGCATCATAAAGCGGCGCGTTGCGATTCTCGACCCGGTTAAAATCAATGCGGGCGTTACGATCTTTGTTTCGATCAAGACCGATCATCATTCGCTTGCGTGGCTGGAAAAATTCCGCAGTGCGGTTGCGGATTTCCCGGAAGTCGTCGAATTTTATCGCATGTCGGGCGATGTTGACTACTTGCTTCGTGTCGCCGTGCCCGACATTGCCGCGTACGACTCATTTTACAAGAAGCTCATCTCGCGTATAGAAATCGCCAAAGTGTCGTCGGCCTTTGCCATGGAGCAGATGAAGTACACGACATCGCTTCCACTTCAGTTCGCGCAAACGTCCAATCAGGCAAAGGCAGAAAAAGCAGAAGCCTGAAGCGTTGTTGTCGCCGTGCCCAGCTTGATTTTAGCATCCGGATTTATGCGAGCTTTGGTCCAAGCCGCGTTATGAGGCTTGAGGTGTCCCAGCGTCGCCCGCCGCGCTCCTGAATTTCGGCGTAGTAGGTATCGACTAGTTGAGCGACGGGGAGTTGCGCACCGTTGCGGCGGGCTTCGTCGATGCAAATGCCGAGATCCTTGCGCATCCAATCAACCGCAAATCCGAAATCAAACTCCCGCGCGTGCATCGTTTTCCAGCGATTTTCCATTTGCCAAGACTGTGCGGCGCCTTTCGAGATCGTATCGATGACGGCGGCAACGTCGAGTCCGGCCTGTTCGGCAAAGTGGATGGCCTCGGACAACCCTTGCACCAGACCCGCGATGGCAATCTGATTGACCATTTTGGTGAGCTGCCCCGCGCCGGATGGGCCGATACGCTTTGCCATCTTGGCGAAGCAAAGGATCACGGGTTCGGCCTTGTTAAACGCCGCGTCGTTGCCGCCAACCATGACGGTCAGAGTGCCGTTTTCCGCTCCAGCTTGCCCGCCAGAAACGGGAGCGTCGAGAAACGAGAGCTCCTTGGCTGAAGCCACGCCGGCCAGCTCGCGTGCAACATCAGCGGAAGACGTCGTGTGGTCGATGAAAATCGCGCCGGGCTTCATGCTGGAAAAGGCGCCCTCGGGGCCGGCCGTCACTTGTCTCAGATCGTCGTCATTGCCGACGCACGAGAAGACGAAGTCGGCATCCCGGGCGGCGTCTGCCGGCGTTGGCGCTGAGTGCCCAGAACCATATGTCTTGAGCCAGAGATCGGCCTTTGCAGCAGTGCGATTATAGACGGCGAGGTCGTGGCCGCCGCGTTTGAGGACGTGGCCTGCCATGGGATAGCCCATGACGCCAAGACCGATCCATGCAACCTTTGCCATCTCGTGTTTCTCCTGCTTGGTGGGAGTTAGCGCAAAAGTCTTCTAATCGAAGCGCGCCATGACGCAAAACAAAAGGGAGGAGCAGCGCGCTCCTCCCCTTAAGTGAATATCGTTTGGCCGACTATAGAGCCTATCGCAGGTCGTAATCCCGGTTCCAGCTCCAGCGTGATCCGCCACGTACAGGACGGGCGCCCACCGTGCAGTACACCGAACCGGCGCCAGCGTCGCAGCTCACCTGTTTTTCGGTCGCCATGCGCCAGCGGGCGAAGCGCTCGCCATAAAGGTGTGTGACTTTCGACTTCCAGGCGTCGATCGCCGAGCTTTTCGCGCGCCATTCGCGCACGTGAAAGGGCAGGTAATCGCTTGCGTAACTTGCGCGCGCTTCAACGCGACGTAGGTTTTGGTGTCCACCCCAACCGTCACCGCGGTGGCGGCGGCGCTCGAAATTGTTGTCATCCTCGTCGTAGTCGCGCTCAGCATAGCGGGGCGCGGGCTTGTCGTAGCTGTAATTGTAGTCCCTTGAGGAATTGTAGGTTCTGTGGCTATTGGAAAGATCGGCGGCGCTGACGCTGGTAATGCCGGCACCAGTTAAAATCAATGCGGATGCAACGAGGGCGGAAAAGATTGTAGTGCGGGTCATCGGTTTACTCCTTGGCTCGACATCGGGGGATGGGGGACCGTCCGATCTTGAGTGCCAAGGTTAAAGGCTCGTCGCTGAGCCCGCCCTGAATAGCTTCGTCATCTCGTATTCATCAATTTGGCGAACAAGGGGCCGCGAAAGGGGAGAGGGCCCCATACTCTGTCGAGTATGAGGCCCTGGATAGGGAGAGAGCTAGTTTGGGAGGGGAGAGGGAGGCTTAGTGGGAGGGAGGCCCAACCTGAGTTGATTTCTGCAAAGCGACGCTGGCATTCGACTTGGGCACTATGATGAGCGATGCCAGAAGCATCGTGCTCGCCAGCGCAAAACAAACCACCATGCTCACCCGGGTCAAGTTCCAGGCATGCGTCGCGTCAAGTCTTGCGGCTTCTAGGTCCATGTCAAACTCAGGTCAGAGCGCAGTCCTCGGCTCATGTAAGACCAAGGTAACGCATATCCGGTTGTTAGTCTATTCTGACGCTCCGGCATGATTAATGTTAAAATCTCTAATTTAACGATGTATTCATATGTATTAATTTCCGTCATTCCGAGTGCCGTCTTGAAGACTCTTGAGAATTTGGCCGGGTGCAATCGGATCGATGTCGAGTTTCAGTTCGATAAGCAAAGGTTTCGTGCCAGCCAGCGCCCGAGCGAGCGCAGCGCGGAACTCGCTCCGCGATGTTACCAGAATTCCTGAGGCACCTATGGCCTCCGCGAGTGCGACGAAATCTGGGTTGACCAAGGTGGTTGCTGTGACGCGTCCTGGATAGCGGCGTTCTTGGTGCATGCGGATTGTACCCAGTATGCCGTTGTTGGCGATAATGACGATGATGGGCAGTCCAAACTGAACAGCTGTTGCGAGCTCTTGGCCAGACATCTGGAAACAGCCGTCTCCTGCAAGCGCGACCACAACACGGTCGGGATGGCTGAGCTTGGCGGCGATGGCCGCTGGCAAGCCGTAGCCCATCGAGCCTGCGACCGGGGCCAACTGCGATGGATAGCTCTTGTAGACGAAGTAGCGGTGCAGGAACGCGGCGTAGTTGCCAGCGCCGTTCGTGATTATGGCACTATCGGGGAGTGCATTTGAGAGGTCCGCGATGATCTCGTCGATGCGCAATTCGTCGGGCGCAGATGGTGCTTTCAATTTCAGCGTTGCTTCGTAGGCGAGGCGTAGATCGCGCCGCCAAATCGGCCAAGGGGGCCTTTTTCCCGGGGTTGCCAATTCGCTCAGCGCGGTGGCTGTCACTATCGGACAGGCTGCTATTGCCAGCGCGGGTACGAACGGGCAATCGGGCGAACCTGCGTCGGCCGCAATTTGCACGATCCGCTGCGCGTCCTTTTCTGTATTCAACAACGTGAACCCTTGCGTCGAGATGTCTCCCAAGCATTGGCCAAAAACGATAATCAAGTCGCTGGCACGGATGCCAGTTGCAAGTTGAGAGTCGATGGATAGCCCGAGATGTCCCACGTAGCAGCGGTGCCGGTTGTCGATGGCGTCCTGGCGCCGGAATGACGTCGCGACAGGAAGGTCAAAGCGCTCTGCGAAACGCGCAAGCGCGGCACTTGCGCTGGCGCTCCAAGTTGCGCTGCCAGCGATCACGAAGGGTCTCTCGGCATAGGCAAGGTAAGTCTTGAGTTGATCAAGGTGCTCGCGACGCGGCGCGGCCGGCGCGCTGCTTCTTTTCGCTGGCGCGGTATACTCAACCTCTTGACTGAGAATGTCCTCGGGTAAGCCCAACACCACGGGACCCGGACGATCCGAGGCCGCTGCCAAAAATGCATCCTGAAGTTTCTCCGGCAGCTCAGCGGCGCTTGTGACGACAGCGCACGATTTTGTCAGTGAGCCGAAGACAGACTTGAGATCGATGGCCTGAAAAGCAGGAAGGCCGTTCATGGTGCTGGGCGGAAGTCCAACCAGCAACAGCATCGGCGTCTGGTCTTGGTGGGCGATGTAGACGCCAGCAAGGGCATTGGCAGCACCTGGTCCGCGCGTGACGAGCGCGACGCCGGGACGTCCGGTGAGTTTTCCCGTTGCCTCGGCCATCATCGCGGCACCAGCTTCGTTGCGCGTAGTAATGGGTTGCACACGCGGGTCCGCGTGCATTGCGTCGAGTACAGGCAGAAAACTTTCACCTGGGACCGTGAAGATGTGGCGGATGCCTTGGTCGGCCAAAGTGTCGATCAGAATTTGTCCACCGGTACGCATCGGCAATATTTGGGGCACTGCTTTTTGAACTCTTGTAAGGTTTGCTGTTTCCACAGGTTTTAAGCACCTCACAATGCTCCGGATAGGACAAAGCGTTATTTGGGTTAGCCCGCACCATTGGTGGCTGTTGGAAGCCGTGGATCAAGGCTGCAAGGGGCTGGCGGGGAATAGGGCCCGGCCTATGGTGACGGCTTGAGAATCAGGCTTCGAGGATGCTCTATGGACGCCGCTGACTGCCGACAGAGGGGTGGACCCCGCCCGGGATGGGCCGCGAGGTTTTTGGCGCGCGCGGTTATGTGCCTAGCCGTGTCGTGGCCGTTAACGCTCGTCTCAACGGCGCTTGCCGAAAGCCGCGTGGCGCTGGTCGTGGGCAATGCGAGCTACGAGACCAAGAAGCTCAAGAATGCGCGCAGTGACGCCGAGCTTATGGCGCGAACGTTGAAGGACGTCGGGTTTGATGTCTTGACCGTGTTTGATGGCGGCGCGGCCGAGATGCGGTCGGCCGTCACGGAGTTTGGCCGCCGCCTCAAAGTGCCAGATACCGTTGCGCTATTTTATTATGCAGGGCACGGCGTTCAAGCCGACGGCGAAAATTATCTCGTACCTCTTGCGGCTGATATCTCCGACATGACCGAGGTGGCGCTGAATTCGGTATCCCTTAGCGATGTTCTCAAAACGATGGCGCGTTCGGAATCACGCATGAACATCGTCATACTTGACGCTTGCCGCGACAATCCATTTGCGGCAACGACACGCGCCATCGCCCAGGGTGGTTTGGCACCGGTGGTCGCGCCCTCCGGCACGCTCATTGGCTACGCAACGGCTCCAGGACAAGTGGCGCGCGACGGCGATGGTGACAACAGTCCCTATTCGGCGGCGCTGGCCGCAAACATTTCACTCTCAGGTTTGACACTCGAGGAAGTTTTTCGCAATGCGCGGCGCCGCGTTATCGAGACAACATCAGGGAGACAAGTTCCTTGGGAACATTCGTCTCTCGTTGGCGAATTTTTCTTCAAGCCCAAGACGACAAGTCCGGAAGGCGGCGACCGGCGGCTCGATCAGCCGGATGGCACTGAAGCCCGTCTCTCGGAAATAGACGCGTGGGAGCTGATAAAACGCAGCAAGGATCCAATACACTTTAAGGCCCACATCGAGCGATTTCCTGGCGGTCTTTTCGCCGAACTCGCCGCCGTGCGTCTCTCTAAATTGGAGGCGATGCGCTCTCAAACGCCGTGGAACTGGATCATGACCGGCAGCGTCGAGCGCGACGCGGGAGGACCTGCCGCGACATCAGCATTCGAGCGCGCCGTACAACTCGAAGGCGCCGCGCAAACGCCAGAAGATCTGAGAATCGTCGCCGCGCTTTATTCGGAGGCTGCCGCTCAAGGGTTACCGTCAGCCATGTTCGCGCTGGCCCGCGCCCTCGACAAGGGGCGTGGTGTTCCGCGAAATTTGGTTGAAGCCGCGCGGTGGTATGAAGTTGCGGCCGAACGCAATCATGCTGGTGCCATGGCCGCACTTGGGACGATGTATGAGTTTGGCGATGGCGTACGCCACGACATGGCCGAGGCACTGCGTCTCTATCAGGGCGCGGCTCAAGCAGGTGATCCTTCGGGCATGACCAGCTTGGCGTATCTCTATGCAAACGGCAAAGGAGTGGCCCGCAATACTAAAGAAGCCCGCCGGCTCTACACGATCGCGGCAGACAAGGGACACGTGCGGGCGATGTTCAATTTGGCTTTGATGGATTTGCGGGGCGAAGGCGGATACGCCGACAACGCAAATGGGGTGAAGCTCCTTGAAAGTGCCGCCGGGCGCGGGCATGCGGGCGCTAATCTGGAACTCGCCTATCTCTATGACGATGGCCGCGGCGTGGCGCGCCGCCCAAAACAGGCAGCGGCTCATTACATCGAGGCACTCAAGGCATCGCGCCGGGAAGGGCGCAACTTAGACGTACCCGCCAGAATTTGGACGTTTGCGACTCGTCGCGAGCTGCAGCGCCTGCTGGCCGCTCAGGGAATTTATCGCGGGGGTATCCACGGCTTCTTTAACGCTGAGACCCGCAAGGCCCTTGTTGCCATCGCCCAAAAGTGACCTGAACAGGGCGCCTATCCCATAAAGGCTGGAAAACCGTGTTGCCGCCAGAGGGTCTAGGCGGCTGGCGATGCCGCCGTTATGGTGCCGCGCTGGGGTGCCTAAATGCGCCGTCCCGGCAGCCAATTGGCCGCCAGCGATCATGACAACGGGGTTCTTATGACGGCGGCTGTTTTTTGCGTCCGGCTTTCGCGATTGGCTGTGATCCTTGCGGCGCTGTGCGTATTGAGTGCTCTGCCGGTGCTGACGACTAATGCTGCTGCCAATCCGGCGACGGTGCCGGAGGCCGCGCCAGCGGCACCCGCTGTTGGTGGAACTACCGTGCCGGCGACGCCTCCTATCGCTGCTCCAGCGGTATCTGCAGCTGCCATCGCAGTACCGCCGCGGCCAGAGGACCCCCGCGCTGCCAAAGTCTATTCTGTGCTTGAGATGCACTGTGCCCGCTGCCACCAGACTGGCAGGATCGTTGGGAAGCCCGTGGCTGCTGGTGGCATTGCCAATATCCTTGCTGTCGCCGATGTGGCCAATGATCCGCTACTCGTTCGTCCTGGCTCACCGGATGCATCAACGCTCTACGAGGTGCTGCGAAGCCGGCATGGACCCATCGACGTATTTACAAACGATGGGCCTGAACCTGGACCCGACGATCTCGAAACGGTCAGAGAGTGGATCAGAGAGCTTCCCGGTGCCCCACGTGAGTGCGCGTCAAGGCCGCCTATCAAGGCTGCAGCGGTCGAGGCTCTGATTGAAGAGGCATTGCGCGTAGAGCGCGATGGAGCCAAAGACCTGCGCTTCATCTCGTTGGCAGATTTGTATAACGCCTGCGTTGGCAGTGAAGAACTCGCGGCCTACCGGCAGGCGGTCACAAAGTTGATGAACAGCCTTTCTTGGACGCAAACGCCGCAAAAGCTAACGCCCCTTGACGCGAATGGGACTGTTCTCGCTTTTCGCCTCGCCGAATTTGGCTGGGTGTCCGGGCACTGGGAGGTCATTGAACAGAAGTACCCGAAAGCGTTTGTCGTTCCATTGTCGGACAAGACCAGATCTGCTGCGGGTTCCGCAAACCCGGTCGTTCGCGCGGATTGGCTGGCGGACGCTGTTGGGAACCTGCAGCTCTACTATCAACTCATTGGTATGCCGCCCAAGCTCAGCGACCTCGCAAAAATGAATGCCGTCGATATCGATTACAACCTGCGGATTGCGCGCGCGCGCAGAGCGGTGGTTCGCGACAGCGCGATAACGCACGGCAACCGGCTCGCTGAACGCCATCCCGGTGCACGCGGCGGTTTTTGGCTTATCTATGATTTTGCTACGAGCACTGGCGACCAGGATTTGTTCGAGCATCCACTTGGGCCAAAAGCGTCGCCGCTGGTCAAGGCGCCATTTAAGCACGACAATGTCCGATCTCTTTTTGCCTTGCCAAACGGCTTCAACGCTTTTGCGCTCTTTGACGCGGGTGGCAGCCGAATTGACCGGATTTTGCCAGGCGTCGAAAAACCAATTTATGCGGACGCGTACGGGCGGGAATTTGGATTACGCTCAAGCGGCAATTGCTTTAGCTGCCACAACGATGGCTTATGGCCCGTACGCGATGCGTACCGCGCGCGCGCCATCGCTGTGTCAGCCGTGATCAAAAAGGACGTGCACGAAACGGCGCTGCAGCTCTCCGGTATCGATAGCGAAATGCAGCTGCTGCAAGACGGCGATAACGAGCGATACAAGAACGCTTTGCGGGCCGCCGGCATCGATCCGGAACTCAAAGTAAATGGCGAAGAGATCATCAGCGCTCTTGCCCGAAGGTACCGGTTGTCCGTCGATCTTGCCGGGGCAGCAATTGAACTTGGGCTCGAGCGCGAGACCTTTGAGGCGGCATTGGCGAAAGCGGCGGGGCCGGCCGGAGCACTCGCGCGCCGCATCCAACATGGCCGGTTGCCGAGA
>JANOKZ010000241.1:0-9829 GCA_031419515.1 Hyphomicrobium sp.
AGTGCCTGTTTCGATTTATCTCATGGCCGATATCGCCGACAACATCAAATCGCTGCGTGTGTTCATCGACAACAATCCCATGCCCATGGTTGGCACGTTTACGTTTGGCAAGGCCGCCGGTTTTGGCCCGAAGACGATTTCGACGCGCGTGCGCTTCGACACCTTCTCCTACATCCGCGCCATCGCCGAAACCGACGACGGCAAACTTTTTATGGCGACGCACTTCGTGCAGGCGGCAGGCGGATGCTCGTCGCCTGCTATGAAGGACGCCCAAGCCGCCCTCGACACTGCCGGTCAAATGCATGTGAAAAAACTGAATGATCCGCAGAAGTTTGCCTCAAACAAAAATGCCTCGTCGGTCACGGCCGAGGCCATGGTCATGCTGCGCCACCCGAACTATTCAGGGATGCAGATGGACCCTGCAAGCGGGCAATTCATACCCGCAAAGTACGTGCGCACGCTTGATGTCACGCGTGGCAACGAACTTGTGTTTCATCTCGAAGCCGGAATTTCGATGTCCTCGAACCCAAATGTCCGCTTTACATACGGCACGAACGGCGACGAACCGCTGAGCGCCGTTGCTGCGGATTCGGATGGGGCGGTCTTCAAGGCCAGTACTCCACCAGGCAATACGTGAACCACGCGAAACACTAGCTAAACGAATAGAAAAGGGCGCATGAAGCGCCCTTTTTTAGTTTGAGTTACGTCCAAATGCTTATTCTAAAAGCAGCGCAATTCGGCTTCAATCTGGGCCAGCTTCAACTTCTTGATCTTCGCTTGGATAGGCGCATAGCTCATGGTTGCCACGCTTTCCCCGCCGCGCAGCTGCACCGACATGATCGTTTCGGCCTCTTCATATTCCGCAAACGGCAGCAGCGCTGCAATCTGATCGATGGAACACGAACACTTTTCCAGAACTTCCCGCGTCGGTCCGTTCGCCTGCATGCAGCCATAGATGTAGTCCGCGCGCGAGACCGTCGGATAGTCGTTGGGCGGCAGTTCCATGGCGCTGGCCGCAGTGACGGCAAGCGCGGCGGCCGCAAATGCCGAGCCGGCGCTGCCGATCGATCTCCGCCTCATTTAACACCTCCAAATCCTGCAATCGCCGTGCGGTCTTCGAAGCCTATTTTATCGGCTTCCGTACTCTTGATGACCGAAACCGATTCCACGAATTCGCCGGGCACTGTGGGACTGACAATCATCGAGTAGGTCGAACCCTGATACCCCTTCATTTTGGCAACGGCTGCATCGTCCTTGAAGGGCGTGAGGCTAATGCGCAGCGCGTCGTGCGTCTCGCCCTTGAAGTCGATCTTCAGGGGCTCCACCGTTCCCTTTTCGTCGAGAACCTTAGAGAAGCGCGTCTTGAGATAATTGAAGTCGCCGCCACTCATCCGGGCGAACGTCGCCATCGCTTGCTGCATGGACACAACGAAGATCGGATTGATCGTCAGCTCAGGCATTTTCTGCAGTTCGCGGGCGCGCTCGCCCGTGTAGATTTGCATCTCGACTGCGCGCTTGCCGTTTACGACGTCCATGATCTTGACGGAAATGCTGTCCTTGAACCCGGTACCAGCTACCTTCTCGTCCGACGGCTTACTTGAGAAGTCATAGACGAGTTCGTCACCCTTGTTGGTCTTGTCGAGGTGCTGCGCCTCAAAGATGAGTTGTGTTGCCTTCTTCACATCACCCGCGTCCGCCGCCGAAACCGGCGACACCAGAACTGCTGCAGTCAGTAACGCGGCTAGGATCGTTCTCGTCATGGTGTGCGATACTCCAGATCGTTCTGTTTCTTGTTCTGCGCGGGTTTTTAGCGATCGACGCGCGTCTTGACCAGTCCCACATCACTACCGCCATTAACGGCCGGGAACACGAGCAGTCCTTATCCTGGGCGAAAGCGGCGGATTGCGGTACTTAAAAGGCGTTAACGTAGGAATTTACCGAACGCGCGCGGGCCATCGCCGACCGTGGCCTTGCCCGAAATCTCCAGCCGCCCGGCGTCAATCTTCATGACCACGTTATCGCCCCAGCAGGCAAAATAGACCGCGCCATCCGCCCCGCTTGCCTCTATCCCCTCTGGATGATCGCAGGCCTCGATGGTCTTGAGTTGATGCAGTGTCGTGAGGTCGAACACCGTAATTGTACCGGCACCTTGATCGGTGACAAAGCCTTTGCCGCCGGAAAGCGCTACCGCATAGGGCCGGTGGCCGACCGGGACGCGCCCTGCCGCAGTGCGGCCCGCGAGATCGATCACAGTCACGTCGTCGCTCGCGACATTCGCTGTGTACGCGCGCTTGCCGTCCGCATCGATGGTCACGCCGAAGGGACGCTCACCCGTCTTGACGCTGCCGGTACGCGTGCGGGTTGCGACGTCGATAATCGAGACTTCGTTACTGTCGCGGTCTGCCGACAGCAGCAGCGCCCCGTCGGGGGTTACGGCAAGGCCAGAGGGCGACAAGCCAACGGCAATTTCGGTCGTCACGACCAAATCGCCGGGGTCTATGATCGAAATCTTGTTCGAATACCAGCCGGCAACGTAAATTTCCCCGGTCTTTGGATTGACGGCGATGCCAAGCGGGCCGCCATCAATCGCCAACCGCCGTTTGACTGCGCGCGATGTTGTATCGACTTCGGTTACCTCTTTGCCGTCGGGCGCTGTGACGTACGCCAGTTTCTTATCCGGCGACAAGGCAATGCCCGCCGGATTGCCGCCAATCCTGATTTCCGCCGACGTCTTCATTGTTACAAGATCGACGAACGACAGGCTGTTGCCCGGCTGATTGGTGACGAGCGCCTCTTCAGCGATTGCAGGTGCGGCGCTCAAAAGCGTCAGCGCCGGCACGAGCAATCGCCAAACGAGGGTCATCGGGCCGATCAACCGCCTGTTTCGACTTTGGCCTTGAGGCCGTCGAGACCGGCTTTGACCATCGCGGTAATCGCAGCTACGGCGGCTTCGTCAGAAAGCTCGGGCGGCGGGTCGTTGTTGGCGTAACCGCGATAGAAAGCGGTCTTCCATTCAACCGTTGATTTATCGCCCTCGCCTGAAACTTTGAAGCTCGCCGAATAATTCTCAACCGGCAGAACCTTCACATCAACCTTGGTGATCTCATAAGCGTAGGTCTTGTCGGCGTCGGAATGCTTGAGGAGCTTTTCGTCCATCATGCCGCCGCTCTTCAGCGTCAATGTGCGGGTGGCATCCGGTTTGTTGCCACCTTGGCCCTCGGTCTTGCCAATCAGCGGGTGCCAGGACAAATCATCGAATTTGCCGAGCACCGCCCAGACCTTGTCAGCCGGCGCGTTGATTTCAATCGTTTGCGTCACTTTCTGGCGCGTCGGCCCATGGGCCAAAGCCCCTTTTGAAGTGAGCGCGGGCATCAGGCTCGCGAAGACGACGGCGAGCGCCACTCGTTTCAACATGCAGTTCCTCCGAGGATCGTGTGGTTCTGGTTTCTTTTGGGCCGAAAGCGGCAGACCATAATCATGGGACGCGCTCGAAGGCAACGTATGGGGCAACGAGGGTAAAACCCGCGCCCCAAACACGTGTCCCAAACCCGCGTCGGAGTGACCCGTCCCCCAGCGGTTGTCAGACCCGTCGTCTCGTGCTTTGGTCGAATCCTTGGATAACAAGCCAAACAGATAATCTAAAGACATGAATCAATAGACATGGGTGGACCGATGGCGGGCAAGAGTTCGGACGGGGCAGCCGCGTCCGGAATTCATGACAATGTCGCGTGCCCTTTTTGCGGCATACTTTGTGACGATCTGACGGTCGAGCGTACGGCGGGCGGCCTCAAAGTCCGTAAAAACGGCTGTGACAAAGCCATTGCTGGCTTTGAACGCGCGGTCGATGGCGCAACGCCCCAGATTTCTGGCAAGGACGTCTCGTTAACCGAGGCTATCGCTGCGGCGGCCGCCCTCATCAAGAAATCCCGCCTGCCTATCTTTGGCGGCCTTGGCACCGACGTCGAAGGCATGCGCGCCGTTATGTCGATTGCCGACAACGCGGGCGGCGTCGTGGATCACGCCTTGAGCGAAGGCCAATACCGCAATTTCCGCGTGCTTCAGTCGGGCGGCTGGGTGATGACAACGCTCACCGAAGCGCGCAACCGCGCCGACCTCTTTATCGTGCTGGGCAGCGACCTGCACAAATTGCACCCGCGCTTTTTCGAGCGCGTTGTGTGCAACGAGAAGTCGATGTTCTCGGACGCGCCGCCAAAGCGCACCGTCGTCTTCCTGGGCGAAGGGCTTGATCAGTCCGGCATCACTGGAACCCGCGTCGGCGAAGTCGTGACGCTGCCGTGCAAGGGCGAGCGCATTGGCGAAATTCTAACCGCGATGCGCGCAATGGCCAAAGGCGTGCCTGTTTCCGGCGACACCATAGGCGGATTGAAGCGCGCTGACGTTGAAGCGCTCGTCGAGCGTTGCAAACAAGCGACCTACGGCGTCATGGTGTGGGCACCGCCGAGCCTTGCGTTCCCGAATGCCGATCTCACGGTGCAAGCCGCCGCCGAATACGTCAAGGACATCAACCTGCATTCGCGCTTTGCCGGCTTGTCGCTCGGCGGCAACGAAGGTGCGGTATCGGCGGGCGCGGTTTGCGCTTGGCAGTCCGGCTATCCGCTGCGTGTTTCGTTCGCCAGCGGCAAACCCGACTACGACGCTGAGCGCTATTCCATGACGCGGCTCCTGCAAGCGAAAGAGAGCGATCTTCTGGTTTGGCTCGCATCCTACACGCCCGATCTATCGCCGCCGGAAACGGACGTGCCCATGATCGTGCTCGGCACACCGGGCTTGAAGCTCGCGAAACAGCCGACCGTTTTCATCCCCGTTGGAACGCCCGGCGCCGATCATGCTGGTCTTATCGTCCGATGCGACAACGTCGTGTCGCTGCCGCTCAGAAACCTCGGCCGATCATCGCTTCCTCGCGCCGCCGATATCCTTGGCTCAATCGAAGCCGCACTTTAGGCTCCCGTCTTACTCGAGATCCAAACCGATGCTCATCAAACTTACCGGCGGCAAAGTCTACGATCCGATCAACGGGATCGATGGCGAAATTCGCGATATCTATGTGCGCGACGGCCGCATTGTGACGCCGGCTCCCGGCGACAAGGCCAACCAAGAATACGCCCTCAACGGCCGCGTGATAATGGCGGGCGGCATCGACCCGCATTCGCATATCGGCGGCGGCAAAGTCACCATCGCGCGCATGCTAATGCCCGAAGATCATCTCGGCCACGAAGTCGCGCGCACGGATCTCACGCGTTCAGGCTGCGGCCATGCCATCCCCTCGACCATGCAGGCCGGATACCGTTATGCCGAGATGGGCTACACCGCCGCATTCGAACCCGCCATGCTGCCGGCGAACGCACGCCAAGCCCACATGGAAATGGGCGACACGCCGATGATCGACAAGGGCGCCTTTGTCATGCTCGGCTCGGACGATTTCTTCCTGCGTCAGCTGTCGGGCAAACAAGATTTTTCCGCGATCAAGGACTACATCGCCTGGACCATGCACGCGGCTCAGGCGATTGCCGTCAAGGTCGTGAACCCAGGCGGCATCAGCGCCTTCAAATTTAATCAGCGCAAGCTCGATCTGGATGAAAAACACGTCCATTACGGCGTCACGCCGCGCGACATCATCCACACTCTGGCCCGTGGCTTAAAAGAACTCGGCGTCACGCACCCTTTGCATATTCACGGCTGCAACTTGGGCGTTCCCGGCGGCGTCGAGACGACGCTTGATACGATCCGCGGGTCGAACGGCTTGCCTATCCATCTCACTCACATTCAGTTCCACAGCTACGACACGGAAGGCGATCTCAAGTTTTCGTCGGGTGCAACCCGCGTCGCCGAACTCGTCAACAGCCACAAGAACGTGTCGATCGACGTTGGTCAGGTCATGTTTGGCCAGACCTGCACGGCGTCCGGCGATAGCATGCGCCAGTTCGTCAACACGCGCTCGGCCGACCCGAAGAAGTGGGTCGTCATGGATATCGAGTGCGATGCGGGTTGCGGCGTCGTGCCCTTCAAATATCGCGACAAGAGCTTCGTCAACGCGCTGCAGTGGGCCATTGGCCTCGAACTCTTCTTGCTCGTGGACGACCCCTGGCGCATCTTCCTGACGACGGATCATCCAAACGGCGGACCGTTCTACTGGTATCCGCACATGATCCGCCTGTTGATGGATAAATCTTTCCGCAAGGAAAAGATGGGAACAATCAATCAGGATGCGCTGAAGTATTCGTCGCTCGCATCCATCGACCGCGAATACTCTCTCTACGAAATCGCCATCATGACGCGCGCCGGGCCCGCCCGCAGCCTTGGCCTCAAGGACCGCGGACACCTGGGCGCTGGCGCCTGCGCGGATATCACGGTCTACGAAGACAAGGCTGACCGCGAAGCCATGTTCGAAACACCCGAACTCGTATTCAAGAACGGCGAGCTGGTCGTCAGGAATGGCAAGATCATCAAGGTTGTGAACGGCGCGACGCACGTAGCGCGGCCGTCCTATGACCGCTCAATCGAAAAGTCCTTGAAGAGTTACTTCGACGATTATCACACCGTGCGCATGGAAAATTTCCGCCTGTCGGATGATGAGATCATCGATCACGGCCGGGGCTCCATCATCGTGCAGCCGACGGGGGTGCGTTCGGTATGAGCCAAGCCCAGAACCAAGCCATGAACACCAAGACCGTCAACGGCGTCACCATTGACGATACGTTCGCCGAAGCCTTCGGCATGAGCGGCACCGGCATCATCATCACGGCCGACACGATGAAGTGGGCGCGCATTGCAGCCGTCACGGCGACGGGCTTTGGTACGTCCGTCATCGGCTGCGGCGCGGAATGCGGCATCGACCGCGAACTCTCGCCCGATGAAACGCCGGACGGCCGCCCCGGCGTGCGCGTTCTGATGTTCGGATTTTCACCTGATGCACTTATCCCGCAAGTCAAAAACCGCATCGGCCAATGTGTGCTGACGAGCCCAGGCTCCGCCTGCTTCAACGGCCTCGAAGCCGATATGAAGATCGGTCTTGGCCAGGGCCCGCGCTTTTTCGGCGACGGTCATCAGACGGCAAAGAAACTCGGCAACAGCCGCTACTGGCGCGTACCCGTCATGGACGGCGAATTCGTCATCGAGGAAACCTGCAGCGTGACGACGGAAGCCGTCGGCGGCGGCAATCTGCTCATCATCGGCAAGGACCGCGCCGGACTGCTGGAGACAACGGAAGCCGCAGTTGAGGCCATCGCCAAGGTTAACGACGTCATCACGCCCTTCCCCGGCGGCATCGTGCGCTCCGGCTCAAAGGTTGGCTCCAAGTACAAGGGCATGTTCGCCTCGACCAACGAGGCCTTCTGCCCGACGCTGCGCGGCTCCGTCAAAAGCGAACTTGGTCCCGGCACCATCGCCGTGCTCGAAATCGTTATCGATGGCCTCACCTCCAAAGCCGTGGCGGACGCCATGCGCGTGGGTCTCAAGGCCATCACAGATATCGGCACCGCCAAAGGCGTGACGCGTGTCTCCGCCGGCAACTACGGCGGCAAACTCGGTCAGCATCACTACCATCTGAAGGACCTCCTCTCATGAGCGGGCTTACCTTTCGCCTCAAAGCCAACCCCGGCGAGCGGCTGAACATCGCCGATCTCAGCCCAAGCAAGCTGGCCAAACTTTCGAGCAGCGAGATCGCGCGTCTCAAGATCGGCATGGGTAAAGCCAGCATCACCGTTGGGGATGCATTCGATGTCTCGGGCACGGCTGGCGACACCATTACGATTGAAGGCACCGGCGCGCCGCTCGATTTCGCAGGCGCCGGGCTAGATGGCGGCACGCTGCGCATCAATGGCGATGTGGGCCCGTACGCGGGCCGCAAGATGTCGGGCGGCATGCTGGAGATCTTAGGCAATGCCGGAAATTATCTCGGATCCGGCATGAGCGGCGGCACGATCCACGTCAAAGGCTCAGGCGGCGATAATCTCGGCGGCGTTTTGAGCGGCGACCGCTTTGGTATGGCGGGCGGCACCATTGTCGTTGGCGGCAATATCGGCGCACGCGCGGGCGACAAGATGCGACGCGGCACGGTCATCGTGAAGGGCAAAACGGGCGATGGTGCCGGCACGCGCATGATGGGCGGCACAATTTGGGCGGAAGGCGGCATTGGCCCAGCGCCCGGCTTCATGATGCGGCGGGGCACGCTCATTGGCCCCTCGGTAGAGCGCCTGTTGCCGACATTCGCCGATTGCGGGGTTCACGATCTCTTGATCGTGCGAATTATCGCCCGGCACCTGAAACAGGCGCTTGGCCCCCTCGCGCCGCCGCCCATGCCCTTCAATGTGCGCAAAATCGCGGGCGATATGGCCACTATTGGTAAAGGCGAAATTTTGCTACCCGCTTGAGCCTAGGGAACCTCTGAACAACCGAGGCAGATGATGGCACACTCGGACGATTGATTCGAGGGGTGCGCCATGAGCCAGCTTTCATTTTCGTCTCTTGATTATGCTGCAAAGAAAAAGCGCACCAAGCGCGAGGTTTTCCTGGCCGAGATGACGGCGGTGGTGCCGTGGTCAGCACTCGAAGCCGTGATCGAACCGCACTATCCCAACAAGCCCGGCGCGCAAGGCGGGCGGCGGGCGTTCCCGTTGTCCGTGATGCTGCGCATCTATTGCCTGCAGCAGTGGTATCAGCTTTCCGATCCCGGCGCCGAGGAAGCACTTTACGACATTCAATCGATGCGCGCGTTCGCGGGCCTCGAGCTTGGGCGCGATTCTATCCCCGACGAGACGACGATTTTGAACTTCCGCCATCTGCTCGAACGCCACGACCTGACGAAGGCGGTGTTTGCAGCGGTCAGAGAGCATCTTGAAGCCAAGGGCGCGTTGCTTCGCGGCGGCACCATCGTAGACGCGACGCTGATCGCGGCCTCGCCCTCGACCAAGAACAAAGAGAAGAAGCGCGATGGCGAGATGCGGCAATCGAAGAAGGGTAATCAGTGGTATTTCGGCATGAAAGCCCACATCGGCGCGGACGCGGAAAGCGGGCTCGTGCACACGGCGGGCGTGACGGCAGGCAGCGTGCACGACGCAAAAGTGATGGACAATTTGATCCGCGAGGACGACCGCGCCGTCTACGGCGACAAGGCGTACGCGTGCGGCTGGAAGAAGCGGCAGGCCAGGGCGGCCGGCGTGTTGTGGGCGGTGAAGGAGAAGGCGCAAGCCGGCCAGCCACTGACGCGGTCGCAGCGCGCGTTCAACAAAAAGCACGGGAAAGTCCGAGCCAAGGTCGAGCACGTGTTCCGAGTTTTGAAATGCCAGTTCGGATACCGCAAGGTTCGCTACCGGGGCATCAAAAAGAACGGCGCGCAGGTGTTTGCACTGCTCGCCCTCGCCAATATCTACCTCGCACGCAGGACGCTTGCGGCGGCGTGACGCGCGGTGGAGGCAAAAGCCTCCCTGCGAACGTGCGTGACGGCGCCGAAACCCCAGCGAATGACGAAAAACCGTCACCACGGCCAACTGCCCGTCAAAAACCAGCGTTGCTCAGAGGTTCCCTAGGCCGCTAATGGCATTTAACGCACCTGCGTAAAGTGCCGTCTCAGCAGCCATGCAGCTAACCAAGTAGTGATCCATGTGAGGTAAATCGGCGGACGGAATTGCCTCTATTGTTTCATGCAGTGTTCCGCACATCGGCACACGCCAGCGCCTGCCGATGTCCGCAGGCAAGGCCTCACCCGCGCTGGCGCATACACGGATGTTCAGTTGCCCGCGTTGCGGCCTGGCCGGGTCGGCCAGCAGCGCCGCATAGAGCGTGGGCACACCGAAAAAGATCGTGGGCCTGA
>JANOKZ010000242.1:0-2312 GCA_031419515.1 Hyphomicrobium sp.
GCGATCTCGGCAGCAAAATATCCGTGCCGCCCTTCAAGCACCTCAGCCATGAAGCAAACATCTCCCGGTGTTGGGGTGGCGTCTTCGTCAGGGTGCCAGATCGCGGTCATTGCAAAGTCCTATTGACGCGTTAACATTCAATGTATGGACGGCTGCAAAGCAAGTTTGGCGCCATATGCGCGAACGTTGCTGCCGGCGCGCCTAGTGACGGCGCAATTTAGAGTTAATTTGCAGCGGACGTTTGGCAACTCGTGGCTGCAGAGGAGGCCGCCGTGAGAAACAGCGCTACAAGGCTCATACGAGGCGTTCTGGCCGCTTTGGCTGTCCAAGCCTGGGTGTGTACCGGCATGCTGATACTCGCCCCAGGGGTCGCCCAGAGAGCGACTGCTGCGCAGGCGTTAGACGTTGCGGGCCCGGCCGGCCGGGCGTTCGATGACGACACAAGTGGTAACCAAGATGCCGATCCGCCTTATTCAGAGGATCAGGCACCGTCCAGGGATGAAACACCTCAATCGGATGATACCGAGGATCCACCGCCAAGTGGCTGCATCTTTGATCGCAAGCCACTTCAACTGATGGTGTGAAGTTCGCCGAGGCCGCATCTTCCAGTCAGGCCGGCCAGTCAGGCTCGGAAATCTGGGCGGCGGCTATTGGGGCGCTTTGGTCGCCGCTGCAGCCTTTGGTGCTGTGGTCGCGGTCGAGGTTTCCGAACCCAATTGGGTACCCTTCAGCGCCGGCCGCGCCTGCTGCGTTTCACCTTTTTTTTTTGAATTTGCCTTGACGGCCGCCACCTTGGCTTTGAGTGACTTGTTGCGGCTCGCAATGTTTGCGCGATTGGCGCGCCGCCGGCCGTTTCCGCAATCCCACGAAACAACATTTTCACGGACGCTGATCGCCGCCTTCGCTGCCGGGTCGATGGCCATGGAATCGATGCTTGTCTGGTTGAAAAGCTCTTTCCAGCCGTAGTTCTGGAACCCGTGCTCCAGCAAACTTGCGGCGCGAATGGCGCGCTCGTTTCCGGACGATTCACCGAGGACGACGGCCATCAGCTTTCGCCCATCTCTCGTCGCGCTGGCCACAACGTTGAAACCAGAGTCGCACGTAAAGCCGGTCTTGAGACCATCGGCGCCCGGAAATGTCTTGAGCAGCGCGTTGTGGCTGCCGAGGCGTCTTTTACCGAGGCGCATATCCGGGGCCGACCAATAGTGTGCGTGTTCGGGGTATTCGTTGACAACGGCGCGCGCGAGTTTGGCGAGGTCGCGAGCCGTGGTCACTTGCGCGGGGTCCGGCAATCCATTCGTATTCACGAAATTGGTGCGGGTCATACCAAGCCGCTTCGCCGTCGCATTCATTTTTTGAACGAATGCGGTTTCCGACCCGGCAATCGCTTCGCCGAGCATGACGGTCACGTCGTTGGCCGATTTCACGATGACCGCTTGGAGCGCCAAATCGACACTCAGTTCGCCGCCGACGGGAAGTCCAACTTTGCTAGGCGGCTGAAGCGTCGCAACGAGTGAACACGACACCTTGTCGTCGATCTTCAGTTTGCCTTCTTTCAGCGCTTCGAACGCCAAATAGGCCGTCATGATTTTGGTGAGGGACGCGGGATGCCAGAGGTTGTCTGCATCCTCGGAATAGAGAACTTTGCCGTTCGACGCTTCAAACAGCAGCGCCGGGCCGGCAGACGCCGCCGGAGTCTTGCCGAACGTGCCGATTGAAATGGCTAGGCCCAGAACGAGAGCCGAAAAAAACTTCCCTTCAGGCCGCATACAACATCCCCGGAGAATATAATCATTGTTCGGATACCACATTCCGTCAGAATGCGGCAATCGAGCGGCCGGAAGATGCGTCGTTATGATGAATGGGTGTGGCTTGGCCAGCTCTGACGAGCACACGTGAGCCGTACCCGCCGCGCCAAAGTGCAAAAAATGGTGCCTCTGGAGGGACTCGAACCCCCACACCCTTGCGAATAGCAGATTTTGAGTCTGCCGCGTCTACCGTTCCGCCACAGAGGCTTCCGTCAAACCGAAGGGGCCTTCTATAGTGCGCCGGGGGGCGCCGTCAACGCGGGCGATTTGCCGGCAATCCAGCTGTCCCGGTCATGAAGATCACGCCGCTTTGGCGTTGCTGTCCACCAGCCGCACAATGTCGGCCATGATGTCGTTCAGTTGGAAATCCTTGGGCGTATAGACCGCGGCCACGCCAAAGGCCTTCAGCGTCTTGGCATCGGCCGGCGGGATGATACCGCCCACAACCACGGGAATGTCTTCCAGCCCCTCTTTGCGCATACGCTCCATCACGTCCTTGACGAG
>JANOKZ010000243.1:0-2938 GCA_031419515.1 Hyphomicrobium sp.
GGCTCAACACCGGCCACGTGGGCTCAACGATGCCGCAAGGGGGCCGTCCACCCGGTCGAGGGGGCGCAGCGGCAAACACGAATTGCGGCATTTGATTTGTGCGCCTAAGCTCATTCTTCGGAAGTTACCGGAGATCGCCAGATAAATGCCCACCCTCAAAATCGCCGCCCAAATGGACCCGATCGACCGGATCGATATCAAGGGCGACAGCACGTTCGCGATCCTGTTAGAGGCGCAAAAACGCGGCCACGATATTTTTTACTACACGCCGCCGAACCTTGCGCTGCATGGCGACAAGCTTTTGGCGCGCGGGCACAGCCTCAAGGTGAAGGACAACGAAGGCGATCACTACGCGCTCTCAAACCCGCGCACGGTCGATCTCGGCCAGCTTGACGTGGTGCTGCTGCGCCAGGACCCGCCCTTCGACATGGGCTACATCACGACGACGCATTTGCTTGAGCGCATTCATCCCAAGACGCTCGTCGTCAACGACCCCGCGCACGTGCGCAACGCTCCGGAAAAACTCTGGGTGCTCGATTTTCTCGACCTCATGCCGCCGACGATTGTGACGCGCCAGCTCGACGACGTGCTCGCCTTCCGCGCCAAGTACAAAGATATCATTCTGAAGCCGCTTTACGGCAACGGCGGCGCGGCGGTGTTCCGGCTGCGGCCTGACGACGGCAACGTCTCGTCGCTCGTCGAACTCTTCCAGACGGTGTTCCGCGAACCCTTCATGGTGCAGGAATACCGGCCTGAAGTGAAAGCCGGCGACAAGCGCATCATCCTCGTCGATGGCGAAATTGCAGGCGCCATCAACCGCGTGCCGCAGGAAGGCGAAACCCGCTCCAACCTGCACGTTGGTGGCACGGCGGCGGCTGTTGAGCTCACCTCGCGTGACAAGGAAATCTGCGCGCGGCTGAAACCCGAACTCAAGAAGCGCGGACTCATTTTCACCGGCATCGACGTCATCGGGCCTTACCTGACCGAAATCAACGTCACCTCGCCAACGGGCATCCGCCAAGTCAAAGCCTTTGGGGGTAACGACATCGCCGCCATGATCTGGGATGCGATTGAAGTGAAGATTGAGAAGCAGCCAAAACCCAAACGGACTTGAGGCGGTATGCCGGGGACCGTGAACGAGCCTCTGAGCTTCGCTGAAATATTCAGCTTGATTTTGGTCCTGCTTGGTTTCTCCGCCGCCGTTCGTGATGCTGCTCAAGCTTGGCGGCAGGATCGCGGCGCCGTTCTCAAAACGCTACCCCTGATGGCGGTCTATTTCGTCTACGGCGCCGCCGGCATTTACATGACCGTCCGTCTTCTCGACGGGCCCCAGCCTTCAGACCGCGCCGCGGCGCTCACGGCATTTCTGCTTGCCTGGATACTGTTCGGAGTCGTGTGGCTGATGCGGATTATTCCGCGCACCGGGCCTTTGCCAGTCTGGATCGGCGAGCGTTTTGGATTTGCCGACTTCGTACTGCTGCTCACGGGTTCGGCTGGACTCGGATACTTCGTTTTTGGAGGTGTTCTCTAATTGTTCTTGACAGCTTTCCGGGATATTATACTTGCCAAACCCAAGAATCGTGTATGGGAGGGATGATTGATGCCCTCTCCTAGCGATTACGTCAGAGCACTTGAGAGCGGGCTTCCAAGCATCGAGCGAGGGAAGCGACTACTCATGATACTGCAAGGTTTTTTTGATGACAGCGGAAGCTCGCCTAATCAGCCGATTTTTGTGCTCGCCGGTTTCCTGGCGCCGTCCGAGGCTTGGGCCGAATTTTCCGACATATGGGCGGCCACGCTAAAAGGTAAAAACCTCGACTACTTCAAGATGAGCGAGGCAACCGCGCTTCAGGGGCAATTCGAAGGTTGGTTGAGCAGTGACCGAGATGCTTTCGTATTCAAGCTGGTTGAGATCGTGGGTAATTTCGCGAAGTACCGGATTGACGTTTCTGTTTTGCGTTCGGACTATGATGATCTCATAAGGGACGCCACCCCGCTTCCGCAGTACCATGACCCATACTATTTGCTTTTCCAGGGCATCTGCCGCAGCGTTTTCGAGTTCCAGCGCACGCAACGGAATAAACAATCCCTGCGATTTTATCTTCGACCAGCAAGGCGAGGTGGGCGAGCGCGCGGTTGCGTGGTGGCAGAAGTCAAAAGAATGCTATCACCCAAAGGTTCGTCATCTAATTGGCAGCCCACCCATATTCCGAGACGACAAGGAGTTTCGGCCAATACAGGCGGCTGATTTATATGCTTGGCTGAAAAGGGACCAATACACCAAAGGATCTGAGGTTACTTGGCAAGCGAAGGCATATCTAAATGGCCTTTTAGATATGCCATTCGCTCAGATCCACTTTGGTCGCGACCACCTACTGAGCTTCCGCGCTGGTCTGGCACTTAACAACATTGAATTTGGTTATGTGCCGCCATGATCGCGCGTCTTCGCTTGTTTTGCTTTTCCCGCAGCAAGACTGCGAAAACTCTTCTCGGCTTGGGAATCGTCAATCTCAACCTTCTTCGCGGTTTCCTGAAACCGTTTGAACTGCTCTTTAGGGTCTAGTTCTGGGGTTTTCTTTTTGGGCATTGTTATCCTAGCCTAGTCGTCTCGTTTGCGCTCGCTTTGCTGAACGCCAAATATGAAGCCTGCTACCGTCAGAATGGCGGCAACCAATTTCTCCACTACACCACCAAACTTGGTTTCCGAGAAGAGTGTGTAAAAGCCGGAGCAATACTACCTCGCAGAAGCGGCTGATTTGTTCAGCCGCGCCGGACTAAAAGTGCGGCAGAAAGAGCACGATCGGCGCGGTCGCCTTGCCGTCGCCGACATAGGCGTGGATTTCCCTGAAGTTGTTGCTGATCATGGTGCCGGCGTCGAGCGACCCTCCACCGGTGGGCAAGAACTGCGCTGCTCTGCCCAGGCGCTGATTCACGTTCG
>JANOKZ010000244.1:0-6550 GCA_031419515.1 Hyphomicrobium sp.
AATCTCAGACCAGTCGAACTCGGCGCCACAGAAGGGAACAAACGCAACTTGCGTGCGCCCGAGCGTGATGACGTCCATGGACTTGAGTTCAACAGCACCCGCCGGCCGCTTGTCGTTGACGGATACCACGTTGGTCTTAGCCAGGTTTGGCACGAACAGGAATGACCGATCGGTCGAATCGTAGCGACGATAGGCCTGTGCTTCCGCCGAGATGCTGTCGTCGCCGAAATCCAAGGCAATCCGATTGCTGGCCGTCCGGCCAATCGTGTTGTTGCCCTCGAAGATCGCGCGCGAGGCGCCAAGCCCCGGGCCGCCGACAATGACGAGAAACCCAACGACCGGATCTTGGGAAAACGTACCGCGCGATATTTTCTGGCGCCCGCGCACAAGTCGGGTGCGCTCAACTTGTGGCACGGGTTGCGGCGAACCGCGAACAACGCGCGTCGTCGGCGGGTCGTCCATTTCGATGTGGCTATCAGAAATTCGCAGAGCGGGCATAGTCCGGGCGTTGCGCGCGGCTTCAGCCGCACTCAAACTCGGAAGTGATGGAGGCAGCACCTCCATGTGTCCCGGCATGTGTCCGAGCACCGATGGTGTCATCACAGGGACCGCCAGCGGTATCACTTTCGTTTCGGCAACGGCGGCGGCCGTGTCGCCGGGACTTTGAGGTTGCTCATCGCGGCTTGCAGCGCGCAAGGCATCCTTGAGCGATCCCAGAAACCTCCCGGCCCTAGCGGCATGTCTACCTGCACTCGCCTCACCCCGCTCAATCGTCATTGAATGTCCTCCATTGTTGTATTTAATGTTTGAGAAAAGCGCACGCACACTTACGCTGGACGCTGCCTCGCGCCCGTTTTCGTCAGAGAAGTCCGGCGTGAAAGCGAAGGCGGCCGGGTCCAAGTTCAATCATGTCGCCATCGTAGAGCCGCGCGTCGGCACAGCGCTGACCATTGACGACGACACCATTGCCTTCAACGCCGGAAAGATCCGTGATCCGGTATGCGCCAAGTTCCACACGGTGGATCGCTGCGTGATAGCGGTGCACGGCACCTGATGGAATTCTGATATCGTTGTCCTCCTCGCGCCCAATGCGCAGCATGTCGCGCAGAATTGTGAAGCGCGCGCCGCGGCCACCCACAACTTCCAGAAAGGCGTGCCCTGGAAGCTGCTGCGCTGCACCGGTAATATCCCCACTCACATCTTGCTCTAGAAATTTGACGCGTTGCCGATAGCGCCGAGTGGATTCTGACGAGCGCCGCGACCACGCCCAGACCCGGCTGGCGAGCGCCATCAGCGGTATTGCCAGAAGCATAGCCAAGCCGAGCATAAGAGCTGGTGCCGCGCGGTATCCGCTCGATATGGCACCGTCAGCAAAGTACAACACACGAGCAAATTCTGTCATATACGTGCGCTCTGCAGCGTGCGCCGGACTTGCGAGGCAAACCGCGACTGTTACAACTGCGATTGAATGTTGCTGGCGCATGTTATCCCACTCCCCGCACCTCGCGATATTTGGCGCGGCGAAGCGGGCGGCAAAATGGCCGGAAAGAGACACCCTGAGGATTTGTTCATCTCTGGTTCATCGCCCTTTGCGGTGCCATATTGTTGCGCCAAGTGTGACTCGCGTAAGGCGTATTCGTAGAGGCCAAGACCAGAAACAGAAGCCCGGCAGCGGCAGATCGGGCAACAGACTGCGGGCAAACCGGGTACATGACACATCTGATCGCTCTCCCGAGCGGCACAGAGCTGGCAGGCGACTACCGCATTGACCGGGTTCTCGGCGCGGGCGGCTTTGGCGTGACCTATCTCGCCGACGAGATGGCCCTGTCGCGCGCCGTCACCATAAAGGAATACTTCCCGAGCGACTTTGCCGCCCGCACAAATGGCCTAGATGCCAGCCCGCGCTCACAGGACTGCGCGGGTGACTATAAGTGGGGTCTGGACCGCTTCATTGCCGAAGCGCAGACGCTCGCGAAGTTCGATCACAGCCACATCGTCAAGGTCTACCGCACGTTCAAGGCCAATAACACGGCCTATATGGTTCTGCATTGGGAAGAGGGCCAGAGCCTCAAATCTTGGCTCAAGACTCTCGGCCGCGCACCGCGCCAAAAGGAACTCGACCGCATCATCGCGCCACTGCTGGACGCGCTTGAGACCATTCACAAGGCCAACTTCCTGCATCGCGATATCGCGCCCGACAACATCATCATTCGCAAATCCGGCGATCCCGTTTTGATCGATTTCGGCGCGGCGCGCGGCGACATCGCAGCCCACTCGAAAACGAAGACGGTCTCGGCGCTGGTGAAGCCCGGCTACAGTCCCTACGAGCAGTACGCCGAGACAAGCAAGCAACAGGGCGCGTGGACCGACATCTATGCACTGGCGGCGACGCTCTATCACGCCGTCACCGGCAAGCGGCCGCTCGATAGTCCGTCTCGTATGTTGAAGGACGACATGGTGCCGGCGGCCCAAGCGGCGCTCAGTTCCTACCGCAGTACATTTCTGCAAGCGATCGACAAAGGATTGGCACTCGGTATCGACGCGCGTCCGCAATCGGTTGCCGCGTGGCGCGGCGCATTGCTTGCCCCTGAACCCAAGAAGCCCAGCATCCTGGCACGCATGCGCGAGAGCAACGCCGCAAAAACCGAAACGGCCGCACGCGAGAAAGCCGATCCCAAGGCTGTCACGATGCTCGGCTCGGGCGCAACCGGCATACCTCCGCCACCCGACACGCCCGCGCCCAAGGGCATGCTGCTCGATTTTGTCGATGCCTTGAAACATCCGGCCAAACAGCTCCTGGAAGCTCCCCCGCCGCCAGTCAAAGCCAAAGCGGCTGGTTCCCATGCTGCGGATCCCAAGCCTTCGCCACGCAAGGCCGCGACGCCCGCTGCCGCGAAAACCCCCAAGGCAACTGCCAAGGTCAATACGCGCGCAATCGCAAAACTCATGGCGCCTAAACTCATGGCGCCGCAGCCTCAAATTTCAAAGGGCCGCGCCCGCCCCGCGCCAGACGTTCCGCGCGATCGCCCGTTGACGCGCGGCCTTCG
Source organism: Hyphomicrobium sp. (assembly GCA_031419515.1). Taxonomy (GTDB): domain Bacteria; phylum Pseudomonadota; class Alphaproteobacteria; order Rhizobiales; family Hyphomicrobiaceae; genus Hyphomicrobium_B. The sequence goes on from JANOKZ010000244.1 coordinate 3,048, forward strand.
AACCAAATTGATTATTGCCGCAGGTTTCGCCGGCGTGCTTCTTGCTTTCCAGGATCAGATCCCGCGCCTGCTTGTACAGCCACATAGCGAGCTCACAACCGGGGCTATCGCGCCGGCCCTGCCGGAACGCAATATCGTCAAAACCGCATCCTTCAAGGCACATGACGGCGCGGTGAGCGGCTTGAGCCTTTCTGGAGACGGCCGGCTCATCGTGACGGCGAGCAGCGACCGGACACTCAGAATCTGGAACCGCGATAGCTTAAAAGAAGCGGGCGCAATTTATCTGGATGACGGCCCTGCAACGTCGCTTTCAGTCCGCAATAACCGGGCTCTGACCACGCATGCCGACGGCAGCACTGTCATTTGGGACTTAGACTCGCGCCAGCGCCTCTACCGCTTCAAACGTAACGACGCCAGCGTGTGGGCCGCCACGTTCGCAGGATCTGAAGATCGCGTTGCATCCGCCGGGCACGATTGGACGGTTGCACTTTGGGAAACAGCGTCCGAGTCGGCCCCCGCACGTCTTTTTGAAGGTCATGAAAGCGCCGTGCAAGCGCTCGCGTCCGACGCGTCCGGGCGCTGGCTGGCCTCAGGTGGCGCCGATAAGACCGTCAAACTCTGGGATCTCGAATCGCGCCAGATCAAACGCACGTACCGCAACCATTCCGATTTTGTATCGGCGCTGGCCGTATCGGCCGATACGAACTTTGTGGCCGCCGCCAGTCTGGATGGATCGATCAAGCTATGGTCGACAACCTCGAACCGTCCCCAGCGCACTTATACAGCCCACAAAGCACGTGTGACCTCGATTGCATTTTCCGCAAACGGCGAACTCCTGGCGTCCGCCGCTGAAGACGGTACCGTGCGCATTCGCGGCCTCAAGCGTACGCGCTCGTATTGGACTTTGAATGGGATGGACCAGGGCGCGCGCACCGTAGCCTTTGCCCCAGACGGCCGCTCGCTTATTACGGGCGGTCAAGACGGCGTAGTGACGTTGTGGGCACTGCCCGAGCCTGCGCTGGCACAGAACTAACCGCAGGCGCTCCTGCGGTCAGGCATAATTCTTCGCGCCTCTGCGCCTAATGACGCCTCGACGTTCGCGCCGGATCGGTCCATCATTGTGTTCCGATATAGTCACCCTATCCGACGAGGGACGCGATGGACTTGGACGCCGTCATGCTGGCTCGCATCCAATTTGCGTTCACGGTGACCTTTCACATCATTTTTCCGAGTTTTACGATTGGGCTCGCCGCCTTTATCGCAACGCTTCTGGTGCGCTGGCGCATGACCGGGAAGGACCATTTCCACCGCCTGGCACGCTACTGGACCAAGATCTTCGCCGTATCGTTCGCCATGGGGGTGGTATCGGGTATCGTCCTCTCCTATCAGTTTGGCACCAATTGGAGCCGGTTCTCGGAAGTTGCAGGTAACGTGGTCGGGCCGCTGCTCGGCTATGAGGTTCTGACCGCGTTCTTTTTGGAGGCCACGTTCCTTGGCATCATGCTTTTTGGCTGGACCCGTGTTTCGCCCACACTGCATGTCACGGCGGCCATCATGGTCGCCATTGGCACGTCTTTATCGGCGTTCTGGATCTTGGCCGCCAACAGCTGGATGCAGACGCCAACAGGTCATGAAGTGAAGGACGGCATCGCCTACCCGCTCGATTGGCTGCAGATTATTTTCAACCCGAGTTTCCCGTACCGTTTCGCCCATATGTTTACCGCCTGCTACCTCACGACCTCGCTCGTCGTGCTGTCGGTCGGCGCGCGCTATCTGGTTGGCAACCGCTTCCATGAGGAGGCGAAAACTATGATGCGCATGGGGCTCGGCATGGTGGCCGTACTTGCCCCCCTGCAGCTTGTCATCGGCGACATGCACGGCCTCAACACCGCAAAGCATCAGCCGGTGAAAGTGGCCGCCATGGAAGCCCATTGGGATGGCTCCAAACCGGCTGATCTCGTGCTCTTCGCCTGGCCCAACCAGAAAGAAGAACGCAACGACTTCGAGATCTCCATTCCCAATCTCGCCAGCGTCATCATCACCCATGACGCCAACGGGCTGTTCAAGGGCCTGAAGGATTTCAAGCCCGAAGACCGCCCGCCCGTGTTGCCGGTGTTCTTCGCCTTCCGCGCGATGGTTGGCATCGGCATGTTGATGATCGCCATCGGTCTCTATGGCACTTTCTTGTGGGCTCGCGGCCGCCTGTTCGACACCGGATGGTATCTGCGCGCGCTCACCTACGCTTGGCCGCTCGGATTTATCGCCATTGTCGCTGGATGGTGGGTGACGGAAACGGGCCGCCAGCCGTTCCTTGTTTATGGAATTCTCAGAACTGCGGACGCTGTCTCAAACGTGTCCTTCTGGCCGGTTCTGACCAGTCTCGTTCTCTTCGTCCTCGTCTATACAAGCGTATTCTCGATGGGCATCCTCTATATCAATAAGCTGATCGAGAAGGGGCCGACAGGCGCGGCGATTGCACCCGATGACGGCATGCCGTCGCGTCCGCTGTCGGCCGCGGACAAGGCGGCGCGGGCCGCCATACAACCGGGAGAGTAGGTCATGGACGATATCGCCTACTGGCTGCCGCTCGTGTGGGCCGCGATCATTGCCGTCGCTGTGGTGCTCTACGTCATTCTCGACGGCTTCGACTTGGGGCTTGGCATCCTCTTCCCGTTTGCGCCCGAAGAAGAGCGCCGCGACGTCATGATGAATACGGTTGCCCCCTTCTGGGACGGCAACGAAACCTGGCTCGTGCTTGGCGGCGGCGGGTTGTTCGTCGCCTTCCCCAAGGCTTACGGTGTCATTATGTCGGGCCTGTATCTGCCGATCACGATCATGCTTCTGGCCCTCGTCTTTCGCGGTGTCGCATTCGAGTTCCGCTGGGTCTCAAAGCCAAAGCACGAGTTGTGGGATTTGGCATTTAGCTGGGGGTCAATCGTTGCCGCGTTCGCGCAAGGCGTCGTGCTTGGCGGTCTCTTGCAAGGGATCACTGTCAAGAACGGACAATTTGCTGGCGGCGCGCTCGATTGGCTGACCCCGTTTCCACTGCTCTGCGGGTTTTCGCTTGTAGCAGGTTACGCGCTGCTTGGCGCCACATGGCTGATCATGAAAACCGATGGGCCCTTGCGCGAATGGGCACGTGAAAAAGCGGCGAGTGCCCTCGTGCTCACACTTCTTGCCCTCGCCATCGTCAGCTTGTGGACGCCTTTCGCTGTACCGCGCATTGCGGAACGCTGGTTCGCGTGGCCAAATCTCCTGTTCTTGTCGCCGGTGCCGTTGCTTAGCGCTTACGCAGCGTACTCGTGCTTCCACGGCATTTCAGCACGCCGCGACGTGCAGCCGTTCGCGGCCGCCATCGCACTCTTCCTGCTTGGTTTTATCGGTCTCTTGATTTCGAACGTGCCGTATCTTGTGCCGGATACGATTACTGTTTGGCAGGCCGCAGCAGCACCCAGTTCTCAGATGTTCATGCTGGTCGGCACTCTACTGATGTTGCCCATCAT
>JANOKZ010000245.1:0-22555 GCA_031419515.1 Hyphomicrobium sp.
AGAATACCAGCCATTTCGGCGTGGTTTTGGCCTGAAATTTTACGGTAATCGGGAATTTGACAGACGTCCCACAGTTTTTCCACCGCCGCCGGCGTCGTGCACAACGCAACAATATCACGATCCCCGCTGACTGCTTCCAGCGCCGCCACGTCATCGGCCGTGCGGGCCCGGGCCAGCCGTACTTCGCGCGGCATCTCCCTCAACGACTCGTGCAGGCGCTCAAGTGTGCGGAAATCTAGTTTACGATTGCGCCATTGAAGAACGCGGACGCTGTCAAAAGAATGGGTCTCAAGCCTCTCGACGAGATCGCTGTCGAGACTATCGGCACCGCCCGTGACACCAAAAGTGCCGTCGTTCATGTGCCGGCCAGCCCGGCCCGCAATCTGGCCGATTTCGCTCGCTGTCAGATTACGGTGGCTGTGGCCATCGAACTTGCGCATGGCGGAGAAAGCGACGTGATCGACATCGAGATTGAGGCCCATGCCAATGGCGTCGGTCGCAACCAGAAACTCCACATCGCCTGATTGATAGAGTGCAACCTGGGCGTTACGCGTGCGCGGCGATAGCGCGCCGAGAACGACGGCCGCACCACCGCGCTGGCGCCGGATGAGTTCCGCAATCGAATAGACATCCTGCGTTGAGAACGCAACGATGGCGGTGCGCGCAGGTAACCTCGTGATCTTTTTCTCGCCAGCATACGACAACTTAGACAACCGAGGGCGCGAAATAAAGTTGGCGCCTGGAATGAGATCGCTGATTGCTTCGCGCATCGTTTGTGCGCCAAGGAGCAGCGTTTCCGACCTGCCGCGAGCATGCAAGAGGCGATCGGTAAACACGTGGCCGCGCTCGGGATCGCCCGCGAGCTGCACTTCGTCGATCGCCAGAAAATCGACATCGACGTCGCGCGGCATGGCCTCAACCGTCGAAACCCAATAGCGGGCTTTCTCCGGCTTGATTTTCTCTTCGCCCGTGATGAGCGCGACTGCGCCCGCTCCGACGCGGCTTTTTATCTTGTCATAGACTTCGCGCGCCAGCAGGCGCAGCGGCAGTCCGATCATGCCGCTCTCGTGGCCCAGCATCCGCTCAATGGCGAGATGCGTCTTGCCCGTGTTCGTCGGCCCAAGCACCGCCGTCACATTGCGAATGCGGGCTTCCAGCTCGCTGCCCATGAACCCTGGCCTCCTGACTGGACCTTAGCCCCGTGCATTGCAGAGTGAGCAGACGAGATCAAGGGCTTATTGAATACCGGCAGACGTAAGGTACGAACCAACATGGCAGCGTACAGGGCGGCAATCCGAAGCCGCCCTCATTGCGTAAGTGCAATGACCTTGTTGTTAGGTGCCGTGATGTCGACGCGATCCGCAATCATCACCGCCGCGCCAAGCGTCGTTGGTATGGTAATTCTGTAGGGTACGTAGACGCCGGCGCTTGGCACAGGCCGCAAGGCGATTTCAATCGCCCCATAATCGACCCACGGATTCGCAAAGTCCTTGGGCTTGTGGCCCGCAACCGGGTCATACTGCACTTTGCAGATATGCAAATCCTTGGGCTGTCCCGATGGCTTCGCCTCGGTCAGACGCTCATGGCCCTTGGGCGAGAGTGTCAGATTGAAGCGCACCTTACCGTCAAACACAGCCAGCTTCTTGCTGCAAGGATTGCCTGCGCCCGCGTGCGTCAGCGCCATGATGGCGCTCATCGGATCGAAAACGCTCTTCATGTGTTCCGGTTTGACCGGGACGGCTTCGGGATTTGGCTCCTTCTTAGGTTCGATCGCCAAAGTCTTGACGCCAGACGCGTTGTCAAAACCAAGCCGCACGAGTCCCGCTTTCGATTTGGTCCGGTAGCTCATCTGGTAGCTGCCCGGGCGAGGATTTTCTGGCGTTACGGCGCCGCTCGCGGTGATCGTGCCTTTCCATTTGAATGCTCCAAACAATGCCGACACGTTCGCCGAGCTTGTTGCCGAATAGGTTTTGCCGTTTGAGGTCGATTCGAACGAATAGCCACCGACTTCAAAGCCGTTAAAGGACAGCGTGTAGCGGCTTGAAACGCTTGACGGCCACTTGGCGTCCTCCGCACTGGCTGGAACCGCAAGCAGCAGGGCCGCCGCGCATATCCATGCGGCGCGACCTGAAGTGCCGCATTCCCTCGCTTGGCCAAGCGCCGAAGTTTCCCGATTTCTCATAGTATTAACCGTCCCCGTAGCCTAATCCAGTAAGGTTGGCGGATAACCAAGTAATGCGTCGTTTCTGGGGCCCGTCTAGAGGCGCCGAAAGGGTCTGTTTGGAACGCTAATTTGAAGCGCTTGTGAGCTTTAGTATAGCGGGAATGCCCACCCGGCTTGACGGCGCTGTCAAACCTCCCTTATACACCCCCATCCTCCCCGTCGGCTCCGGCCTGCGGGGCGAAGTTTTTTGGCCCAAACCGGCGGCACCTTTCAGGCGCCTCAGACCGGCGATCATTCCGCGCCACCTTGTCCGCATCTGCGGACACGAAGCGGGCAGCGGACAAGGAGAAAGTAGTTATGACTAGGCGCTGTGAGCTGATGGGAACGTTGCCTTTGTCCGGACAACGCAAGAGCCACGCAGAAAACAAGACGAAGCGTAAGTTCCGTCCCAACCTTTGCAACGTGACCTTGATGAGCGAGTCGCTTGGCAAGAAGTTGCGCTTGCGCGTTACGGCCCGTGCACTGAAGACCGTTGAACACCGCGGTGGTCTCGACGCCTATTTGCTGAAGGCCAAGAACGAGCAGCTGTCGCCCGATTGCCTGAAGCTGAAGCGCGAGCTGCAGAAGGCCGCCGCCAAAGCCAAGGCCGCTTAAGCCGACCGGCTTATTCGCCTACCTGAGATTTCTCCAATAGCCCGGCCGAGCCCGTCTCATGGCCGGGCTTTTGCTGTCTTGGGCTCAGCCAGCGCAAACTGCAGAACAATCGTGCGCTGTAGAACCGTGTTGAAGTTATTGTCCGAGATCAAAGTCAAAAGTGTTTCGCCGCCACGTCCCCGGCTAACAGCCAGGCCCTCCATATTGTCGATTTCCTGTTCGAGATTGGCTTCGAGCAGTACCTCGCCCGCGAGCGTTGCCCCGGCCTTCAGCGCGCCGGCCGGAATCTGGCGCAAGCGCATGCGCACACCTTCCAGCCAGCGAAAGCGCCGTTCAAGCACGACAATGGATCCGTCATCGAGACTCGCGACGTCCGTCACGTCAAAATCGCCGATGTTCGTGAGGTTGAAGCGCTGCGCCTTGCCGCCAATCCAGATCCAGCCTGTATGATTGCGCGCGCTGTCGAGTAGCCGTTCTGACATGGCGATGACGGAGCCTTTGTAGGGTCCGCCCTTCAACACCGTCATGGCTTCAAGCCCGTTATTGCGGCGCATTTTCCGCGATTCCGATGGTAGTGCCAAGAAGCCGCGCGCGGGCGAAACACCGTCATCCGAAAAATCGTAACGAGCAATGCGGGCATTTTGTTCAAACGAAACCAGCAATGAGCCTTTTGATGTGTCGCCGCTGACGAATGCCACAGCTTCCGCGTCCCGGTCGCGATTCCGTTTCAAGGGTTGACCTTCAGTCGTCAGCAACGGCCCCATGCGCGTATTCTTGAGCCCAGAAAGCTTGGCGCCGTCGTACGACATCTCGCCGGTCATCCAGGCGCCGCCGTCGGAAACCGCGATGAAATGCCGGCCGTCTGCTTCAAGCGACAGGCCTGACCAACCCCCGAAATTCGGGTGCGCGGACGACAGCTGCAACCCGCCGCGCCATTCGAGATTGCCAAAGTGCGCCGCCGCCCCGCCGATGCGCGAAAAATTCTCGATGCGCGTGGCGGTAACGTCCAAGCGCCCTGCAACAAGGTTTTTGAGATCCGGTTTTTGCTCGGCGGACGCCAATCCTGCCGACAACATCATCACGCTGCCGAGCACGAAAAAGCGCCGCTTGCGCCCAACATTCACACGAAGCCAAGATAACACACGAGAGTGCGAGAATGTCTCGAACAAGGATAGGCTCCGGATCTAATGCACGCGGCGGCTTTTGGCGCCAACTCGCTTGCCACCGTCTTTAGCTTTTTCCTCGAAAAGCTCAACTAGCTTTTCTGTCATGGCGCCCGCGAGTTCCGAAGGGTCCGTGATTGTGACGGCGCGCGAGTAATAGCGAGTTACATCGTGGCCGATGCCGATGGCGATCAGCTCGACGGAGGAACGTGTTTCAATTTCGTGAATGACCAGGCGCAAATGCTGCTCAAGATAGTTGCCGGAGTTGACGGACAGCGTCGAGTCATCGACCGGCGCTCCGTCCGATATCATCATAAGAATGCGGCGCTGCTCAGGCCGCGCCAGCAATCTTGCATGGGCCCACGCCAACGCTTCGCCGTCGATGTTTTCTTTCAGCAAGCCCTCGCGCATCATCAAAGCAAGGGCGTTCTTGGCCCGGCGCCACGGCGCGTCGGCCGTCTTGTAGATGATATGGCGTAAATCATTGAGGCGGCCCGGTGACGATGGTTTGCCTGCCGAAAGCCATTCTTCACGCGCCTGTCCGCCCTTCCAGGCCCGCGTCGTAAAGCCCAAAATCTCGACCTTGACGCCACAACGTTCGAGCGTGCGCGCCAGAATGTCCGCACAGCACGCCGCGACCATGATGGGCCGGCCGCGCATGGAGCCGGAATTGTCCAGCAACAGCGTCACCACTGTGTCGCGAAAATCGGTGTCGCGTTCGCGCTTGAAGGAGAGCGCATGCATGGGATCGGTGATAATTCGCGTTAGCCGTGCGGCGTCCAACACGCCCTCGTCGAGATCGAAATCCCAGCCGCGGTTTTGTTGAGCAAGCAACCGGCGTTGCAGTTTATTGGCAAGACGGGCCACTGCTGCCGCGAGCGTCTTCAATTCCTTGTCGAGAAACGATCTGAGCCGCTCGAGCTCTTCCGGACTCGACAACTCATCAGCGCCGATCTCCTCATCAAACGCGCGTGTGAAAACCTTGTAGCCAAAGGCCTCTGGGTTATCGAGCACGTTGGTGTTCGGCCGCCAGGGCGCGGGGGCTTCTTCCTCATCGAACGAGTCGTCGTCGCTGTCTTGCTGATCGGCGTCAGCCGCATCGGCCATGTCTTCGGTTTCGGAAATCTTGCCGTCCGAATTCTCGTCATCGCTGGCCTTGTCCTGGCCCTCGGCGCCTTGGTCCTGCGTCTGTTCGGAATTTTCCGCGCCGCCTTCCTGGACGTTTTCGTCTTCCTGGTCTTCGCTCTCGTCCGGCTCGTGCGAATCCAAGTCTTCGGCCATTTCGAGGGCTTTCAACAAATCGCGGATCTGGCGGCCGAATTGCTCCTGACTTTCGAAATGCTCCTCAAGCCGTTTTAGAACTTTGCCACCCTTCCCTTCGATGAGTGGTCGCCAAGCCTCGACCACACCGTGCGTGGATTTGGGCGGCGGCTGGCCTGTCAAGCGTTCGCGAATGATGAGCGCGAGCGCATCTTCAAGCGGCGCCTCAGTGCGCTCCATCGGGTTTGTGAATCGGCCGTGGCTGTATTGGTCTTCGAGGCGCGCCGTCAGATTCTTGGCCATGCCGGCCATACGCGTGGAGCCCAGTGCCTCGACGCGCGCCTTTTCGGCCGCTTCGAAAACGGTGCGGGCGGGCCCAGGCGGCGGCACGATGCGTTTGTGGATCTTGTTGTTATGGCATCCGAGATTGAGCGCGATGCTATCGGCCCAGCCGCGCACGATAGCGACGTCCTTGGCTGACGGCGCGCGCGGCGGCTCGGGCAGCTGCACGGAATTGGCGATGACTTCTGCCTTGCCCGGCCCGAACCCAACTTCCAACTCAGCGTTGCCCGCAATCGCCCGCACGGCAGGACCGAGCACGCGCTTTAGCGGCTCAGATGGTGCTTCTTTGCGTTTGGCTGGGGGTGGGGCCATCGTAACTGCGATCCGAATTCCAGCATCTTGTGCCGGAGTATCCCCCTCCCCTCAGGGGAGGGGCTAGGGGTGGGTAAAGATCTAGGCGAAATCTCTAACGCGAGACAAGAAGCAAGTCTGCAAATTTTGCGTATAGCTGCAAGCACCTGCTCCGCGTCGTCTCCTCACCCCTAGCCCCTCCCCGCTGGGGAGGGGGAAGCAAGGCGCACCGTCCGATTCACAGGGTACAGCCCCGTTCTTGAACAGCACTTCATAAACCCATCATCATTAGGGGACCGCAAGGCAAAGCACCCTAATTGCAAGGAGCAAAGCAGCACCCGCTGATGCTATCAGATTGCCAGCTGCATAGAGCGACATCAAGGTCCGCTTCTCCTTCAGTTTCACAATCAGTGCAACATGCTGGAAGAGCATCAAACCCGCCAGCCCCACAACAAGCCAACCCACGAAGGATCTAACTGATTCATCCTCGGGACGGCACAATCCGCCAAGCAAATTTGAGGCTGAGAAAAATGCAAATGGAGCGAAGCCCAGAGGCAATAGGACAAGGAAATTTTGTTTCGTAAACTGGTAGTTTATGCTCGAAACCGCTGTCCACGCCGCTCCTATCCACAAGCCAAAAATTATTGCGAAGACAGTATCCAGCCCCATCGCACCTCAACTCAGCGCCACATTTGCCGTGCTCTCCGGCAGCTCTTCGCCGAAGCAGCGCTGGTAGAACTCAGCCACTAGCGGCTTTTCGAGTTCATCGCATTTATTGACGAATGTGACGCGGAAGGCGAAGCCGATGTCGCCGAAGATCTCGGCATTTTCAGCCCAAGTCATCACCGTTCGCGGGCTCATGACTGTCGAGAGATCGCCGTTGATGAACGCCGAGCGCGTCAGATCGGCGACGCGCACCATGCTGGAGACCTGCTTGCGCTTGGCGTCCGTCTTGGCGAACGCCTTGACCTTCGACAACACGATTCTAGCTTCGTCGTCGTGTGCCAAATAGTTGAGTGTCGCCACGATCTGCCACCGGTCCATCTGGCCCTGGTTGATCTGCTGCGTGCCGTGATAGAGGCCAGACGTATCTCCCAAGCCAATCGTATTCGTGGTCGAGAATAAGCGAAACGCGGGATGCGGGCGTATGACTTTGGATTGATCGAGCAATGTCAGCTTACCCGAAACCTCAAGCACGCGCTGAATGACAAACATGACGTCGGGACGGCCTGCATCGTATTCATCAAAGCAAAGCGCGATATTGTTCTGCAGCGCCCAAGGCAGGATGCCTTCCTTGAATTCGGTGACCTGCTTGCCGTCCTTGACGACGATGGCGTCCTTGCCGACGAGATCGATGCGAGAGACGTGGCTGTCGAGGTTGACGCGCACGCACGGCCAGTTGAGGCGCGCGGCCACTTGCTCGATATGCGTTGATTTGCCGGTGCCGTGATAGCCCTGGATCATAACGCGGCGGTTGTGTTTGAAGCCGGCAAGAATGGCCAGCGTCACGTCCCGGTTGAAAAGGTAATCGGGATCGAAGTCAGGCACGTGCTCGTCGGCTTTGGAATAAGCTGGTACTTCGAGATCGCTATCGATCCCGAAGACCTGGCGGACCGACAAATTCATGTCGGGCATGCCTGCCGTTGGGGCAGCGGCCCCGGCGCTCGTTTGCGTTCGCATGTCGTGGATACGTTCCCGGCTCGAAAAGAGATGTCGCGGGATCGCCGGGTTCAGCGCAACCTGCGATGAACCAAGACGGCCAACTAGACCATTCCCGCCTGCTTGAGATAATTATAGGCTTGGATGATCTCGCGCAACTTCTCCTCGGAGCGGCTGTCTCCGCCATTGGCATCGGGGTGGTGGACTTTCACAAGCGCCTTGAAACGGGCCTTGATGTCCTCGCGCGAGCCTCCTTCGGGCAAATCCAGCGTCTGCAGCGCCTTACGCTCTAGGGGCTTCAGTTCGCGGCGGTAATCCGGCCCTGTTTTTGAACGCGAGGATCTCTTCGGGGCGGATTGTCGCGAGCTCGTCCGGATATGGGCAGCGGCTTCCGTCGATCGCTCAGGATCGCGCGTTCCATGCGCCCAGGCGTTGGCGCCGGACTTCCAGGTCGGACGATGGCCGGTCAGTGCATCCTTGCGGAACTCATCGACCTCGGCATCGTTCATGCCGTCAAAGTAGTTGTAGCCTGCGTTGTAGTGGCGGACGTGATCGAGGCAGAAATTATAGTATTGCCCCTCTTTGCCGCGTCCTGCCGGTGCCCTGTGCGGCCCGGGCTTTTCGCAACCCTTCCACTGGCAGGGCGACACGCTATCGGCGCGCTTGGGACTGTTACGTTTGCCCGAGACGCGGATGCTGTCGAAGATTTTGGAGTCGAGTTTCATGGGGGGCGGAGTATGGTCTTTGCTGATGGCTTACACAAGTCCGCCGTGAGGTGGAACTGCTCTGGCATTCACGGATTTGGCCCGAATTAGACTTGGCACTGACCGCCGACTTTGCAGACTAGGGCTTAATGCCGCGTTCACGCCAGCAAACCATTTGGAAATTTGCGGTAAAACGACACTCTTTTAGGAGCACCCATGACGGCTGAAGCGCGCATAAAAGAAAAATTGATTGTGGCGCTCCGGCCAACACGGCTCGATGTCATCAACGAGTCCGATATGCACGCTGGGCACCGCTCGTCACCAGGCACCGGCGAGAGCCACTTCCGCGTTCTCATCGTGTCGGCTGCTTTTGCTGGCAAATCGCGCGTTGAGCGCCACCGGATCGTCAATGACGTTTTGAAAGGCGACGTCGGCGGCGCGATACATGCGCTCGCACTTGCGACGTATGCGCCGGGGGAGGCTATCAGGTAGCGAGCACTTAGCCGGAGTTTGCGAAGTCGCCTTCATTTGAGTTGCCGTTCTCGCCCGCAGGTTTCGGCAACGGCGTGATGCGCAGCGCGGTGATCTTGTTGCGGCTTTTGCGCAAGACTTCGAAGCGATAGCCGTGGAACTTGAAAACTTGGCCAGGCTCCGGAATGGTCTGCGCTTCGTGAATGACGAGGCCGGCGATCGTGGTCGCTTCTTCGTCCGGCAAATCCCAATCCATTTGGCGATTGAGATCGCGGATGGCGACAGTGCCATCGACGTTGACGGTGCCGTCGGCTTGCGGGCGAACATGGGTTTCTTGCGTATCGTGCTCGTCGGCGATCTGGCCGACGATTTCTTCTAAGATATCTTCGAGCGTGATGAGGCCCTGCACTTCTCCATACTCGTCAACGACGAGGGCCATCTGCGCTTTTTTCTTCAAGAACTGATTGAGCTGCTCCTTGACGCTCGTCGTATCGGGAACGAACCAAGGTTCGGTCGCAAAACTCATGATGTCGAGCTTCTCAGGCGCCCATCCAGACCGCCCCAGCGCCGCAAAGAGATCCTTTGTGTGCAAAACGCCAACGATGTTTTCCGGCTCGTCCTTCCAGATCGGCACGCGCGAGTTCTGGTGCTTGAGGATTTCATCGACAATTTTGGATGGATCGTCATCGCCGCATACCATGTCCATCTTGGTGCGATGGACCATAACATCGGCAACCTGCAAGTCGCGCAAATCCAGCACGCCGCCAAGCATATCGGCGGCTTCTTTTGTGACGGAGCCTTCTTTCGCCTGCAGATCGATCGTGCCGCGGATCTCTTCATGCGCCGCGAGAATGTTGGCCGCGTCATCGACAGTGGTCGTCGTAAATTTCAACAACTGGCGCACCACGAACTCAATCGCCTTGGTGAAGGGCGTCAGAACGTAGATGATACCGCGCATGATGGGCGCAACAACAAGCGCCACGCGATCTGAATAGGCCAGCGCATAGGTTTTCGGCAGAACGGCTGCAAAAATAACGATCAGCAAAGTCATTAGGGCTGTCGCATAGGCCACACCCACTTCACCGTAGATTTGAACTGCCAATTGCGAGGCAAGTGCCGCCGCCAAAACATCAACCAAAGTATTGCCGAGCAACACCGTGCCGATCATTTTTTCAGGTCTGGACAAGACGCTGTTGACGACCTTGGCCTTTTCGTTGCCGTCCTCCTCAAGCGCGTGCATGCGGGCCCGGGAGGCGGCCGTCAGTGCCGTTTCGCTACCATTGAAAAAGGCCGAGAGCGCGATGAGAACTATGATCGCGAGAATATTCAGTCCGATAGCCAAGGTCATGAGACGTGATGGGTCCGATCAGTATGACATCGTCTCGTCAAATTAGCACATTTGCGGCAAAGCGCACTCATAGCGTGATCTCGAGGGCCAGGAAATCGCGCACCTTATCGGGCGGAACATCACGAGAAACAAAGGCTTGGCCGATCTCATTCACCAAAATAAAAGTCAGTTTTCCAGCGCACACTTTCTTGTCCTGACCCATGAGCCGGAGCAGTTCGTCCGCGTCGGCCTTAGCGCCAGGGATATCGCGGATTTCGGTTGGGAGCCCAACCGTTTTCAAATGGCGGCTGACGCGCGCGGCACTTCCTGCTGGGCATAGCCCCAATTCTTCCGAGAACCGGAACGCTTGTGCCATGCCAATCGCCACGCCTTCGCCATGCAACAGCCGGTCCGAATATCCGGTCCACGCTTCAAGAGCATGACCGAAAGTATGGCCGAGATTGAGCAAAGCGCGGTCGCCTGTTTCGGTTTCATCACGCGCCACGATCGCCGCTTTGGCTTTGACACTGGTTTCGATGGCGTGCGCGAGAGGCGGGCCGCCGTTGGCAAACACACCCTGCCAGTTCTTCTCGAGCCAGCCGAAAAACTGCGCGTCGCCGAGCAGCCCATACTTGGCGACTTCAGCGTAACCGGCGCGCATTTCACGCGGCGGCAATGTCGTCAGCACATCGGTATCGGCAATGACAAGGCTCGGCTGATGGAACACGCCAATCAGATTTTTGCCCTGTGGCGTGTTAATGCCGGTCTTGCCGCCGACGGACGAATCGACCTGTGCCAGAAGCGACGTTGGGACTTGGACGAAGCGGACCCCGCGCCTCAGGATACCGGCTGCAAATCCCGCCAGATCTCCGATCACGCCGCCGCCGAACGGCACGACGATGTCGCCGCGCTCTAGGCCCATCTCGAGAAGTTTCTCGCATAGCGGCCCAAGTTCGCGGAAGCTTTTGGTGGCTTCGCCCGGCTTTAGAATGATGGTACTCGTCACCAATCCTACCGATTTCAGACTGGATTCTAGGGCAGCCAGATGGTGCCGCGCCACGTTTTCATCCGTGACGATGCCGCATTTGACCTTGCCCAGTCGGGCCGAAATGAGCGCACCCGCTTGCGGCAAGAGCCCTGGGCCAATGAATACGTCATAGGAGCGGTCTCCCAACGAGACGCCGACGGTTCGATGTCCGGTTGATGGCTGGATTGGGCTTGCGGTGCCGGCTGGTGCGGTCATGGCTCGGGCCGATTCTTTGTGGGCTGCGATTGAATCGTAGAGGCTTCCGACATCGCCCGAATCGGGCGTTTCACAACGCCGGCCAAGCGATTTACGATTTCTGTCACGATGATTTCGTGCGGCTCATCCCGGCTTTCAACCGTAATTTCAGATTCGGCGTAGACCGGATAGCGTGCATCCATCAACTTGCGCATCGTCGCTTCGGGATTGCCGATTTTCAGCAGGGGCCGGGTATCGCGCTTGCCGACCCTGCGCATCAGCACGGCCAGTTCCGCTCTCAGCCAAACCGAAATTCCCATCTCGCGGATGGCTAGCCGGGTGTCCGCGTTCATATACGCCCCGCCGCCCGTGGCCAAGATTTGCGGACCGTTGGACAGCAAACGGCCAATGACCTTGCGCTCGCGGTCGCGGAAGAAGTCTTCGCCTTGATCGGCAAAAATCTCGCTGATGGACTTTGCGGCGACTTTCTCAATTTCTTCATCGGCATCGATAAATTGCATACCCAGTTTTGCCGCGAGCCGCTTGCCCACCGACGACTTCCCGCACCCCATCAATCCAACGAGGACGATGCTGCGCCGCCCAAGATGCGCCTTGATCACTTCGACGGGGTCGGTTTCTGTCATGCTGAAAACTTGAGCTTCCGCCTGTTTTGATCCGCGTCGCTTTTGGGCCGCGTCGCCAACCGCTTCCCATGCTCTTGCCACGAACCGAAAAGTTCCGCAAATCAGGCGCTTGCCTGGACAATTTGAGCCCACCCAGCATAGTAGAAGAATCGATTTTGGTGTGAAAGCCTAGCTTGAGTCATAATCGCGCCAAGTTAGGCCAGGAAGTATCGCCCGCTACGGGATTAAAAAATGCCAAGCCTCTTCCGGTTTATCTTCGTTGTCGGCTCTCTGGGCGCCATTGCGTTCGGCGGGCTCTATGTTCTTGCGACGCGTTACGAACCCGAACAGCAGATCATCAGTAAACCCGTTACGGGCGTCAAAATCCGCCGTTAAGCCGTATAGGACCATGATCCCGAAATCCCAGACTTTTCGCGCTTTGGCGCTGGTCATCGCACTCGGCGCCGCTTGGGAGACCGCCATGTTACAGGCGGCATGGGCGCAGGACGCTCAGGCGCAAGATGGCTGGGATTCGTCCGGCGCACCAACGCCTAACCCGGTTACCACACTTCGGACAGCGAATCCGCAGCCGACAGCCACGAAACCGCCGGCCCGGCCGGCTGGCACTGAGACGGTAATGCGGGCTGCGATCCCAGTCCCCGTCGAGACAGGCGATTTGGCGCCGGTCATGTCCAGCGACGGCTCGGGCCTGCCATACGAGCTTTGGCGCGGCTTAGATATTGCCGGCATCGAAACCCTCATCAGCGAGCTTGAGTTACCGCCCCGGTCGCCAGCACTGCATAGTTTGTGGAAGCGGCTGATCACGTCCGACGTGACCCCGCCTGCGGGAGACACTGCAAATCAGAAATTCCCAGCCTTGCGGCTCGAAGCTCTCTATCGTTCCGGTCTCGCAACTGAAGCCGCGCGTGAGCTCGACAAGCAGAGCACTGCTGCCGATCCCCTTACGGCAACGCTTGCCGCGCGCAATGCCATTGCCAGCGGGGATACAGCGAAAGGTTGCGATATCGCCGCGAAGGCCACCGCGCTCAAAGGCGAAATCCCAAAACGCATTAAGGGCGAAGCTATCCTCATTTCCGGTTACTGCGCGGCGGCGAGCGGTGACGTGGCCGGCGCCGGTCTTGCCGCCGAACTTGCGCGCGAAGAGGGCGTTCCTGTTTCTCCTGGCCTCGAAGCACTCGACGCGCTTTCGATCAAGGCCAAGCCTAAGATCTCGGCCGCGCAGAAATATTCTCTCATCGATTACCACTTAATGGAGATTGCGGGTGTTGGCGGCGATCTCGCGCTTGATAAGGCCGAGCCTGCGTTGCTGATTGCGCTCGCCAACGATGCGAACTCCGAGCCGGCCGTTCGTCTCGCCGCTGCCGAAGCTGCAGCCCGGCTCAATGCCTTGCCGCCCGAGAGCCTGGCCGCGCTCTATGCGCTCGGACCTCCGCCGCAAAACGCCGACGCGCTGCTTGCGGGCAACCAGACGACGGGTCCGCAGCGGCGCTCCGAACTCTTCAAGGCGGCAGAATCCGAGAAGACTCCGATGAAAAAAACGCGGCTCATCCGCGCGCTCATAGACGACGCCAAACGCGGCGGCATCGGCTTTCAAGTCATGCAAATGCTCCAGCGCGCAACGGCTGCTATCAATCCGCAACCCGAGATCAGCTGGTTTGCTGAGACGGCCGCCGAGATCGGGCTTGCGTCTGGCGACTACGCGCTGACGGGCAAGTGGATCGCCCTTACGGGAAGCCAACAGCCCCAAGGACAAGGATTTGGGACACAAGGTTTGGGTCATTGGCTGGCCCTCACCGACATCGCCGATCCAGCGGAACCCAAGCGCGGCGAACATTTGCAGGATCTTGAGGCGACGGCCGTGCGCGGGCGTTTTGCACCCGGCGCCTTGCACCGGCTTGCAACCGTGCTCGACGCACTCGGATACAACGTACCGATCCCGCTTTGGGAAGCCGCCAGCCGCACGCCGCAACCGGGCACCGGGTATCTGCCCGAGACGGGCGTCCTGACAGCCTTGCAGGACGCGGCGAAAAAGAAAGAGTTCGGACGCACGGTGTTGCTGGCCATGAAAGCGATCGGGCCAAATGGCGCGGAGAGCGCACATATGATTGCGCTTGGCGACGCGATCAGGGCTTTGAAACGCGCCGGGCTCGAAGCGGACGCGCGCCGCCTTGGACTTGAGGCGCTGCTTGCATCGTGGCCCCGCACGGCCGTCAACTGAGGCAATAATGGTGGACGGGAACGCACATCACCTCCGTTCCTTTCTCGAGATGCTGTCGGCCGAGCGCGGCGCGGCCCAAAACACACTTCAAGCTTACGAGCGCGACCTTGGCGGCTTCTTGGTGTTTCTCAACGAGCGCGGCAAACCCGTTCAATCCACTGACGCCAAGGACATCCAGGCCTATCTGCATCGCATCTCGGTTGATGGCCTTGCCGCTGCGTCGCGGGCGCGCCGCTTGTCGGCGATCAGGCAACTGTACAAATTTCTCGCCGCCGAAGGCCTTATAGATGCCGATCCGGCCGCTGGCCTCAGCGGACCCAAACGCGAACGCCCGCTGCCGCGAACACTAAGCATCACCGAAGTAGATCGCTTGATCGAAACCGCCAAGGCCGGATGCAAAGGTCTTGAGGCCCGAGCACTGTTTCGAGCGCTGCGCTTTCATTGTCTCTTGGAAGTCTTGTACGCAACCGGTATGCGCGTGACCGAGTTGGTGTCGCTGCCGCGGTCCGTGCTGCGTGGCGATCCGCGCGTCCTGACCATCAAGGGCAAGGGCGGACGCGAACGCCTTGTGCCGCTTAATCCGGAGGCGCGCGCCGCGCTCGACAAATATCTCTCTGTTTCCGGCCGCTTCGATAATTCGCAATGGCTGTTCGCCGCCAAATCCGCCGAAGGACATGTGACGCGTCAGGGTTTTGCTCAGGATTTGAAAAGCGCTGCTGAGCAGGCCGGGTTGGATCCAGAACGCGTCTCGCCCCACGTTTTGCGGCACGCCTTCGCGAGCCACCTGCTCGACCGGGGCGCCGACCTGCGCGCGGTGCAGCAACTCCTCGGCCATGCCGATATCTCGACCACCGAGATATATACGCACGTCCTTGAGGAGCGCTTGAAAAAGCTGGTCAACGAGCATCATCCTTTGGCCAACACTCCAGCCCGAAAGCCTTAGCTGAAAGCTGATGCACAACGGCCCGCGCTTGACTATAGTGCGGCAACCGCCATCACGAACCCAAGGAGACTTTGCATGAGCCGACTGTATGGTGAGACTCATCGCGCAATGCAGGATAGTTTCGACTCGCGCAAACTTGCGGACCGTGTCGAGGAAGTTGTCGTCCGGCCTGATATCGACGACACGGGCAAGGCATTCATCGAAAGCCGCGACATGTTTTTCTTGTCGAGCGTCGATCACAAAGGCCGCCCAACTGTGTCCTACAAGGGCGGCACGCCCGGATTCGTAAAGGTGATCGATCCGACCACGATCGTGTTTCCGAGCTATGACGGCAACGGCATGTATCTCTCTATGGGGAATATCTCTGGCAATCCCGAAATCGGCTGCCTATTCATTGATTTCGAGCGTCCATTCCGCACGCGGCTTCAGGGTCGCGCAGAGATCGTCCGGGAGGGTCCGCTGATGAAGCACTTCAAAGAAGCGGAACTCATCATCAAAGTCGCCGTGTCCGAGACTTGGATGAATTGCCCGCGCTACATTCATCGCTATCAGAAGCTCGAGCGCTCGAAATACGCGCCAGGTGTTGAAGCCGAGACGCCGTTTTGCGAATGGAAGCGCATCGACTTGATGCAGGATGTTCTGCGGCCTGCCGAGCAAAAGAAGGTCTCCGAAATCGGCACGACGACGATCGATGCCTGGTTCGAGAAAGTCATGACCGGCGACAAAGGTGCTTGAGGCAGCAGGCAACGCTATGTCTCCGCTGGAATGAAAGACTATCATCGCATACTTGAACACGCTCATCCGGCGCGCTTGTCTGAACGCGCCGGTTCTCTACGAAAGTCCGGATGCGAGGCAACGGGACTCGCGAGCGGGCTCACCCGCTGGCATCCAGCGGCTATGCCTTTGCGCTTGCCTTCACCACCATCAACAGATCCTTAGCGCTGATCTGGCTGCCGACGGCGACGAGAATTTCCGAAACCTTGCCGTCGCGCTGCGCGTGAATGGTGGTTTCCATTTTCATGGCTTCGATTGTCAGCAGCACGTCGCCGTCGCTGACGGTCTGGCCCGCTTCAACAGCAATCGAGGAGACCGCACCCGGCATGGGCGCCGGCACATGATCCTCGTTGCCGTCTTCCGCGGCGCGGCGGGTTTCAGTTGAGGCGGCGGCGGAACGGTCCGGCACTTTGATGACGCGCGGTTGGCCGTTCAATTCAAAGAAGACTTCCACCTGTCCGTCAGCGCGTGTTTCGCCAACGGCGGTTAATTGCACGACGATGGCCTTGCCGCGTTCAATCTCGATCGTCAATTCGCTTCCCGGTTTCATGCCATAGAAGAACACCGGGGTCGGCAGCGCCGAGATGGGGCCGTACTTGGCTTTGACGGCGGCAAATTCGAGGAACACTTTAGGGTACATGAGGTAAGCAGCGAATTCGTCGTCGTCGAGCGCGCGCGCGCATTTGGTTTCAGCTTCGGCGCGCTCGGCAGTAAGGTCTGTCTCGGCGAGTAAAGCGCCCGGCCTGACTGTGATTGGTTTCTCGCCCTTGAGTGCCTTTTTCAGAAGACCTTCAGGCCATCCGCCCGGCGGCTGCCCCAGATCGCCGCGCAGCATCTCGATAACCGACGTCGGAAAATTAACATCGACGTTGGGGTCTAGAACTTCGGCGGCAGTGAAATCCTGCGCAACCATCATCAAGGCCATGTCGCCGACGACCTTCGAAGAAGGTGTCACCTTGATGATATCGCCGAATAGATCGTTGGCCGCGCGATAAGCTTCCGCAACTTCGCTCCAGCGCGAGTCGAACCCGAGCGAGCGAGCCTGTTCCTTCAAATTTGTGAACTGCCCGCCCGGCATTTCATGCAGGTAGACTTCGGATGCGCCCGACGTTTGTCCGCTTTCAAAGCCTGCGTAGTGCGCCCTAACGCCTTCCCAGTATGTATTGATGCGGCGGATGGCGGTGGAATCGAGACCGGAATCGCGCTTGGAGCGGGCAATGGCCTCCACAATAGAACCAAGGCAGGGCTGAGACGTGCCGCCGCTCATCGAATCCATGGCAGCATCTATGGCGTCGATGCCAGCATCAACTGCGGCGAGAATCGTGGCCGCTGAAATGCCCGTCGTGTCGTGCGTGTGGAGATGCACAGGCAAACTGGTTTCTTCCTTCAAGGCCTTGACAAGGACGCGCGCGGCGGCGGGCTTCAAGAGACCCGCCATATCCTTGATACCGAGAATATGTACGCCGGCCTTCTCCATCTCCTTGGCGAGATCGACGTAGTATTTCAGGGAATATTTCGCGCGGTCCGGGTCCAGGATGTCGCCGGTGTAACAGATGGCGCCTTCCGCGAGTTTGCCGCTTTCGCAAACGGCGTCGATCGAGACGCGCATGTTTTCGACCCAGTTGAAGCAGTCGAAAATGCGGAAGAGATCCATGCCGGATGCAGCGGCTTGCTTGACGAAATAGCGCACGACGTTATCGGGATAGTTGGTGTAACCCACGCCGTTAGAGCCGCGCAGCAGCATTTGCGTGAGGATATTCGGCACTTTTTCGCGGATGTGCGCGAGGCGTTCCCACGGGTCCTCGCGCAGAAAGCGCATGGCGACATCGAAGGTCGCGCCACCCCAGCACTCAAGCGACAAGAGCTGCGGCAGGCCGCGCGCGTAGCTGTCGGCAACGGCGGCGATATCTCGCGTGCGCATGCGTGTTGCCAGCAGCGACTGGTGTGCGTCGCGCATGGTGGTGTCCGTGATGAGAATGCGATCCTGCGCGGTCATCCATTTGGCAAAGCCTGCGGGCCCCTTGGCTTCGAGTATCTGCCGCGTGCCGGGAGGAGGCGCTTTGTCGAAGACGGGAGCATCGTGCGCGCGGACATTTGGCGCGGGTTTTACGCGGTCTTTGGTTTCCGGGTGACCGTTGACAGTGACGTCGGCAATCCAAGTCAAAAGCTTGGAGGCCCGGTCCTGGCGCTTGGGGAAATCGAACAGCGCCGGAGTGTCGTCGATAAAGCGCGTTGTGTAGTCGTTGGCGCGGAAGCGCGGGTGGGCGACGACGTTATGCAGGAAGGCGAGGTTGGTGGCGACGCCGCGGATGCGGTATTCGGTCAAGGCGCGGTTCATGCGGTCGATGGCTTCGTCGGGTGTTGGCGCCCAGGCCGTGAGTTTTTCAAGCAACGGATCATAGTAACGCGTGACGACCGCGCCCGAGAACGCGGTGCCGCCATCGATGCGGATGCCAAAGCCCATGGCGCCCCGATAGGCGCTGATGCGGCCAAAGTCGGGAATGAAATTGTTCTCGGGGTTTTCTGTCGTGATGCGGCATTGGATGGCGTGTCCGTTGAGGCGGATCGCCTCTTGGCCTGGGATGCCGGTTTCCCAATGGCCGTCCGGCCCTCTAGCACCGATCTTGCCGCCTTCGAGGATTTTGATTTGCGCTTTGACGATATCGAGACCCGTGACAACTTCGGTTACGGTGTGCTCGACCTGAATGCGCGGGTTAACCTCAATGAAGTAGAAATTTTTTGTGTCGTTATCCATTAGGAATTCGACCGTGCCGGCGCCCACGTAGTTCGTGGCCCGGCCGATTTTCATGGCCGCTTCGCAGAGTTCCTGACGCGCCTTATCGCCGAGATAGGGGGCGGGCGCGCGTTCGACGAGCTTTTGGTTGCGCCTCTGAATGGAGCAATCGCGTTCAAACAGATGCACGATATTGCCATGCTGATCGCCAAGGATCTGCACCTCGACGTGGCGCGCGTTGCGAATGAGTTTTTCGAGATAAACTTCGTCTTTGCCGAACGCGGCCTTAGCTTCGCGCCGCCCAATCATGACGGAATCCAATAGCTCGCTTTCGCGCTCGATGACGCGCATGCCGCGACCGCCACCGCCCCATGAGGCTTTCAGCATCACAGGGTAACCGACCGCAGCAGCGAGTCTTTTTATTTTCTCCGGATCGTTTGGCAACGGCGGGCTGGCCGGCATAACAGGCGCACCGCACGAGACGGCAAGGTTGCGCGCATCAACCTTATTGCCAAGCGTGCGCATGGTGTCCGGTGTTGGCCCGATAAAAATAATGCCGGCCATTTTGCAGGCTTCTGCAAACTCAGGGCTCTCGGACAAAAAGCCGTATCCGGGATGAATGGCGTCGGCTTTCGCGTATTTTGCAACGCGCAAGACTTCATCGATCGACAAATAGGCTTCAAGAGGGCCTTTGCCCTTGCCGACGATAAACGCTTCGTCTGCCTTGAAGCGGTGCAGCGAGAGGCGGTCTTGCTCGGCATAGATTGCGACGGTGCGAATGCCAAGTTCTGTTGCCGCGCGGAAGACGCGGATTGCTATCTCCGAGCGATTAGCGACCAGGATGCGGCTGATTTTTTTTGCCATTGGGGTGTCCATCACAGCATTTGCGCTTCGGAGGCTGACTGTAGCCATTGAACTGAGCCGGGCAACGCGTAAGGAGTTTTGGTCCCAAAATCCAGACCCCGCCCCCTGAATTCCCGCCCCTGAATGACAATCTTGCCATAAAAAATTCGAAGGGAAATCGCTTTCCCCCCGAATACCTAACAAATTTATTGCAGCCGCGAACGCACGCCCGGGTTAGGGGATCACAACACCCCACGGGAACTCGCCGACGGCGATCTCAGCGATCGGCTCTAACTTCACTGTGTCGATGGCGGTCACACTGTTCGAGCGCCCATTTGCCACGTAAAGTTTGCCGCCATCTGCCGTGATGGCCATATTCCATGGGCGCTTGCCGACGGGGATCGTTTTGGTGACCTTGTTGGTTGCAACATCGATCGCCATCACGTTGCCATCGCCGCCGTTCGTCACGAAAACGGTCTTTCCGTTGGGATGAACCGTGACGCCGTTGACGCGCACGCCAGCCGGAATTTCGGCCACGACTTTGCTCGTCGCGACTTCGATAGCGTAGACCTTATCGGCCAATTCGCACGCGGTGTAGGCGAATTTGCCATCGGGCGTAAAGCCGATACCGCGCGGGCGCTTGCCGACCTTGATGCTCGCGATCTGCTTTTTGGCCGCGACGTCGATCACATCAATAGTATCGGCTTCTTCGGCACTGACGTAGACGAGCTTGCCGTCGGGACTGAAAACAGAGTGCTCGGGGTTGTCACCTTCGGTCTTGACGCTGAATTCGGTCTTGCCACTGGCCGTGTCGATGAAGTGAACGGAATTGTCTTCTTCGATCGCGACCGCAATCCATTTTCCATCCGGCGAGCGGTACACGCCTTCGGGCGACTCACCCAAGTCTATCTTGCCGGTCACTTTGCGTGACGCGATATCGATGACCTGCAGAGCCTTCTCGGGCTGATCACTGACATAGAGCGTCTTGCCGTCTTTCGAAGTTGCCATCCCGCGCGGCTTTTTACCGGCTGCGATATCGCCGATAACGGCATTGGTCGCTGTGTCGATGATCGAAACCGTGCCCGACTTCTCATTCGCCGCGTAAGCAAACGGTTCGGCACTGGCCTCCTGAGTAAGCATGAATTGGGCAAGCATGGAGGAGCACACAACCGCCCAAGCCGATGTCTTCGTAAACGTCTTCATATTTGTCTCCTCAAGGGCATTGCAGACTAAGTGATTGATCGAGCCGTGGTGCATATCCATGTCTATTTTCCGAACGTGGGGTCGCTTATAGCGGTTTTCACGGAAGTTTGTATTAGCCGATTAGGCTAACTGGACAACTACTCGTAGCCGCACCCTTACCTTTGACTCTTCTCTCGGCCCCAGCCACACTTTGCCCATGGATATACCTTCTGACGCCGCCACATCCGCGCCCACCGGGAAGAACTTCCTGACCGGTCACCCCCGTGGGCTTTCCACGCTGTTCTTCACGGAACTGTGGGAACGGTTCTCCTACTACGGCATGCGAGCCCTTTTAACGCTCTTTATGGTGGCGCCGATTGCCGAAGGCGGCCTCGCGTTTGGCACCGAAGATGCCGGGCGGATCTACGGCAACTATACGATGGCCGTGTACATGCTCTCGATTCCAGGCGGGTTTATTGCCGACCGGGTGCTGGGCGCGCGCCGCTCCGTTCTGCTGGGTGGATGGATCATAGCGTTTGGGCACTACGCGCTCGCCGTCCCGTCAGAAGCCACGTTCTATATTGGCCTGGTTCTGGTGGCCATCGGTACAGGCCTCTTCAAGCCCAACATCTCCGGTCTCGTCGGCGCGCTCTATGCCAGAAACGATGGGCGCCGCGACGCCGGATTTTCGCTCTTTTACATGGGCATCAACATTGGTGCCTTCATTGCGCCGCTGATCACGGGATTTCTGGCACAAAGCGCCTGGTTCAAGGCGTGGCTCGCAAGCATGGGCTTTGACCCCGCTTCGAGCTGGCACTGGGGTTTTGCCGCCGCCGGCATCGGCATGACCGTTGCCATGGTCCTGTTTGCACGGGGATCACAAAGCCTGCGCGAACCCGTCACGCATGAAGATAGGCTTTTGGGATCGCGTAATATGTGGCGCGACGGCGTGTTGACGGTGCTTGGCACAGCCGCGCTGCTGGTCCTGGCGCTCGCGTCCGACTTGGAAGGTCTTGAGTGGCTGCGCTGGACGTTTCTTGTGCTCCCGCTCGCGGGTATTGCCTATTTCGTGTCGCGTGGCACGGAGGACGGTAATCGCATTGCGGCCATCGGCGTGTTGTTCATTGCCGCCATGATTTTCTTCGCCATCTTCGAACAGATGGGCACGTCCATGGCATTGTTCGCTGACCGGATGACGGAGAACACGCTTTTTGGAGCCGCGTTTCCGTCGGCCTGGTATCAGGCCATCAATCCCATATTTGTCATCTTGATGGCGCCGATATTCGCTTTGATCTGGATGCGGCTTGGATCGCGCCAACCAGGCCCTGCCATCAAGTTCGCGCTCGGGCTCATGTTCGTTTCGGCGTCTTTCGTTCTGATGGTCCCAGCTGCAAAACTCGCGGCGGATGGCAAAGTATCGCCGCTGTGGCTGTGCGGATTGTTCTTTCTCCAAACAATTGGCGAGCTGCTGCTGAGCCCCGTCGGACTATCAACCATGACCCGGCTGGCGCCTGAACGCATGACAGGCCTGGTGCTCGGCCTTTGGTTCCTGGCCGCTGCCTTCGGCAACAAGCTGGCGGGCGTCCTTGGCGGAACGTTCGACAGCGATAACACTGCGGGCCTCGCCACCTTCTTCCTGACCCAAGCAATGTGGGTTGCGGCTGCCGCGGCGGTCCTTTTTGTACTCGCACCGTGGGTCAGAAGGCTGTCTGGAGACCCCCGTTAACCCCAATTCCCACTTGGTGAAATCGCCTTCATCCCCAACTCTGGCCCATCTCGGAGCGAGGTCAACCCTGTGTCACCTTGACTTGAACGCCGGGCGAGGGTGAATGTCGCCGCCAAAACCCGACGCTGGCCCGCACCTTTTGGCGGGCACTGTCACGCTGAAGAGGCATTATTCGTGAGCGCCCAAACTCCCATTCGCACCTATCTCGAATTCGAGAAGCCAATACTCGAACTC
>JANOKZ010000246.1:0-5124 GCA_031419515.1 Hyphomicrobium sp.
CAATACCGGCGTCATGGCCGCGTCGCGCTAGCGATCGTGCGGAACGCACGACAGGCGGCCACCCACGGCAAGCACCCACAAAATCGGTGCGCCGGGGGCGGCACGATCTAACCACACATCCAGCAATGCGTGCGCCGATGCTTGTCGTGGGTGGCCGACGACTACGCGTTGCTTCGCATCGCCTCGGCCAAGACGTAAACAATCTTCAAAGCTTTTTGCGCATCAAGACTTCATCGCGGCCGTCGCAGACGAGGTTGTCAACGAGCGCAACGCGCACGAACCCGTGCCGCTCGTAAAGCCGGATAGCACCCGTGTTGAAGTCCGACGCCGCGACCCAGAGATTGCGCACCCCTTGCGCGCTGGCGGCCGCTTCAAGCCAAGTCAGCACGCAGGAACCAAGGCTTCGTCCTTGGTACTCGGGGACAATGCCGAGAAACTGCACATACGGCCCGCTGAACCAATTCAAGCGCAAACAAACCGCGCCGCAAGGTGTTTCGCCAAGCCGCAACACGTAACGCGGCGCGCTCGCTTCAAGCGCGCCAAGATGAGCGCCAAGCCCGGCGTCCGACAATGGATAGCGCACCCATGGATCGATCTGTGAGAATGCGGCGCCCAAGCTCTCGGCCGCATCCGGCGTCATCGGCGCCAGAAATACGCGGGCGCCGTTTGCCGCCGCGCCGATCTCAGTTGGTTCTGAAAGGCTCAACATGCGGGTTCCAATCGCCGGCCGGGGGTGCTGATTTGGGACGTGCGGGCAACGCTGGCGGCTCGGGGAATATACCCGTCGGCAGCCAGCCTGCATCGGTGCCTTTCTTCTTGGCGAACAGAAAATCGTAGCGGTCCGTATCGCCCGGGCGGCTATCGTAACAGGTCGCAGCGACAACCGGTTTTCCCAGCTCCAACAACTCGCTCACGGTCACGAACTCAAATCCTTTGGCTTTGAGTTTCGGAATGGCGATGCGCAGCGCGTCCGCCGTATGCCAGCCGCGTCCATTCGCGTGCGCGATGATGATCGATCCAGGCTTTGCGTTGCGCACAATGCGTGCAGCCAGCACAACAGCGCTCGAACCGGGATCGGAGTCGCCAATCGAGACGTCCCATTGAATGGCGGCAAGCCCTGCGTCGTTCACAGCCTTGATGGCCGCTTCGTTGCACGCGCCAAACGGAAACCTATAGAGGTTGATACGCGGCGCGACGGACTGCATCGGATTGTCGATCGTCTTCGCGCATTGGGTCTTGGACACATCCTCGCGGATCGCCTCATAAGCGCGCTGCGGCCCGAGAATTTCTTCATCCAAAAGTTCGCCCGAAAGCTTACGCACGTTGCGGTGCGCATACCCGTGGCTTGCGATCTCGAACAAGGGATCGCTCATCAGCTGTTGTGCGCGCGACAGGTGCGAGCGCATCCACTTGCCGCCCGTAAAGAGCGTTGCTTTCACGCCTTCGCTGCGCAACGTGTCGAACACGCCGCCGTCGTAACCCGACACTTCGCCCCGGATCTCACATATGTCGAGTGTGAGCGCGATCACCTTGCGGCCGCCCGCAATATCGACGCGACGGATCGAACCGCGCCTCTCAGGGGGGAGGGGAGCGTGCTCGTAAAGTTGCCGCGCCTTTTCACTTTCATCGAACTTCCGGTTGGCCTTTACGGTGTTGCGTTCGCCGGGCACGGCCTTCAGGGTTTCAGGTGGAAAACAAGAACTCTGAAGCGCAGTGTCGCGCGCCGACGTGGCCCCGCTGCAAGTCAGCACAATCCAGACGCCCGCCCCGATGATTTGCCTGAAGCGCCGCATCCTACTTACCCTTAAAAACGGGTTTGCGCTTTTCAAGAAACGCGCGCCGCCCTTCGACATAGTCTTCGCTCTCGAAGCAGGTCTCGACCGCAGCGTCGAGTTTCGCCATGTCGGGTGTTTCGGGATGGCGCACGATTTCGTCGATCACCAACTTTGCCGCTGCAACCGTCAGCGGCGCGTTGCCCGCTATCTCGTCAGCCAGCGCGCGCACTGTTGTCTCGAGTTCAGACGACGGCACAACGCGCGAGACGAGACCCATCGTGATGGCCTCAGCAGCGCTGAACCGCCGTCCTGTAAAAAGCATTTCCTTGGCGCCAGAGACCGGCACGGCAGCTAAGATGGGGCGCACCCAGCGGGCGTTATAACCAATGCCGAGTTTGGCGGCCGGAATGGCAAACTGGCTGGCGTCGTCAGCCAAGCGCATGTCGCAGCACAGTGCGATCGCGAGGCCGCCACCCATGCAAAAACCATGGATCATGGCAATGACCGGCTTTGGACAAGAGAACAGCGCATGGAACGCCGCTTCGTTCAAGCCGTCGTACTTGGCTGCATTCAAAGCCGTCCTTGCCGTTTCAAATTCGCTGATATCCGCGCCTGCGCAAAAGGCTTTGCTGCCCGCCCCGCGCACGACGATGACACGCACAACCGGCTCTCCCACGGCGCGCGCTATGAGGCCCGGCAAAGCCGCCCACATCGCCGCCGTCATGGCATTCATGCGGGCCTCGTTATCCAAGGTGATCCAGGCGGTGCGGCCATCGGTGCGATAGGTTAGGTTTGGTCCGGCCGCCGCTGTCATCTCGTTCCCTTCGCGCAAGGATCGCCTGTTCGTAGGGGTGTGTTACGAGGCAAGGTCAGCCCCTGCAACCCTGAATGTGTTCGAGAATTGAGAGCGAACTCAAGCAATGGTATAATAACACCGGCCAGGGTTGGCCCGCAGAGTTGACCCAGTGGCTTGTTGCCGCTAAGCGGGCGGCAGAATTGTTGAGTGCCAAGCCTATATACAGTGCCGCATTTATTTCAAACGCACGAGGCTCACGTGTCGAAATCAACGCAAGCTCACGGTGCAGCACACGGAAAGGTCCAATCTCTGGACCCGATCTGGACGCAAATCCGCCAGGAGGCCGAAGCTGCCATGAACGCCGAACCGGCGCTTGGCAGCTTTATCTTCGCGACCATCCTGAGCCACGGCAAGCTAGAGGAAGCGGTCTGCCACCGTTTGGCGCAGCGTCTCAACCATACCGATGTCGATGCCGGGCTCATAGCCCAGACGTTCCAATCCGCGCTCGATAAGGATCCCGATCTTGGCAACATCTTCCGCGCCGATCTTGCCGCCGTTTACGATCGCGATCCCGCATGCACGCGCTATCTCGATCCGCTTCTCTACTTCAAGGGCTTCCACGCGCTCGTGACATACCGCTTCTCGCACGCACTTTGGAAACGCGGGCGCCGCGACTTCGCGCTTTATCTGCAAAGCCAATCCTCGCGCATGTTTGGCGTCGACATTCACCCCGCCGCGCGCTTTGGCAAGGGCATCATGCTCGATCACGCAACCGGATTCGTGGTTGGCGAGACGGCGGTCGTCGGCGACAACTGCTCGTTCCTCCATGCGGTCACGCTCGGCGGCAGCGGCAAGGAAACGGGCGACCGGCATCCCAAGATCGGCGACAATGTTCTCGTCGGCGCCGGCGCCAAGGTCCTCGGCAACATTAGAATCGGCAATTGCTCGCGCATTGCGGCAGGCTCCGTCGTTCTCGCCGAAGTTCCCCCGCAAGTGACCGTTGCGGGTGTTCCAGCCCGCATCGTCGGCCCGGCCGGATGCCCTGAGCCAGGGCGTTCGATGGACCAAACATGGGTCGACGATTTTGGCGGCCTCTAACGTCTCAACACTCAGGAGAAGTCACTTGAAGAAAGACGAACTCGCCAAACTTCAGACGTATCTGCGAAAGACCTTCGGTGCGGCAACTCTTGAAGTGCGCCCGCAGCCCAAGAAGGATGACATGGCGGAAGTGTTCATTGCAGGCGAATTCGTCGCCGCGCTGTACAAAGAAGTCGAGGACGGCGAAACGTCCTATCAACTGCAGATGGCCATACTCGACATGGACCTCGAAGGCGTCTAGCGCCAGCTCTCTGAAGGATTTCCATGGCACTTTACGAACTGAACGGCGTCGGGGTGGAAACACCGGGCGAGGGTAAATATTGGGTCGCGCCCAACGCCACTGTGCTGGGCCGCGTGCGATTGGAAGTCGATTCAAGCATCTGGTTCGGGACCGTCGTGCGCGGCGACAACGAGCTGATCACAGTCGGCGCGCGCTCGAATGTTCAAGACGGGTGCGTGTTGCATACCGATCCTGGATTCCCCCTCACCATTGGTTCCGATTGCACCATCGGCCATAAAGTCATGCTGCACGGCTGCACCATCGGGCGCGGCTCACTCATCGGCATCGGCTCGATCATCTTGAATGGCACGAAGATCGGCGAGGAGTGCGTTATTGGCGCCAACACGCTGATCGCGGAAGGCAAGGATATTCCGCCCCGCTCCATGGTGATGGGTTCGCCCGGTAAGGTCGTGCGCCAGTTGACGGCCGATGAGGTCAAACGTTTTTCGGGTGCCGCGGGCCGCTACGTCGAAAACTGGAAGCGCTTTGCCGCCGGACTAACATCCCAATCCTAAAATCCCGATCCTAGAATCCCAGTCTTGAAATCCCAGTCTTGAAATCCCAGCCCCAAAATGCACCGAGCCGGATGCGGGGGGAGCATCCGGCTCGATTACAAGCCCGGTCTTGGGGGGGATGGCAGGGTGAGTTCCGGACTTGATTCAAAAAACTTGGTTCTAACTTATTCCTTATCAGGATTAGCTTGCACGCCCGCAAGCGAGGATGGCGTTGCGGCGTCTGACGGATCGAGAGACACCCAAACGCGCGGATTGATGTAGGACTGGCGCATCACGAAGTGATAAGGCGTCTTGTTCCAAATGCGCACGTCGTCGGTTTTGTTATCGAGTACGAAATCGCCTTGCGACGTGCGTGCGGTCAGTATTGCGTGGCCTTCGTTTTTCTCGTCGCGCACGACTGTCAAAAGCAGCGCGCTCGCGGGCCAGCCGCGTTCCATCAAGATGCGCCGCTTGAGCAGAGCGAAATCTTCGCAGTCGCCCTTAGTCTCAGGCAGCGTCCAAAGTTCATTCACGCCGTACACTTCGAGATCGGTCGCCGGCTCAACGGCCTTGTTCACTGCGCGATTGATTTCATCGAGTTCGCTGAGCTTTTCAGGCGTCGCCGAGAAGCGCGCGTCGTTGCTGGCGCTGCCGCCGGCGCAATCCTCGGGCTGTCCATCG
>JANOKZ010000247.1:0-4475 GCA_031419515.1 Hyphomicrobium sp.
GATGCTTATCAGGTTGGATTGATTGGATTTCACTATGATGACATCGTTGCCCTTGCCGCCCCTGATGGTATCGTAGCCGGATCCTCCATTGAAAACGTCCTGCCCAGCATGGCCGCGCACCTCGAAGACGTCATTGCCGCCACGGCCAATCAGCATATCGTTGCCGTTTTTGCCGTAAAAGACGTCGTCTTCATTCGTTCCTGTCAGTGTATCGTTGCGATTAGTTCCGATAAACACATGACGATCTACAGCGGGTGCCGCAAATACCGACAGCGACGCCGACGCCTGCGCGGTGCCGCCGTGGCCGTCAGAGACAGTGTAGGCAAACGAGGCGGCGCCAGAGTAATTTCTGGCAGCGGCGAACAGAATATCGCCATTTTGCGACAGAGTGACTGTTCCGCCGACGGCGCCTGAGACGGAGATCACTCGTAAGACGTCGCCGTCAATGTCCCGGTCATTGCCGAGCAAGACCGATGCGGCAATTACTTTCGTGCTTCCGGCTTGGACGTTTCCGAGAGCATCGGCGAATGCTAAAGGGTTGTCGTTACGCGCGGAAATTATCGGGTTGAAAGTATATTCGGCTGTTCCGCTGAGTGCGTCCGTGACAACGATTGTAAACGCGTCGGCGCCGTTCGCGTTTTCGTTCGGCCGGTACAAGAAGTGTCCGTCCTCACCAAAAACAACGCTGCCAAGATTTGGCCCCGCTCCGTCCTTGATGCGATAGATCAAACTATCGCCATCGGCGTCGGTTGCGAAAATTCGGCCCGCCGATTGCGCGTCTTCGACGACAGGAGCTAATTGGGCTGAAATAATCTGCGGCGGCCGGTTGGGGAAAAGCGCGATCTCCGCCAATGCGGAACTTGTGCCGCCGCGCCAATCCGATACCCAATATCGAAAGTTGACAGAGGACGCGCCACTGCCGGGTGTAATGAGGATGTTGCCGTCAGCGTCGAGTGCGGCGCTGCCCTGACTTGCGCCGGTTACGGAGGTAATCTGCAAAGCGTCGCCGTCGCTATCGCTATCGTTTTCGAGTAGAGCCAAGCGGCTGACGGTAAAACTTCCGGTGCCTGCATAAATGTAACTGTCGGGCCGGGCGTCTGGTACATCGTTGCTGGTCACGATTGCTGTCGCGGCCCGCTCTTGTACTTCGGCCGAGGTCCAGACCTCTCCGGTCACAAACTCGACGGTCTCAATAGCCGAACCATTGAAATGATCGCGCACCGTGATGCTGCCGCCACCTGCGAAACGCAAAATTAGATCGTCCATCGCGCTTGGGTCGCGGTAAAACCGGACGTCGTCCTGAACGTAATTACCGGCTAGAACAATGACATCTTCTCCGGCATCTCCCGGCGCATCGATGATGATGTCGTTGCCATCCCCGGCCTCATACACATAGCCGTCGCCGCCGGCTCCGCCACGGAGTTCGTCGTCTCCCTCGTTTCCAGCGAGCGTATCGTCACCATCTCCGCCGGCGAGCGTGTTATCGAACCGGTTTCCAACGATGGTGTTGCGCAAGCTATTGCCCTGGCCGCTCTGCGCTGTTCCTGTCAATGTGAGGTGTTCGACATCGTCTCCAAGGATGTAGTCAACGGCGCTGTAGACCTTATCGAAGCCTTCGCGGTTCGCTTCGACCACCCGGTCACCAGCAGAATCGACGTAATACGTGTCGTTGCCCCGGCCGCCGGCCATGACGTCGTCGCCTGTGCCGCCGTCGATGCGATCGCCGCCGGCGCTGCCCGTGATGTCGTCATTTCCGCCTAGCCCCTCAATTTGGAACGGGCCTCCGAACGTCATTGTGATGACGTCGTCACCTTCGGTCGCGCTCGGAGCAGCGGGTGCAAAAGCTCGCGCTGAAACGGCAGTGTCGCGCAGTTCTTGAGGGAGATGAGAATCCGGCCGCTCATCTAAGCCATCAATGAAACGAGAAGCGCCGGTCGCCGAATGAACTGCTTCTTTCCAGCCGGGGTAGTCCTCGATGGTGTCACCGCTTTCCACGGCGAGAACGAAATCAAAGGTCTCCGGGAAAGTGATCCCTAGATCGCCGTCTTGCCAATCAATGACCCGGATTAACGCCTGGGTCTCGAACTCGACGGCGACTCTCGTCATCTCGGGACCAGGAGGCTCGCCCGGGCCATTATCGACTCTGTAGGATTCGGGATGTCCTTGATAAAGAGTGATCAGGAGATCGGCGCCATCCATTACAAATGTAATCTCTCCAGCGAACTCGATAAATCCGTCGATCACATTCTCATCTGGTAGGCCCCATGCAAAAATCGCGACGTCGTTGAATTCATCGATTTTGAAAGGTGCGCCGCTAATTTGGAATAGGTCGGACCCTTCGTATTCGCCACGCTGGGTCTTGAATAGGTCATGCGGAATATAAATCTTGTCGTCCGATGTTGCGTCTAGAATTACAAATTCTGGCGTGTAGTCGCCCGTGCCCATGCCCGACAGGACGAAAATATCGCGACCGTCACCCCCGTGTCCAATCGTCCAACCGGCGCCGCTGACAATCGTGTCGTCACCATCGTTGCCATAAAGCTCGATGTCGTATGCGAGCGGGCTCAACTCTGTAAACGGCACAGCTAGGCGGCCGTCGAGGACGTCATCACCCTTCCCGCCATCAACGACGGTCACAGTGGCGCCGGCGTAGATGATGTCGTCGCCGGCCGATCCGGTAATCGATTCGACTGAGTGCGCCCAGATGCCGGCATCCTGTCCGGCATTTGCTATGGTTTGGATAGAAATCAGACTATCATCGACAACATTGATGATCAGCGGCACGACACTGTCTTTAAATATCAGTTCGTCGCCCGTGCCCCCACTGGGCGAGTCGTCAAAATCGAATTCGATGGGGACTTCAAGAATTTCTAATCCTTCGCTTACCGTGACGACGTCGCGGCCTCTGAGCCAGCTTACTTTTTCGATAGAGAAGAGCTGGTCCGTACCACCCTCAAAAATCGCAAAGAAGGTTGGCGTTTTGTGTTCAACGACGTGCAGGCCTTTTACGATCTTGACGTGTCCGGCGCCCGAGTAATCGATTGTATCCTGGCCGTCATCGACGTAGTTTAAGTGCGGCTCGCCACCGTGAATGAAGTTTATGCCGTCTGACCAATAAATCCTGTCGT
The DNA here is from genome assembly GCA_031419515.1 of Hyphomicrobium sp. Classification (GTDB taxonomy): domain Bacteria; phylum Pseudomonadota; class Alphaproteobacteria; order Rhizobiales; family Hyphomicrobiaceae; genus Hyphomicrobium_B. The sequence continues at coordinate 3,129 of JANOKZ010000247.1, forward strand.
CATCGTTGCCGCCGTAAAATTTCTCGGCAGAAGCCGCACGTCCCGAACCACGAAGAATATCTTCGCCGAGTCCGCCGGCAACTTGCGTGAAGCTGCCTCCGAGCTGAATCTCGTCGACCTGCGTTGTTCCCAACAGCGTCGTGGTCCCGGGCGAGAAGCGAATCCCGAATGGCATCAAAAAATTTATGTCGATACCGACGCTCCAAAGCATCGTCGCAACCGCGGACGAAGAGTTAATGGTGGGCGAAGGTCCAAAAGGTAATGAAAATCCGGTATAGGGGTGCGCCTGAATCTGCAGTTCGGTTCCGTAGTTGGACATCTCATCCCACAGACCGAGCGCCTGAGAACCGGTGTAAATAACGCGGCTGCCGCGGCTTTCAGGTGTTCCAATCTTATCGACAAGCGCGTCGCGACTTGCCCCGTTGACGGCCGCCAGAGAAATGTAAGCCTCTTCGCCCTGCACTCAGAGTGTTGCACCGAACAATCCGCCGTCTTTGGTGCCCTCCAGAACATACCAATGGTCTTGACCGGCATTGCGTAGCAAACGCACCAACTGCCGACTGGTCTAAATCTACCTGATTTGCGAATCTGCCGTCATGAAAATCGACGGCTACGACATCGCCATCCACGGTCTACTTCGCAAACGCTCTGAGCTGTTGCAGACCCTCGAAATCAAACGAGACGAGATGGCAGCGGCACAAAATGACATTGTGGCCATAGAACGGGTCTTGGCGTCCCTGGGGCATACAGGGGAGCTAGATCAGCCTCGAAGGCGGGTGCTCAAGGACATCAGGCGACAGCTAAGCCGGTTCGTGTTGGACGAACTCCGAAAGGACGGGCCTCATACGACCCGAACCATAGCCGAACGGTTGGCCGCAATCGAAGGCAAGGACAGCGAAGATCGAACGCTTATGAAGGACATCACGGCGCGGGTATCGAAATGCATGACGGGGTTGGTGGACCGGAAAGCGGTCGTGCGGTCTAAAACCAAAGGCATTCGGTGCCTGTACGATCTGGCCCGCTAGGTAAGGACCACGAGCCCCACAACGGCAAAGAGCAAGGCGGCGGCTACAATTCGAGTCCTCCAATCAGGGGGAGGGGAGCCGTAGTTCCGGGATTTTTCGTAGCCGGAGGGCATGTTTGTTCGGCCTCTGAGAGTGAGTCAATTTGACTCACCTGAAATTTTGTCGCGAATCATCTAGGATGCCAGAATAAAAAAATGGCCCCGCTAGCAGGGCCAAGTTACTCAGGAAGACGTATCTAGTGAAGCGTTGGCCTCAATGGCGGCCTTCGAAAGTGAGAGCGTACGGTTTGCAGATGACCGCGGGAACGGCGCTGATAACATCG
>JANOKZ010000248.1:0-3306 GCA_031419515.1 Hyphomicrobium sp.
TGCCAAGGCTGCTAGCCGCAGCGTAGGCCCCTACAGCCCAAGACACGCCAAGCTAGACAGCACCCGCGAAAAATCATCTCCCCAGCAACCTGATCCGAGGATGCGATCCTACCTCGAACTGAATTTCAACAGCCTGCTAGATCTCTGACAAACTCATGCCTGTAAAGACCCCGGATCGGCATCGCCGGACCTGCGGCCCGGCTGCCGTCCGGGGATGCGGGTTGTTGGATTGGTGCAGCACCGATTGCAGCGACAGGCGCGAGCTGGGCCGGGGATGCGGGTTGTTGGGGTTGCGCGAACTCGCTCCGTCCGCATTCCCGGAAACCGCGTACCGGCGCGAAGTGCAGGCGCGGTTATCCGGGACCTTCACAAGCCTCAATCAGGTGATGACCCCGGATCAGCGTTGTCCCGCCTGCGGCGTGATCGCTGTCCGGGGACGCAAGTTGAGAGATGGGGCGCGGCAAACAAAGTGCGCCGATCAGAGATGCCCGCCTTCGGCGTCGGCTGTGCCTTTGATGGCTTCCTTGCGGCGCGCGCCGGGAGTGACGAGGAGCGAAGAACCAGCGTCTTTCGGCAAGGTGGCGTAGAGAATTGCCGAGAGCGCGGCGATGACCGAGATCAGAATGAAGACCGGCGGAAAGTGGCTCGGCGCGAGCACGCCGCCGCCCTGCGTCCGCAGCATCAGCTCCAGGCCAAGCGCTGCCACCGAGACACCGACAGCACCCGAAAGTTCCTGGCCCACTGAGACGAAGCTTGTCGCCCGGCTCAATTGCTCGGGCGGGATGTCGGCGTAACAAATTGTATTAATGCTGGTGAACTGCAGCGAACGCGACAAGCCGCCGATGAAGAATATCGCCGTCATCAGCACAGCCGGTGTTGCCTCTGTGAAAAGCGCCGGCAAAGCCGAGAATGCCGCCGCCAGCAGCGAGTTGTAGATCAGAATATTGCGATAGCCGTAGCGGCGCAAAATGCTGGCGGCCTGTGTCTTCATGAACATGGCGCCAAAGCCGGTTGCGAAGGTGAGCAGCCCCGATTGAAACGGCGTCATGCCGAATCCCATTTGGAACAGCAGCGGCAGCAAGAACGGCGCGGCGCCGATGCCTATACGAAACAGGAAGCCGCCAACGACGCCGGAGAGAAACGTCGGCACGGCGAGCAGCTTCAGATCGATCAGCGGCGCCTGAGCCCGGAGCGCATGCGGCACGTAGAGCGCGAGCAGCAGCGCGCCAATCACCAGTAGCGCGGCCACGATCTGACCACTCACAAAGTCGAGCCCGAGCAGCGTCGCGCCGGTCAGGAACATGGAGAGACCCGGCCCAACCAGGAGAAAACCTTTCATGTCGAAGCTGTCCGGGTTGCCGTCCCGCACGTCTGGAATGTATCGCGTGACCAGCACCATGCCGAGCGCGGCAACAGGAATGTTGATCCAGAAAATCCAGCGCCAATCGAAATAGGTTGAAATAAACCCGCCAAGCAGAGGCCCGAGCACCGGACCGAGCAGCGCCGGGATCGTTAGCCACGCCATGGCGCCGATCATTTCCTCGCGCGGCACGGTTCTAAGCACGATTAAACGCCCGACCGGCATCATCATCGCCCCGCCGATGCCTTGCAAAACGCGCGCGGCAACGAGCGAACCCAGCCCTTGCGCCATTCCGCAGCAAATCGAGCCAATCGCAAACACCGCCATGGCGGCGCGGAACACCGTCTTTGGCCCATACCGGTCGGCGATCCAACCGGACGCTGGAATGAAGACAGCGAGTGCGAGTAGATAAGTTGTAAGCGCCAGTTTGAGGTGGATGGGATTGAGCCCGAGATCCTTGGCGATCTCGGGCAGCGACGTCGCAAGCACGGTCGCGTCCAGGTTCGCCATGAAAAGGGCGGTGGCGACGATGAGGGGAATGGTGTTGCGGGTGAGGGCTAAGATCATGGTCTGGTTCTTAGCATAACTCTTTTTCCGGGCGCCAAGAGGGCACTGGCATTAACGTGTCTTTCAGCATATCTGCGCCACGGTACGGGCGGACAGCAATGAGGCGTTGAACCGTCACAATTCTGCCCCCGACGGTGCCGAAAGTGTTCTCGTCGCATACGGGACGATTGGGCAGAAGATTGTCGCTCGAGTCGACACGAGTAACGGGGACAAAAACTGGAATCTGGGGGCTTCCGGCGCGTTTGCAGCGATGCCGGACTTGTAAGAGCAAGAGTAGCACGTGACAGCGCATATCAAATTCACCGCACATCTTGGGTTCCACCTGCCGTTGCGTCTCGCGGCGCTCGTTTGGCTTGGCGCTTCGAGCTCGGCCTTCGCCGAGCCTGAAACGCTCGCGGGCCCCGCCTTGCGCGCGGCCGTCGCCGGTTCGACGGTGGAAATCGACACGCCAATCGGCACGAAAGTTCCCGTTAAATACGGTGCCGACAATTCGGTTTCAGGAGAAGCCGGTGCTGTCGCATTCTTCTTAGGCTCGGCCGCTGACACGGGCCGCTGGTGGGTCGCGCAAAACTTGCTTTGCCATCGCTGGAACATCTGGTTCAAGGCTGAGAAGACCTGCCTCAAGATCACGCGCGACGGCGATAAGATCACCTGGCTGCGCGACGATGGTGACACGGGCACGGCGACGATCATGCCCAAAGCACCGATGCTGGCGGCGCGCGGATTATCGAATAAGAAATCAACACTCGGCGGGCCAATGGGCGAGCCGGTTGATGCGTTGCCAGCGCCGGCACGCGTTACCGCGCCCGCCCCTCTTCCTCAGCCTGTTGTGGAAGCGGCTGAGGAAGCGCAAGTCTATGTGCCAGCGGCAGGGGACGCAGCGCCCGTCGAGACGGCACCGGTGAAGGTTCAAGAGAAGAATGCGGCGGTTGCGGCCAAGTCACCGGCTCTGATACGTGCCGGGATGACTCCCCAAATTGCTGCGAAGCCGGTTGCCAAAGTGGCGGCTCTTCAGCCCGCAGCCAAACCGGCCACAAAACAAAAAACAGTCAAACGCAGCGTTGCACGTTCGGAGACTGAAGCTCCAACGTTCTGGGTTTACGGCGTCGCGGACAACGATGTGTTGAACGTGCGCATGGGGCCATCGCCTGAGCACGATGTTGTCGGCGCTATTCCGTCTCAAGCGCGCGGCGTCAAGATTGCCGGAGTGTGCGAAGGCATGTGGTGCCTCGTCGAGTTCGGCGGCAATCGCGGCTGGGTCAACCGCAGCTATCTGGTTTATGAGGTGCCGGATATGGTTGCGTCGAGGTAGTTGTTGCGGCAATGGGCAGCAATCGATGTTTTGTGTTGACGCAAGTTAACTTGCATTCCCGGAAGCC
>JANOKZ010000249.1:0-11423 GCA_031419515.1 Hyphomicrobium sp.
CCGCTGCCGCAGACTTGCAAAGGACTTCGAAAATCTCGCCCGCTCCCATTCCGCATTTATCATCCTTGCGATGATCCGCATCATGCTCAGGCGACTCGCAAGAGCCCGGAAAACCTCATAAAGGTTCCGGACGGACTCTTAAGCTTGGCGCGAATCGCAAATGGTCCGCGCCGCGGCCGGCAAGCAGGGGAATCGCGAGAGCGCATGCAACTGACTGTGCTCTCGCCCATGTAAATCAGTCTCGGAACAATTCAAACGACGAGCGTATTGTAACGCGCTTTCTGCGAAGTCAGCAGAGCTTGCGGCGAACTGTGCGTCTTCACGTCTTTGTCAAGGAGCGACCGGTATGGCCACTTTCAAAATTTCATCGACAGGTGCGGTTGGAACGCTGCCAAGCGTAATTATCGACCTCGGCAGTGCCTTTGCTTTGTATAGCGTGCTTGCAGACACCTTGATCGTCGATGCCGGCGCATTTCTGATTTCGAATGACCCGGCAGCAGGCAGCGCCGGGGCAAGTCTCGCTAACACTGGCGCCTGGGCCGCCGCCATCAATGGGATTGTCATCGGCACAAACGGCATCGTGCTTGCGGCCGGGAATGCCGCGGCCTCGACCATCGCGGTCGGTGCGGCAGCTACCATTTCGGGCACAGGCAGTCACGGCGTCGTTGCGCGGAGCTCGGTGGCCATCAATAACGCCGGCTCGATTGTCGGTGCCGTCAACGGCATCTCGATCGAAGGTGGAGCTGCGAGCAGCATCAAAAACTCAGGGTCGGTTATCGGCACCAGCTACGCAATCTTTGATTTCAGCGGCTTGAGCAACGACACCGTTTCGAACACAGGCTTGATCTCCGGCGACGTCGATCTGGCAGGCGGGGCGAATACACTGACAAACAGCGGCTCGATAACGGGGCGCTATGCGGGCGGTGTGGGCAACGACGGTCTTACAAATACGAAAACGATCAGCGGGTACGTTGATCTTGGCGCGGGCACCAACAAACTCAGTAATTCGGGCGGCATCGGCGCCGATGGCGCGGGCGTAAGCGTTCGAGGCGGTGCAACCGGCAGCGACAGCGTCACGAATTCGGGCACAATGTCGGCTTCGATTGCGCTGCTGAATGGCACCAACTCGGTTCTCAATTCGGGCACCGTTGGGATGGATGCCGCACAGCGGAGCTATGCCGGCGGGAGTGGTGCCGACACCGTTACAAACAAGGCGTCGTTCCTTGGCGGCGTCGACATGGATGCGGGCACCAACAAGCTCATCAACTATGGGACCGTCGGAAAGCTGACCGGCACGCCGGCTATCGATGGGGCGAGCTATGCGGGCTCACTCGGCTTGGACATGGTTTCAAATTCCGGCAAGCTCTTGGGTGCGGTCCACGCCGGCGACGGCAACAATTCGGTCGTAAACGCCGGCAGAATCGGAATTGACGTCAATGGCGACAGCATCGTCACCGGAATGGGTGGAGATGTGATCACCAACGCAGCGCGCATGTCATTCACGGTGGGCAAAGGCGGTACGATTTCCGGCGATGTTGTCACCGGGGACGGGCACGACACGGTCAGCAATTTCGTAACATTCAAGTATCACATAGGTGCGGTCTGGAAGTCAGTGACCGCCAATGGCCGGATTAATGGGGTCGTCGATTTGGGAGACGGTAACGACAAGTTTTATGGCGGTGCCGTTGCGGAAACCGTGAGAGACGGAAACGGCGGCGATATCTACAGGTTCGGTGGCGGTGACGACCGTTACGTTGCAACAGGTGCATTCGCAAATCTGGATAGCTACGACCTGATCGATGGCGGCGCCGGACTTCTAGATTTCTATGACGTGAGCGCGGCCTTGACCGCCGGCGTCATCATCAACCTTGATACTGTTGGCCACACCGAGACGAGTACGGGCATCGGCTCCGCTGCGGCAGCGGCAAGCCGTGCCTACGGCACCGATATCGCGGGGCAGCCGCCGTCAAGCGTGACAGCACCTTACGATACGGTCACGAATTTCGAGCGGGTATTGGGCACGCAGTTTGCAGATGTCATTTTTGGTTCGGGCTTCGCCAACGAACTTGCAGGCAACGCCGCCGATGATCACCTGTGGGGCTATGGCGGTAATGACCAGTTAAACGGCGGCGCTGGTGCGGATGCAATTATTGGCGGAGCAGGAGCCGACACGCTTGCTGGCGGCACTGGCGACGATACGTTCTGGTATATTGCGGCGTCCGATAGCGGCATCACGCTGGCGACACGCGACTTGATCGTGGATTTCGCCGGCGGGGCAGGCGGCGACGTGATCGACCTATCGAAGATCGACGCCAATTCGAAGGTTGCCGGAAATGATGCGTTCAAATTCGTTGGCACCAACGTTGCCTGGGGCGGCAAGGCTGGCGAACTCAGAGCGGTGTGGTCAGCCATTGGCCAGATCATCGAAGGCGACATCAACGGTGACAAGATTGCCGATTTCTCCATCGACACAATCGACGTCGGTCACACGATTGAACTTAGCAAAGTGAACGGCGTGGATTTTGTGCTGTAAAGTAAGGCGGCGCGGCGGGATCGGCGGTTGCGGGCCGCTAAGATTTTCCGCGCCGGTGCTCTTCGAGCCGCGGCATGATCTCAACGAGGTTGCAGGGCCGGTGGCGCATATCGAGCTGGAATTGCAGGATGCCATCCCAGGCGTCCTTGCAGGCGCCCGGCGAACCCGGAAGGCAGAAAATGTAAGTGCCGCGCGCCACGCCCGCGCATGCGCGCGACTGGATCGTGGATGTGGCTACGTTCTGATAGGACAACATGTGGAAGAGAATGGCGAAGCCTTCGATCTCTTTTTCAAAAAGCGGCTTGACCGCTTCAGGCGTGACATCGCGGCCCGTGAATCCCGTGCCGCCTGTTGTGATCACGCAGTCGATTTCTGGGTCGGCAATCCAGCCTTCGACTTTTGCGCGAACGGCCGTCTTGTCGTCTTTGACGATGGCGCGATCCGCTAGTGTGTGCCCGGCCGCTGTCACGCGTTCCGCCAGCACATCGCCGGATTTGTCTTCGCTGGCGCTGCGTGTGTCCGACATCGTCAAAATAGCGATGCGGATGGGGATAAACGTGCGCGTTTCGTCTATGCCAGCCATGACCTGCCCTCAAACTTAACCCAGAAAGACGCGCAGTGTCGCGCGTCTCGCCGCGTTCGTAAAGCCTCGAGGACGATAGGCTGGAATTAAGCGGCTTCGAGTTCGCTGCGGGCTGTCTTGGCCTTGACCGGAACGCAGAAGTCCGAGCGCAACTCGGCAGCCGCCATCCGGCGCGGATCATCCAGATAGATTGTCACAAGCGGACGCCTGTCGTCGAGCATAAGCCCAGATGGTGCTTCGAAGGCGGCGTGCAGCGTGGAAACTTGGTTGCAAAGATCCTGGTAACCGCCGATCCTGCGCTCGCGAACATAGGAGCCGCCCGGAAGTGTTTGCGCGCCAAGGTCGCGGATAGCGCGTTCTTCGAATATTGGCTCGAGCTCAACGCACGCGTCGTAGCGGCATTGGTCAGCGCCAACGACGTGGGGGTTGTCGCGGGCCAAGCCATAGCCACGTCCGAACGACGAGTTGCAGCCGTGCTTATCGAGCCAGGCAAACATCTTTTCCCAAGTAGCGGGAATAGTCGCCGCATACGGTCCGGTTACGCGCACGAACGTCAACCGTGCCGGCCTCAAATACAGCAAACCGCTTTTCATATTTTCTACTCGCTTTTACGCTGGACCACGCAAGTGCGATGCTTTGCACCACTTCGGCCCATCATGCGCCTGAGGCTGCTCAAGTCCGCTTAAGCAGATCCGCAAAATTTTATCGATCAGGCGGGGATTTGATTCAAATTTGATATGAAATTGGAGGCAGGGATAAATAACTCTTAAAAAATCACGTGCTGAGTTTGGCCTTCAAAGCCAGAAAATCCTGCCATGCCATTTGTTTGGCGGCAGGTGTGCGCAACAGATAGGCCGGATGCAAAGTTGCCATGGCGGACACTTTGACGCCGCCGATTTCGATATCGCGCCATTTGCCGCGTAGCCGCATGATGCCGTCCGCGACGCCCAGAACTTCCTTGGCGGCTGCGCCACCAACTGCAAGCACGATCTGAGGCGCGACCAGTTCCATCTGCCGTTCCAGAAACGGTCGGCAAGCAAGCGCTTCTTGAGAGGTTGGTGTGCGGTTGCCGGGAGGGCGCCAGTAAACAATATTGGTGATGTGGATGTCGGCTTCCGTCAGGTTGATGGCGGCGAGCATCTTGTCGAGCAATTGTCCGGCGCGGCCGACGAACGGTTTGCCTTCAATGTCTTCGTCGCGGCCGGGCGCCTCGCCGATGATCATCAATCTGGATTTCGCGGCACCGCGATAGAAGCAAAGGTTGGTTGCGGTGGCCTTGAGCGTGCAGCCGTCGAAGGCTTTCAAGGCTGCGCCCAGGCTTTCGAGGCTGGTCGCGGCGCGGGCGATGCGGCGCGCGTCGGTTTCGGCGGCACTGGGAGCAAGTGGCGTTTGTGGCCTAACCGGCGCTTCGACGCGCAAGTTTGGCGGCGCCGATGGCCGTTGCCCCACTAAAGGTGCTGGCGCCGCTGGAACACCGGTTTCGGGCGGGTGCGCTTGCGTTCTCTCAGGCGTTCTTTCGGGCCAGGCAAAGTCGGCGCCAGGGGCAACGGGACCGCGAGCCAGCCAGGCAACCGGCTCGTCGCCCAGGACCGCGTCGGCACCCATGGCGCGTTGCCAATCAAGCACGGCAAGGAGTTCTTGTTGTTGGAGGGTGGTGGTCATCGGCATGAGTATAGGCGGGACTTCGCCCACAGCAAAAGCAATTGAAGTGCTGCTTCCACTGTCGCAGGCACCGCGCCGTGCTTGACGCTCCGGTCACTCCGGCCCTAATCGGGATTTACGAACTTCAGACAGGACACGAGCAATTATGGCACGCAATGGCGCCGAGCTGCCGCCCAAGGACGCCCCCAAGGAGATACCGCGGGAAGCAATGGACTTCGACGTCGTGATTGTTGGCGCGGGGCCAGCCGGTCTTTCGGCCGCGATCCGCCTGAAGCAGTTGGCAGCTAAAGCTGGCAAAGAGATTTCCGTTGTCGTGCTCGAAAAGGGCTCGGAAGTTGGCGCGCATATCCTCTCGGGCGCCGTCATCGACCCCGTTGGCCTCAATCGCCTGATCCCGGATTGGAAAGCCAAAGGTGCGCCTGTTGATACGGCCGTGACCGAGGATCGCTTTCTCGTCCTAGGCCCGGCCGGTGATATGACACTGCCGAACTGGCCGATGCCGCCGTTGATGAAAAACCACGGCAATTACATCGTAAGCTTAGGCGCACTTTGCAAATGGCTGGGCGAACAGGCGGCCGAACTTGGCGTTGAGATTTACCCAGGGTTTGCCGCCTCCGAAGTTCTCTATGACGAGAAGGGCGCCGTTGTTGGCGTCGCGACCGGAGACATGGGCGTTGACCGCAATGGCCACGCGAAAGACAGCTTTGTGCGCGGGATGGAGTTGCGCGGCAAGTATACGCTGATTGGCGAAGGCGCGCGCGGCTCGCTCAGCAAAGTCTTGATCAAGAAGTTTGGTCTCGACAAGGGCCACGAACCGCAGAAGTACGGCATTGGCCTCAAGGAGCTCTGGCAGGTAAAGCCGGAGAACCATCGTCCTGGCCTCGTCCAGCATTCGTTTGGCTGGCCACTCGATTACAGGACGGGGGGCGGATCGTTCTTGTATCACTACGGCGACAACCTCGTGTCGGTCGGGCTCGTGCTGCATCTCAACTACGAAAATCCGTATCTCTCCCCATACGATGAATTCCAGCGTTTCAAGACGCACGCAGCCATTCGCGACGTCTTTGAAGGCGGCAAACGCATCGGCTATGGCGCGCGCGCTATCACCGAAGGCGGATGGCAATCGATGCCGGATTTGACGTTTCCGGGCGGCGCGCTTCTTGGCTGTGCGGCCGGCATGGTCAACGTGCCGCGCATTAAGGGCAGCCACAACGCCATGCTGTCGGGCATCGCAGCAGCGGACGCGGCCTTTGCAGCTATCGGCAACAACCGCGCGCACGACAAACTCGAGGCTTATGAGACGGCTGTGCGTACCGGCGAGATAGCTGCGGATTTGAAGAAGGTGCGCAACGTCAAACCGTTCTGGTCCAAGCTCGGCACGTACGCCGGCGTTGGGCTTGGGGCCATCGACATGTGGTTCAATACTCTCATTCCGGGCATTGGCCTCGGCTACACCTTGAAACACGGCAAGACGGACGCCGAAGCGACTAAGAAGGCTGGCAAATATCTGCCGATTGCGTATCCCAAGCCTGACGGCCAGCTGACATTCGACAAGCTGACGAACCTCTCGTTCTCAGCGACCAACCATGAGGAAGATCAGCCGGTCCACCTCAAGCTTGCGGACGCCCACGTGCCGGTGGCCGTCAACTTGCCGGAATACGCAGAACCCGCGCAGCGCTACTGCCCGGCCGGTGTCTATGAGATCGTTCAAGATGCCCAAGGACGGCCGCGCTTCCAGATCAACGCCCAAAATTGCGTGCACTGCAAAACCTGCGATATTAAGGATCCGAGCCAAAACATCACGTGGGTTTGCCCCGAAGGCGGCGGCGGCCCCAATTATGCCGGAATGTAGGCAGGAATGAACTCAGATCCGTGTCGATTGACCGCGTGGCGCGGGGCAGTTTGCGCGCTCGCGGTTTGTCCGCCCTCATCGCGATCTTGTGTTCAAATCGTCGCTATCTGTAAGAGGCCGTGAAGTGCCATAGTGGCTGCAATGTCAACAATGCCGGCCTAATCCAGCAAATGCGCGCGGGGCTTTCCGTCTTTCTACATTTAATTGCTTGTTTTTAATGGAAAGCGGGTCGCCAAGAAGCCCGTACTCTTGCTAGTCTGTCTGATGTTCAAGAATCGGCGCGCGACGCCGGCTATAAGGATCTGCTCATGCGCACGCGCCTCGGACGGTTTCTTGCCATCGTTTCAGGAGCTGCCGTGCTTTCGGCAGCAGGCCTGATAGGTGGGACAATTGCCCGGTCACCGGACGAAGCAGAATTGACCCGCTCGCTGCTCGGCAACTATCTTGCTGGCCGTTTCGCGAAAGCGCAGCAGGACACCGAAAGTGCCGCCGGATTTTATGGCCGCGCGCTGGCACGTGATCCCGGCAACGAAGTTATCCTTGAGCAAGCCTTCCAGATGGAGCTGATGGCGGGCCGGTGGGAACAGGCGCTGCCGCTGGCAGAGCAACTTGCGGGCGTGCAACCCACACACCGGATGTCGCGCTTCATGCTCGGCGTCAGGTCCTTCAAAGCAGGCGACTTCGCCAAGGCCGAAGAACACTTCAAGGCTGCAGCAGAAAATCCTATCGGAGAATTGACGAGCGCCGTTGCCGTTGGCTGGACAAAGTTTTCAGCGGGCGATGCGGCAGGTGCGCTGCAGGCCGTCGATCTACCCAAGCAGCCCGAATGGGCACAATTCTATTTGCGCTATCACAGGGCGCTCATCGCCGATATGGCGGGCAAGAAAAGCGAGGCGCGGGCTTCGTACGAACGCATGTTCAAGCAGGACAGCCGCACGTTGCGTACATCGCTCGCGTATGCGCAGCACGCCGCAAATCAAGGCGACTACAAGCACGCGCGTAAAGTTCTCAACGATCAATTTGAGAAAGCACAGGGCGAGCCCCATCCTCTCGCCCGCGACTTGCGCAACCGGATCGACGCCCGGCAGAAAATCGGAACTCTAATCGCTACACCGGCCGAGGGGCTGGCCGAAGTCTTCTACGGATTGGGCGAAGCCCTGACTGGCGAAGGCGGCGTTAGCCTTGGCACGATCTACCTGCAGCTCGCACTTTATGCGAAGCCCGATCATGCCTTTGCCCTTGCGGCGCTTGCGAGCGCTGAAGAAACGGCGCGACGTTTCGACGTCGCCATTGAGACGTACGACAAGATCCCGAAGGGCACAGCGTTGCAGAGCGCAATTGAAATCCGCAAAGCCTTCAACCTCAATTCTCTGGAAAAGTCGGAAGAGGCACAAGCGCTCCTTGAAGGCCTCTCCAAGAAGGATCCGCGCGACGTGCGCCCGCTTGAGGCGCTCGGCAACATCATGCGCGGGCACAAACGCTACGCCGATGCCGTGGGCTACTTCACGCGCGCCATCGACATCATCGGTAAGCCCGATAGCCGGCATTGGGGTTATTATTATGCCCGCGGGACGGCTTACGAGAGATTGAAGAACTGGCCGTCCGCCGAAGCCGATTTGAAGAAGGCGTTGGCGCTGGCACCCGAACAAGCTCTCGTCCTCAACTATCTGGGCTATTCCTGGATCGACCAGGGCCGCAACATGAAAGAGGGCATGAAGCTGATCGAGAAGGCTGTGCAGTTGAAGCCTGATGACGGTTACATTGTCGATAGTCTCGGTTGGGCGCACTACAAGCAAGGCAACCACAAGGATGCTGTCCGCTATCTCGAACGCGCCGTCGAGATCAAGCCGGAAGACCCGACCCTGAACGATCATCTGGGCGATGCGCTCTGGCAGGTAGGCCGCGAGCGCGAAGCCAAGTTCCAGTGGAGCCAGGCGCTGACGCTCAATCCGGAACCGGAAGATGCCGAGAAGATTAAAGTGAAAGTCGAGATAGGCTTGCCGGCCAAAGCCGAGGTTAAGGCGGCGCCCAAGAACAAGCAGGCGCAGCGCACGGACTCGCGCCGGCGCAGCGAGAACAACCGGACTGGCCCGCAGCGGCGCGTTGTGGAGTAACGTGCTGCAGAGTTTTCTTGCACATCACCCAACGGGCGCCCAAGGCGCCCGTTTTCGTATGAGCCGGGCTTTGTACCCATGACCGTCTATAAAGAATTTGCGCCAGCCAAAATCAATCTCACGCTGAAGGTCTTGGGCAAGCGGCCGGATGGGTATCACGAGTTGGAAAGCCTCGTGGCGTTTGCCGATGCCGGTGACTATGTCACGCTCGATGTATCGAAGCCTGTTGGCGTTACGATGTCGGGGCCGTTCGCAGCTTCGATTGCGGGCGAAAACCTTCTGAGCGTGACGCTGCGGCGTCTCAGCGAGGCAGAATCGCGATTGCGGCTTGGCGCGGTGCATCTGGAAAAAAACCTGCCCGTGGCGGCGGGGATTGGCGGCGGATCGGCGGACGCAGCGGCCGTTATACGTGCGGTGCAGAGGGCGAATCCGGAATTCTTATCAAAAGTGGATTGGCTGAGCGTCGCGCGCTCAATAGGTGCTGACGTGCCGGTTTGTCTAGAAAGCCGCGCGGCCTGGATGACGGGGATTGGCGAACAGGTTAGCGCGCTATCAGGCCTGCCGCCGCTCAACGCGGTGTTGGTCAACCCGCTCGTACCGATGCCGCCGGACAAAACGGCGCGCGTGTTTCGCGGGCTCGGCGCTGCGCCACTTGCGCCGCTTGAGCCTCGATCACAGCCGCCGGGGCCATTTGCTAATGCGGCCGAACTACGGGCCTTCGTCAAGGAGCGGGGTAACGGTCTGCAGGCGTCCGCGTGTCAGGTCGCGCCCGTGATTGCAGATATTCTGCGGGCTTTGGGCGTGACAAAGGGTTGCGAATGGGCGGCGGTATCGGGCGGCGGGCCGACGTGTTTTGGAGTTTTCTCGAGCGCTCAGCGGGACGCGGCCGACGAACTCCAGCGGGCACGTCCTGGCTGGTGGGTGCGCGCTGTTGAGCTTGGGTGAGTGGGCGCGGGCAAGAGGTTTTTTGAGTTGGTTGGGAGCCCGGAATTGGGAGTTCCGGTGCAGCGCCGAAGGCATGCCTTCGGCGGGAGTTGGCGGTGCGACGGGATTGGTAGTTTTTTGCGTCGGGCCAAGACTTGACGTTCGCCATCAGGCACATTGTGTCTGGAGTCAGAGTATGACCGGTAGTGACTGTTGCCGGGGCATTGCACTTCCCAAAGAAAGTTAGGAACGACGCATCACTTCGAACAAGGTGTTCCGAGCGCTACACAATGCATCTCGGGGCTGTCACCCTCGCGCCGGCAGCGTACGCGGGAATCTTTAGCCTTCTTGAAATCTGCAAACTCAGGGCCAAATTCTCGGGACACCTCGGTCTGCCAATATTCAATAACGTAGGAACCCGCACGTTGAACCGCTGATGGGCCGGAGGCTATTCCCTTGGCCGCGATTTCGATACGGCAAGACGGACCAATCTTGTTTTCCGATTCGATCTTCTCAATCGACTGAGGCGTCCAACTATCTTCGGATGCTTTGACCTCGGACATCAGGCACCAGCTGAGCGCAACAGCTCCTATGGCTGTCCAATACATAGAGGTGGCACAGGTCATTGTTAGAACCCCGCAAATCGACGAAGAAATTGGCAAACTTGTTCCAATTGGAAATTCACACAAGTAACCGGAATAGCCCATTAGAACTATCATTCACGGTCCTTAAGAATTTCTGAAACAAGTCCCAGTACTTTCCAACAGAGTTTTTGGAGGGTGCTATGAAATTTGGACGGCGGGACGGGGCTTTGGCGATTGGCCAGAGTGAGGCCCTCAAGGAGCAATGCTCATTCTCTGGTTCTTCCATTCGAAATTCCGGGGGCTTGACTTGGGCAGCTGTGACATTTGTGACTGCCATCGTGGCGCTGCTAGTCTGGCTGTTGCCGTCGGAACTCACGCTTCAAAACCTGGATACCGAAGAGGCAAAATTTGAAGCCAAGCTTTTGGCATCCGACCTACGGGTCAAGATCGGAGATTCTGCGGACGCCGTTTTGACAGCTTACCCAGGCGCAAGCGAATTGAAGGGACATTCTGAAAACGACGACTCGTTATGGTCTGAAGCCAAGGACGACGGGTTCGTATTCGTTTTTGATAAGTCGAGTATCCAGCTTCGTACAATCCGTGCCATGCCTTCATTCAAGGGGCAAATACTTGGATTAAGAATTGGCGATCCTCTCGAAAAACTCATTTCGGAGCTCGGGCAGCCAAGCAAAAATCCTTGGGACAGCTCGGTGAATGAACCGGCTTATCTCTATAGGAAGTCGAGCGCCTGGTCCGTGAGATTTGATGTGGGCAATGCGGGTCCGCACCCGCGCAAGCTTGACGATAAACGTGTCATCAAGCGGATATGGGTGAGAGGCCGACCGCCGGATCGTTCTGTTAATCAGTAATGGTTCAGAACGTCGGGCGGGGGCTATAGTCCCTCATGGGGAATACATGACCTCAGTCCCTTAATCGTTCCAGTCATCAGAAGAGTTCTGGATCAAATCACAATTTTTCGCACCTGCCGCCAGGCGTCTCCCCACCCCTAACCCCTCCCCGCTGAAGGGGAGTCGCATTTGAAAACGGTTAAATTCGCTTGAGTGGCGGCGAATCATGGATTCTTGAGGAG
Source organism: Hyphomicrobium sp. (assembly GCA_031419515.1). GTDB lineage: Bacteria > Pseudomonadota > Alphaproteobacteria > Rhizobiales > Hyphomicrobiaceae > Hyphomicrobium_B. The sequence continues at coordinate 11,343 of JANOKZ010000249.1, forward strand.
GCTTCCGGAAAAGAGGGAGGCTCCGATGCTTTCGCTTGTTGCTCATTTTGCCGTTGTGCCCGACCCGCGTGCGGTGAATGC
>JANOKZ010000250.1:0-2601 GCA_031419515.1 Hyphomicrobium sp.
AACTTCCCCATCGCCACTGCCGTATCGGCCATGCGGTTTGAGAAGCCCCACTCGTTGTCGTACCAGCACAGCACGCGCACGAGCTTGCCGTCCATGACCTTGGTCTGGTCGAGATGGAAGATCGACGAGCGGGGGTCGTGATTGAAGTCGGACGACACGTTCGGCTGATCGGTGACGCCGAGGATGCCTTTGAGTTGGTTCGATGCCGCGGCTTTGATCACGGCGGCGTTGATCTCGGCAACCGTGGTTTCGCGTTTCGAGTTGAATTTGAAGTCGACGACCGAAACATTGGGCACCGGCACGCGGATGGCGGTGCCGTCGAGGCGGCCATTGAGCTCGGGGAGCACGAGGCCGACGGCTTTGGCGGCGCCGGTCGATGTCGGGATCATCGACAAGGCTGCGGCGCGGCCGCGATAGAGATCTTTGTGCATGGTGTCGAGCGTCGGCTGATCGCCTGTGTAGGCGTGAATGGTGGTCATGAAGCCCCTGTCGATGCCGACGAGGTCGTGCAGGACCTTGGCGACGGGGGCCAGGCAGTTGGTCGTGCACGAGGCGTTCGAGACGATCAGGTGATCCTTCGTCAGTTTGTCGTGATTGACACCAAAGACGACCGTGAGATCGGAATTTTCGCCGGGGGCCGAAATCAAGACGCGCTTTGCGCCGGCGGTGAGATGCGCGGCCGCTTTGTCGCGGGCGGTAAAGATGCCGGTGCATTCGAGCGCGATATCAACGCCCAAGGCTTAGTGCGGCAACTCAGCCGGGTTCTTGATGGCTGTCACTTTGATGGGCCCGCGGCCGACATCGATGGTGTCGCCGGCGACTGTCACCGTGTGGGGAAAGCGTCCATGCACACTGTCGAAGCGCAAAAGATGTGCATTCGTCTCGACGGGACCGAGATCGTTGATCGCGACGACTTCGATATCCTTCCGGCCGCTCTCAACAATCGCGCGCAGTACGTTGCGGCCAATCCGGCCAAAACCGTTGATCGCGACCTTAACAGCCATATCGTGTCCTCCGGAGGATAATCTCGTGAGCGAGAATGGAATACTCAGTTGCCCGTTAGCCACTGGCCGAGCGCCCAGGCAGGCAACGCGCGCCATTAACCGGAGCCGTCATAGCCCTGTCAATGCGTCAATCGCGGCAAAATCGCAACAAGGTTTCCAACGTTTCCGATAGGCTTTCCACGACGAGTATCATCTTGTGACCGGTCCTTGGTTGACGCGGTTCGCTCCCCGCACGTAACGTGCACTTCCGCAGGCCAGTTGGCCGCCTGTCTTCCAGTAGTGCGGGCGGCGATCGGAAATAGGCTATGGCTGAACGCAATACGGCAAAATCAAAGCGTAGCGATGCCGGGAAAGCCGCGCCTAAGGCCAAGCTTGGGCTTGATCTCGCGGCTGAAAATGCGCGCCTCGAAGCGGAATTGGCTGCCGCGCGCGCCAAAATTGCGGAACTTGAGCAAAAACACGAAGACATCATCAATCGCATTGATTGGGCTATCGATTCGCTGCATAACCTCGACACTTGATGTGCTTTCACGAATCGGGGGAGCGGCGGGAAACTGCCGGTAGAGCCGTTGGCCCAGGTTGCCATCACCTTCAATAAACGATCCTACCGCTTCGAATGCGGTGACGCCGACGTTGAGCGGCTGGAAGCGGTCGCCAATTATCTCAAGACAAAACTCGACATCCTGATGCGCGAGCATGGTCAGGCGGGTGACGAGCGTTTAGTGCTCATGGCTGCGCTGACGATTGCCGACGAATTGTTCGATGCGCGCGCTGACATTGACGAACTGCTTGAGGACGGCACCGAAAAGCTGAAGTCTGTCTCGGAAAATGCCAAATCTTCAAAAGATAACAGCTCTTCAAAAGATAATAGCCGCAGCGAGAACGGCCGCAAAACGGGTTCGTGAGCGGCGGGCGGCCCGGTTGATGTCTGAGATCTTGCTCTCAATGCGCTTTGCCCATGTTTGATGATCTGCGTGCCAAACTCGTTGCTTGGGGCCGCGCCCTTAAATCTGAAGTCGTTGTCCTCGCGTCTGCAGTGCGTGACCCGCGGACGCCGTGGCACGCAAAAATGCTTGGCGTATTCATTGTCGCTTACGCTCTGAGCCCCATTGATCTGATCCCCGATTTCATCCCCGTACTCGGGTATCTCGACGAAGTTATTCTGCTGCCGATTGGCCTTTGGGCGGTGCGGCGCATGATACCGGCTGAGGTTCTGGCCGAGCATCGGGCGCGGGTGGAGCCGGGCGCACGATTGCCACTGAACAAATATGCCGCTGGCGTGATTGTCGCAATTTGGCTCGTTGCACTGGCCGCCGTAAGCCATTGGCTGTGGGAGTGGTAACGCGCGCGGGGTTGGCGGGGCGGCTCGCCGTGCAAGCGCTGGCGCAGCGGTCCGGGCGCCGACAAAATGTGCGCGGCCCTGGATTTCCTAACATCTTTGCACTACATCTTCGGTGCTGCGGGGCTCGTTAGGGGCAAATGACCCGGGGGCCTATAAGATCCGCAAGGGTGCTGTCTCTGGCCGGAGCCGTGGTTCCGGACATATGGTGCCCACCTACACTCGTAGGGACCACGCGGGATCATGATCCCGACGGCC
>JANOKZ010000251.1:0-2531 GCA_031419515.1 Hyphomicrobium sp.
GCCTGCATCCAAAGGCTTTCGGCCAGCGGGAAGCCGAGACGAGCGACGGCGCCGGTCTTGCGCTGGCGGAACCCCGACTGGTCGCGCTGATCGACTTCCTTGTGGAAGATATCGAAACCGGCCGACAGGTTATAGTCGAGGAAGCGCGGCTCGGTGAACGACAGATCGATCTGGAAGCGCTCAAGGGAGCCCGCAAGTTTCAAGCGCAGGAATTGCCCGTTGCCGAGGAAGTTGCGTTCCGTGATCGATACGTCGCCGATCACGCCTTCCGAAGTCGAGTAGCCTGCACCAAATGAGAGTTCGCCGGTTGACTGCTCCGTAATCTCAACGTCAAGAACGACGCGATCCTGAGCCGAGCCCGGACGGCGCTTCACTTCGACGTTTTTAAAGAGGCCAAGCCCGCTCAAGCGTTTCTTAGCGCGATCCACCATCAAGGGGTTATAGGCATCGCCTTCCGCTAGCCGGAATTCGCGGCGAATGACGTAGTCTTTGGTGCGCTCGTTGCCGACAATATTGATGCGCTCGATGTAGACGCGCGGGCCTTCATCGACGACAAAGGACACAGTGATCGTGCGCGTCGCAACGTCGGGCGTCGCGCGCGGGCGGACGCGAGCGAAGGCATAACCGCGCTCGGCAATGGCGAGCGTCAGTTTCTCAACCGTCTTGTCGAGCAGCGAGGAGTTGTAGACGTCGCCGGCCGCGACCAGGAGCTCGCCCTGGTAGGCTTCCGGTTGAACTTCAGCCAAGCTGCTTTCGATGGCCACGGCACCAAACGTGTATGGCTCGCCTTCTTCAATCGCAAACGTGATGAGGAAGCCTTGGCCGTCGGGATCGAGCTCGGCGTTGCCAGCTGTGACGACGGCGTCCGCGTATCCGTTCTTCAAATAGTACTGGCGCACAAGCTCGCGATCCAACGACAAACGGTCGGGATCGTAAATGCTTGTGCCCTTGAGGAAGTCGAACCAGCCCGATTGCGTCGTCGAAACGATATCGCGCAACTGGCTATCCGAGAACGCGCGATTGCCGACGAAGTTGATACCCTTGACCTTGGTCGCGCCGCCTTCGTTGATTTCGAACACGAGGTTGATGCGGTCTTGCTCAAGCTCAATGATCTTCGGCTCGACCGACGCCGCAAAGCGGCCCTGACGGCGATAGACGTCGAGAATGCGCTGAACGTCGGCTTGCACGCGAGCGCGCGTGAATACGGAGCGCGGCTTCAATTGAACTTCGCCGCTGAGCGTCGCGGTATCGACTTCGCTGTTGCCCTCGAAGGCAACCTGATTAATCACGGGATTTTCGACAACGGTCACGACAACCGTCGAGCCTTGCGGTTCGATTGTGACGTCGGAGAAGAGACCGGTTGCAAACAGCGCCTTGAGCGACGCATCGATCTTGGCCGCGTTATAGGCTTCACCGGGTGCAAACTGGAGATACGAACGGACCGTTTCAGGTTCAACGCGGCGATTGCCGGCGACCTGAATGTCCTTGACGATGCCCTGAGCCATCGCCTGGCCGGAAAATCCCGGCATTCCCCCAACTGCGAGTATCGAAGCGGTCAAGGCCATTGCCATAATTAGGCGCAACATGCCCGCTCCAAAAACTGTAAACTTCTGCATCCGCGGTCTTGCCCTCGTCTGCCGCCGACCCCCATGAAAGTGACATCCGTCGGCGGCGGAATGGCACCCAAAACAATAGTTTAACGTCTGAAGTCCCGTGCACTGGTCACGTAGAGTCTTGTCACGTACGTCCTGGCACCGAGCCATGTCCCCGGCCCCTGATGTCCCGAATCAGAGGTCGCATAACGCGTGTCAGAACAATGCTTTTAACGATTCATCAAGACCTCGGGAAGTGGCAAGAATACGTCACTGAACGCCTTTCTAACTGGCGCCCGCGAGCCGTGACCACAGCTTTGCCAAGTCATTGAAAGTAGCCAAAAACATCAGCATTAGGATGAGCGCCAAACCGATCTGGAACCCGTACGATTGAACACGCTCGCTCAGCGGCCGCCGCCGCACCGCTTCCACCCCATAGAACAAAAGGTGCCCGCCGTCTAAAACGGGGATAGGGAGCAAATTGAGAAATCCAATATTCGCTGAAAACAACGCAACTAGCCGCGCCAGCCATTCAAGACCCTGCTCTGCAACTTTGGCGGTCACTTGGGCCATCATGATGGGTCCGCCAATTTGATCGTGGTTGCTGCCGATCTGGCTCAACCCGGTGAAGGTCGAGCGGATCACTGTCCAAGTATCCTTTGTCCCAAGGCGAATAGACTCGATGAGCCCCACGGGCCTTGGATCGGGTGGAATACGCGACACGCCGATAATCCACCGGCGGCCGGCGACGCCCGCCTTGTTCTTTTCCTCGATCTCCATCGGGGCGACGGTCATCGGCAATTCGAGGTTGCCATCGCGCTGCACAACAATTGAGAGCGGCTGCCCCTTGCTGGCTGAGACAATGACGACAAGATCTTCAAACCATTTGATGTCTTTGCCATCGATGGAAACGATGACATCGCCCGGCTTGAACCCGGC
>JANOKZ010000252.1:0-4211 GCA_031419515.1 Hyphomicrobium sp.
CGTAAGCATCCGGCCAAGACCGCAGGGTGAGGGCCAAGTTTAGGCTGCAACGGCGGCGTTCGCCGCGTGCGCTGCTCTCCAGTTCCAGGGCAGCAGCTCGGTGATGCGCTTCATCGGGTGATCGGCGATGCGGGCGAGGACATCGGCGAGCCAGGCGCGGGGATCGACGTCGTTGAGTTTGCAGGTTTCGATCAGCGTATAGATGGCGGCCGCCCGTCGGCCACCGGAGTCGCTGCCGCAGAAGGTCCAGTTTTTGCGCCCAACCGCAATGGCGCGCACGGCGCGTTCAGCGGCGTTGTTGCTCATGCAGATGCGGCCGTCGTCGAGGAACCGCGTGAACGCGGGCCATCGCTTCAGGCTGTAGTCGATGGCTTTCGCGACCGGTGCCTTCGAGGATAGTTTTCTGCGCTCGTCCTTGAGCCAGATTTCGAGCGCTGCAATCAGCGGCCTTGATCGCTCTTGGCGCACAGCGAAGCGCGCGTCAGGCGGTTTGCCGTTGATCTCGCGCTCGATGGCGAACAACTCGTCAATGCGCCTGACAGCTTCGACCGCGACCGGCGCTTTTTGCAGATCGGCCAGTTCAAAAAACTTGCGCCGCCCGTGCGCCCAGCACGCCGCTTCGATGATCTCACCGGGCTTTCGGCCCTTGGCATAAAGCCTGTTGTAGCCCGAGTAAGCATCGGCCTGCATCAAGCCGCTGTAGGTGGCGAGATGCTGTCCTGGATGTTCGCTGCCGCGCGTCGGCGAATAATGGAAGAGCGCCGCTGGCGCCGCCGTTCCACTGAATGGCGCATCATCGCGCACATAGGCCCATAACCGGCCTGTCGTGCATTGATTGCGCGCGAGAACCGGCACCGTCGTATCGTCGGCGTGGATACGCCTCATGGCGGAGCCGTGGCCTTCATTAAGCGCGAGCACGTGCCTTTCGATTTCCTTGACGAGCGGATCGAGCGTCGCCGCGCAGGCGCCAACCCAATCAGCCATCGTTGAGACATCGAGATCGATCCCCTGGGCCGCGTAAAGATCGCTCTGGCGGTTCAAGGGCAGATGCGCCCGGTACTTGTTGTGCAGGATTTCCGCCAGCAATTGCGGCCCGGCACGGCCACGCGCGATCGGGTGCGATGGCGCCGGTGTTTCGGTGATCTTCTCGCACGCCCGGCAGGTGAACTTTTCGCGCACGTGCTGCAACACTTTCCATTGTTCCGGCACGAGTTCGAGGGTCTCGGTGATGGTTTCGCCCAACTTGCGCAAACGGCCGCTGCCGCAATGGGCGCAGGGCGCAGTATGCACCACCCGCTCGCGCGGCAGATGTGAAGGAAGCGCGCGCCGCGCGGGCTTCTGCGCCGCCTCAGTCTCAACTAGGTCATCGGCGTCAATGGCGGTAGCGGCTTTGCCCTCGGCGACAGTAGCGATCAGTTCGTCAAGCTGCAGTTCCATTTGATCAAGGAGCCGTGCGCTCTTTTCCGAAGACGCGCCATGGGCGTCGCGCTGCAACTTCGCGATGGTCAACTTTAGATGCGCGATCTGTCCGTCAAGATCGATCGTGCGGGCGTTGGCCGCAACAATCATCGCCTTCAGCGTTGCGATGTCATCAGGGAGTTGGGCAGGATCAAAAGCCATGCCGCGATTTTACACTGCTTCGCACATTCCTGGCACTGCCAATTCACGTCTTCGCACAAGAAGCTCAGGCGATCGGAGTGCTATCCCGCAATTTCTGGCCGGTAGGTTTTTTGCGGGGCACGCCAGTCAATACCTTCAAGCATGTATCCGAGTTGCGCTGGCGATATCGTCACCGCGGCATCTTCGGGGCGCTTCAGTTGCCCACTCGCAACCGCGCTGGTTGTAACCGGCCAGATAAATCGCCCGCGCTCCAACCGCTTTTGGAACAGGCACGCGCCGTGGCCATCGTGCCAGATGATCTTGACGAGATCGCCGCGCTTGCCGCGAAAGACAAAAAGATGCCCGGTATGCGGATCGAATTTGAGCGTTTCCTGCACCAGCAAAGCAAGACCCGGAAAGCCGCGCCGCATGTCAGTGTGACCCGCCGCCAGCCAAACGCGGACACCGGCTGGAACCGGGATCATGACAGCGTCTCAAGTGCCGCAATAATCCGCTTGAGGACGCCGGTATCGATATCGGCGCCAACCCGCACTTTGCGCCCGCCCAACACCTCAATCTCGATCAGGCTTTGATGTGTCGAGCCTGGCGGCCCCCACGCCGCCATTTTCGGAACCGGTGACGGCAACGCCATGACGGGGACGAAGGATGTTGGCGCTGGCCTCGGGTCCAGAACCGGCCCGGTCTTCAGAACAAAATCGACCGCAAACTGCTTCTTCCAGCGGAACAGAAGGCTCGGCTTGATCCCATGACGGCGCGCAACCGCAGACGTATTCCGATGGCCCTGCGAGGCCTCAGCCACGATCGCCCGCTTCTCGTCGTCGGTTCGCACCCGGCGCATCTGCGCAACAATATCGAAGTGCCGCAGTCTATCCCCAGACATACCCACGGAACAGTCTCCTGATGAAGTTTCAGAAGACAACAAATACTATCTCTTAACCGCCACACAAGGCGGTCGTCACCGGGTGCTTACGGCATGCGGAAGGTCACTCCGATGCTCTATAGCCTCAAACCGCAAGTCGATGATGGCGCCTGCCTTCTGACCGACTATGCGTTGGTCCGCTATCTGCCAGGTTTTGAGAAGTCTAAGACAACAATCTGTTCCGGGCGCGACTCCTTACGTTGCCTACAGTCGGCACTATTGAAGTGCCCGCGCAGTCTTGTCCTACATACCCTTGGAGCGTCAGACGCAAAGGAGTATGTAAAAAGCGCGGTCGCAAGCGGGCAGGCGCGCATGGTGGCCGAAACCCAGGGTTATAGTTTTTTAGAATTCAGTAGCGGCGTTCCCTCTGGGCAATAAGGAGCTTTAGCCGTCGCGCACGCTACGCTTGCGTCACGCTGTCCCGCCATGAGCCCTGGTCAAAACATATCCCTGAGTGAGGCCTATCGCCCAGTTGATGGATTTGTGTTGCACCTCTCCGTACCGGCGGCAAACCGCCTCCACTTCGTAAAATTGTAACGGGCGCTCATCTGGAAACTTCCACATGTTGGCGATTTCGGCGGCACCGCGGATCAGCCGGTAAGGGATTGTGGGAGTTGGGAATGTAATAAGGACGGTACCGCCGGGCCTGCACAAATGGAAATGCGATTCGATGCAACGCGCCGTCCGCGCTTCGTCGAAATGCTCGATCAAGCCAACGCTGTACACAATGTCATAACGACCAGTGCCCGGATCCACCGTCAACGCATCGCCAACGGTTCCCTTAACTCGCTGGTCCCCGCGTAGGCGCGTGTTGAGCAGCCCGATGCCGAAGGAATTTGAGTCAAGTACATCGTAACTTGCCACCCCCGGACACCGCAGAAAATCGTCTATGAAACAGCTATTGGCGCCGCCGAGTTCACATATCCGCACTTCGTCGCAATGAAGTCGAGTGCCGAGCGTCCGCAGAATCCGCGCAGCCGAAATCCGGCGCGTAAAAGCCGCAGCTGACGCAGGCTTTATATAATATGCGTCCCAATCGGTCACCTTCGGTTTCACTGGTCCTCCGCTCGGCGCTGAAAGATGATGTAGTTTTGCCAAAGGAAATTCGACACGAACATAAAGACGGTGCCAATCACCATCGCAACGACTTTAGGAATTCCGAGTTCTGTGTGGCTATAGGTGATGAATGGAGTTAAAAGCGCGATGTTTCCGACGACAAGCAGCAGAAAGAGAGCAATCTGAACGAGGGGATTGCCGCGGTTACGAAAAACGATATTTCGTGCGACGATGAAATAGACAATCGTCGACATGGTGCGAGCGCCGACCAGGGCTTCGAACACCGAAAGCCCGGTCGAACTCAGGCCGGCAAATAGAAGAATGTCACCAAATGAAATAAGCGCCACAAGGGATACGTGACGCAGCAGCACAGCGTAGATGCGCGCCGAGTCCATCAGCGGATTGAAATGCGATGTCGGATTGCCGGGCTCATAGACCGTTTGGATCGGCAACTGGTGGACGGTCCCCCGCCGGACCCAGGGGAATCGCATTTGAAAACGGTTAAATTCGCTTGAGTGGCGGCGAATCATGGATTCTTGAGGAGGCTTCCGGAAAAGAGGGAGGCTCCGATGCTTTCGCTTGTTGCTCATTTTGCCGTTGTGCCCGACCCGCGTGC
>JANOKZ010000253.1:0-2357 GCA_031419515.1 Hyphomicrobium sp.
CCGCCGCCCCGCCGTCTGCGCCGGCGTCCGCGTCGCTGACTGCCGTCGTCTTCGCCGCCAGAAGTTTCGCGTGTGTGTTCGCGTGATGGTTCGCGATAACGGTCGCGGCCACCACTTTCGCGGCCACCACTTTCGCGGCCACCACTTTCACGGCCACCACTTTCACGGCCATGTGCTTCGCCGGGCTCGTCGGTATCGTCGCCGACTTCCTCAATGTTGTTGCCGTCGTGAGCGGGCGCTTGATCTTCGCCTTCGCCCTCAAAGCCCCAATCCATGTTCACTGCGGCCCGTTCCGGGCGGCGCTGCGGCAAGGCTGTTGCCACTCCGCGCTCGATCGTGAAATTGGCGCCTTGGATGCGTTCGGCGCCAAGAATTGTCACTGGAAATCCGTGACGCGCTTCCATTTCCGTGACGTATGCGCGCTTGGAGTTGAGAATGTAAAGTGCGACGGCTGGAGTGGTTGTTGCAATGATCGGTGCGCTGCTGCTCGCCGTGATGGCGTCCTCGATGCCGCGCAAGACGGCAAGGGCGATACTTTCCGTGGAGCGGATTGTGCCAGTACCCTGGCAGTGCGCGCACTGCGTTGTCGAGCCTTCAAGAACGCCGGTTCTGAGGCGCTGGCGCGACATTTCCATGAGTCCGAAATGGGAGATGCGGCCGAGCTGAATGCGGGCGCGGTCATGGCGCAATGCATCTTTCAGCCGCCGTTCGACGGACCGGTTGTTGCGCTTTTCTTCCATGTCGATGAAGTCGATGACGATGAGGCCCGCGAGGTCGCGAAGTTTCAACTGCCGGGCGATTTCGTCGGAGGCTTCAAGATTAGTTGCGAGCGCGGTTTCTTCGATCGAGAATTCGCGCGTGGATTTGCCCGAGTTTACATCGATGGCGACGAGGGCTTCTGTCTGGTTAATGACGATGTAGCCGCCCGAGCGCAACGTCACTTGGGGCGTGAACATGGCGTTGAGCTGGCGTTCGACGGCGTAGCGCGCAAACAATGGTGTCGCGTCCTTGTAGGGAACGACGTTCTTGGCGTGGCTCGGCAGCAGCATGTGCATGAAGGCTGCTGCTTCTTGATAGCCAGCGTCGCCCGCGACGACCACTTCCTCGACATCCTTGTTATAGAGGTCGCGGATCGAACGCTTAATGAGGTCGCCTTCTTCATAGACGAGGCTTGGCGCGGTCGATTGCAGCGTCAGGTCGCGCACATTTTCCCACAGCCGCAGCAAGTATTCGAAGTCGCGCTTGATTTCTTGTTTGGTGCGCGCCGCGCCTGCCGTGCGGATGATGAGCCCCATGCCTTCCGGAACCTCGAGCTCCTGGGCAATGGCTTTCAGGCGTTTTCTATCTTGCGGGTTCGTGATTTTGCGGGAGATGCCACCACCGCGAGCGGTGTTTGGCATCAAAACCGTGTAGCGGCCAGCAAGCGACAGGTAGGTCGTGAGGGCTGCGCCTTTGTTGCCACGCTCTTCCTTGACGACTTGCACAAGAATGACCTGACGGCGCTTGATGACTTCCTGGATTTTGTAGCTGCGCGGGCGGCGGCGCGGCCGGACGGCGACTTCATCCATAAGATCGCTGTTGCGGCTCTCGCCACGCGGCTCGCTCGATAGATCGCTCGCTTCGGACCCGCCGGAGTGTTCGACACCGGCACGGTCTTCGGTGTCATCTTGCTGCTCGTCGTCTTCGTCGTCTTCGTCGTCCTCGTCGCTGTCGCCATCGGTGCCGTCGTCTTGGGTGGCGCCCTGACCAGCTTCTGGGTTGTGCTCGCGGCGCGCGGTGCCGTCAGGCACATCTTCTGCCTCAGGCTCTGCGTGGCGCGACAGCGGCGCTGGTTCCGAGATCGTATCGCCGCTCGACTGAACAGCCGCCGCGAACGTCGATGGAGTGTCGTCATCGCCGCCTTCGCCGCCGATTTCCTCGATGTGTTCGTCTTCCTCGACATCGACGATGTTCGATTCTTCGCCCGAGGGCTCCAAATCGCCAATGTCAGAATCAGCGTCGGAATCTGGCGCGCCGAATGACGGCGCAGCTTCATTGTGCTCTTGGTTATAGCCGCCGTCGCGCGGACGCGAGCGGCGTGCCATGGCTTCGGCGCGCCGGTCGGCAGCGGCCTCAAGCTCGGCTTCGGCGGCCGCTTCCTCGTCGATCAAGGCTTGGCGGTCGGCGACGGGGATCTGATAGTAGTCAGGGTGAATTTCGTTGAAGGCCAGGAAGCCGTGGCGATTGCCGCCGTAATCAACGAAGGCAGCCTGGAGCGAGGGCTCCACGCGGGTGACTTTTGCGAGATAGATATTACCGCGAAGCAGCTTGCGCGCTGCGCTTTCGAAGTCGAATTCCTCTACCCGGCCGTTACGTTG
>JANOKZ010000254.1:0-5336 GCA_031419515.1 Hyphomicrobium sp.
CGGGCAGACGTGCATCCAAGTCTTCTTCTTCCGCACGGGGCAGAACTGGGGCAACCGCGCTTACTACCCGAAGGCCGATCGCTCGCTTCCCGTAGAAGACGTACTCGACAGCTTTATCGCGCAATTCTACGACGACAAGCCCGTGCCGCGCCTGATACTGCTCTCACTCGATGTACCGAGCCGTGAACTGTTGGCAGAAGCCCTCACCATCAAAGCCGGGCGCAAAGTTGAAATTCGCGTACCAGAACGCGGCACCAAATCAACGCTCGTCGATCATGCACTCTCGAATGCGCGTGAAGCGCTTGGCCGGAAGCTCGCCGAAAGCTCGTCGCAAGTGCGCTTGCTCGAAGGCTTGGCCGAACGCTTCTCACTGCCAGACATTCCGCGCCGTATCGAAGTTTACGACAACAGCCACATCTCCGGCACCAATGCCGTTGGCGTCATGGTCGTTGCCGGCCCCGAAGGCTTCGTCAAAGGCCAGTATCGAAAGTTCAACATTAAATCGAAAGACCTAACGCCTGGCGACGATTACGCCATGATGCGCGAAGTCCTGACCCGGCGCTTCAAACGGCTCGCTGTCGCAGAGCCTGCCGCTTCAAACGAGGGCGACAGCGGTATTGGAGCGGGAATTGGCGACCGGCCGGATCTCGTGCTCATCGACGGCGGTCTCGGCCAGTTATCGATTGCCCGAGATGTGCTCGCTGAACTCGGCATTGAGGACATTGCCCTCGTCGGCGTTGCCAAAGGACCAGACCGCGACGCGGGGCGCGAACATTTCCACATGCCCGGCCGTGACCGGCCGATGATGCTAGAAGCCAAAGACCCTGTTTTGTATTTCGTGCAACGGCTGCGCGACGAAGCCCATCGCTTCGCTATCGGTGCGCACCGCGCCAAGCGATCAAAGGCGCTCGGCGCCAACCCGCTCGATGAGATCGGCGGAATTGGCCCAACGCGCCGGCGCGCGCTTATGAATCATTTCGGTTCGGCAAAGGCCGTCTCGCGCGCGGGCGTCGAAGATCTGAAAGTCGTTGAAGGAATCTCATTCGAGATCGCGCAGAAGATCTATAGCTTCTTCCATGACCGGGATTAGATCTCTCGCGACGGCACAAGCACTAAGCTGACGCAGCTTTTTTTAGCATTGTTCTTTCGGCAGCAACTGCGTCCATAACGCGTGCAAATTCCTTTTCGGCGGCGCTAATAGCTTTGGCAATTTTTTCGGCGTTCCAGCCAACTCGCGAAATTTGTTGGAGATTTGCAAACTGTTCGGCGAGCTTGTTGGCTCCGATGTTCGCACTTGATGATTTCAAACTGTGCGCAAGCCTCATAATCGCCACGGCATCGCTTTCCGTATAGCTGTTTTGAACCTGCTCCAACGCACCTGGACCAAATCCAACGAACAGATCGAGCAACCGCTCGAAGAACTGCGGCCGCGAGCCCCGCAAAGTCCGCACGAATTCTTCGTCAAGAGCTGCCTCTTCCCGTGCAGCTTCCCGCCGCGCCACACTTGCGTCGACTTTTACCCACTTGAGCAGCACGTCGGAGAGCTGTTCCGGCGTGAAAGGCTTACTCAAGTAGTCATCCATACCGGAATCGATGCAAGCTCTGCGATCTTCCTCGTAGGCGTTCGCTGTGACAGCGACAATCGGCATCGCAACCGCCTCAGTTCGCCGCTCGATCTCGCGTATTTTGCGCGTCGCCGAGAGGCCATCGAGGATCGGCATCTGGCAGTCCATCAAAATGAGATCGTAGCGGCGCTTCTCACAAGCAGTGACCGCCTCTTGGCCATTCTCAGCTATTTCCACACGGCAGCCGAGATCAATGAGATACTGCCGCGCTACTTCCATATTGACAGGATTGTCTTCGGCGACGAGCACGTGTGCCGCAAAATTTTGTGCAGACTGCACGGATTTTGGCCCGTCCCTGCTGACTACATCAGCCGCTTCGCTTACCTGATTGATCGTGGTCACGAGATCGCGGCGCAGAATGGGCTTCATCAGGAAGGCATGAAAGCCAATTTCCTCGGCCTCGCGCAGCTGGCCGGGCGAAGAACCAGAGGACAACATGACGAGTTTGGTTGCGATAGACTTGGAGCCGGCCTGCATAGCCCGAGCAACATCAAAGCCATTCATATCCGGCAACATCATGTCGATGATCGCGACGTCGTAGGGTGCGCCGGTTTTCTCTTTATAGCGAAAAACGTCGATCGCCGAACGGCCATTGACAGCAGTATCGGCCTTGCCACCCGCTTCCTGAATGTAGGCCTGGAGAATTTCGCGGTTAGCCTGGCGGTCATCCACGACCAGAATGTGCTTGCCCGAAAGATCCAGTCCTTCGACGGTCTTTGATGCAACGCTCGCGTCGGAGGCGGCGAAGGCGATCGTAAACTTGACCGTCGAGCCTTCGCCAAGCTTGCTTGTAAGGCCGATGGAGCCGCCCATCATCTGCACGAGTTGCTGGGTGATCGATAGCCCAAGTCCCGTGCCCCCGTAGCGCCGGCTGATCGACGAATCCGCTTGTGCAAAAGGACGGAAGAGCTCTGGGATTTTCTCGTCTGCTATGCCAATGCCGGTGTCGCGAACACTGAACTCCAAGTGCAACTTGCCATTATCTTGGTTCTGCCGGGAGACGCCAATCTCCACTTCGCCCTTTGACGTGAACTTGATGGCATTGCCAGCGATGTTCATCAGGATCTGCCGGAGCCGGCCGGAGTCTCCCTTTGCCATTACCGGAACATCAGGCGCGATGAAGAGATTGAGTATCAGCCCCTTGCGGTGTGCCGACTCAGCAAGAAGCTCGATTGACGACTCGATGCAGCCGCGAAGATCAAAGTCATGTTGTTCGAGTTCGAATTTTGACGATTCAATGCGCGATATATCCAGAATATCGTTGATGATCGAAAGTAGGGTCGTACCCGAGCGGTAGATTGTTTCCGCGAAATGCCGCTGTTTGGGCATGAGATCACTGCGAAGCAAAAGATCTGTCATGCCAAGAACCCCGTTCATGGGTGTTCTGATTTCATGGCTCATATTTGCCAGGAACCGCGACTTGGCAACGTTTGCAGCTTCAGCGGAGTGAGCTGCGGCTTTCAGCGCCTCCGCCTGGTCCGCGAGGGCCTTTCTTTGTAATTCGCGCTCGGCTTCGGTATTCTGCATCGCCACGGCGATATGCCGCCCGTACCGGTACATGCCGGCCACCATCAGAATGATGAAACAAGCAAGAACCCATTCGTAATTTCTGAGCGCCGCCGAGATCGCAGCTTGATTGTCAAAGCGCTGTTTCTGGACAGTGAGAATATCCTCGTTCACATGCTGGATCGCGGCGTTGATCTCACCGAACTTCCGGTCCATGGCGGACATGCGCGCCGCAGCCTGTTGGTGCTGCCCTGCCGCGAACGTCTCCAAAAGGCCCCGGCTTTCTTTGACCATCTGGCTAGTAAGACCGCGAATAACATCTAGGTCGGCAACAAGATCATCAGCCACGGCGCGGTCGTGACTAACCGCGATCTGTTGGCGAAGCGCGGTGACTTTCACTTCAAATGCGAGATGTGCGCTACCCAGACGCGACGCTTCCTTTGCAGGATCGCGCGACTCGAAGATATCGTTACCCGGCGCGTTGACGAGGGAAACCAAATGCGTCAGTTCGCCGAATTGACCAAGACGCACGGCCCATTCGTGATTTTCCGTCACCGAAGCAGAAAAGATTTCCATAATTCTATAGGTAAGGCTGACACCGGCAATCACCGTAATCAGCTGAAAAGCGGCCAATAGGCGATAAAGCTGGTACCACTTGGGGCGGTCAGCGCCCGCTAGCCTCGTGAATGAAATTGCCATGGCTCTCGTTCGCGCCGAATCACCGAAAATGTCCGGGCCAGGGTCTCCGTCAAAGGTTTACAGGGAGTTACCATTGTGCTCCTTGACGCTTCCCACTTGGCACTGTTGCCCTCGCGGGTGGGACCGGTGCCACACCCTGCCCTATTTTGGTGATAGTCGGACGGCAATCGGGTTGCTCTGATACCTCCAACCACAAGTACTTCCAACCACAAGAGGCCGCGCTCCGTGCTGCAATTGAGACTAGCCGCCTTCGTCCTATTCCTCGTCGCAATCACCGCACCGAATGGCGGCTGGGCTGAAGATGCCAACCCAGCGCCCGCTGCCGTGCCGCCTGCCACTACCTCGGCGGAGCAGGCACCCCATGGGCCTGCCAAAGAACAACCAGTCCCATCCGCCGTCCTCCCCCCCGAAGTCAACAGCACAATTGCAATCGTTGTTGGCACGATGGAGGGTGCTGAAAAAGCGCTGACAGCCATCACCACCGTCGATACCGATCTCGGGCGTCTGCGCGACGACATCGATGGCGTCATCGCCCAGACAACGCGCACCGCTGATGGATTGCGCCCCCGCCTCGCCGACGTCGAAAACCAGATCAAGAAGATCGGCGCCCCCCCGGAAAAGGATGCCCCACCGGAAGCTGCCACCGTCACCTCCGAACGAGCACGCCTTGAAGCTGAGGCACGCGAAATCTCGGGAGCCATCAAAACGCTCGAAGTAACATGGTGGCGCGCACGGCAGGCAATTGAGAAAATCACAGACCTGCGCTTGCAGTTGTTTGTTCGAAGTCTGACCGAACGCATGTCGAGCCCGCTGTTTCCCGCATTATGGAGCGATCTTGCGCGAGATTCCCCATCTGTCTCGTGGCGCCTCAACTACAACGCCACCGACTGGCTGTCGTCGGCGAACAAGGAAAAATACCGGCTCACGCTTCTCGCTGGTGCGGCGGCACTTTTGTATTTTCTGCTCAAAATTATGGCCCGCTGGATCACGCGCTACCGCACGCCGCTTGGGGGCGCCTCGCCTACGTTTTTCGAGCGCGCGGCAGCCGCCTCCTGGATTGGACCGGTACGCGCCGTTCCCGCGATTGCGACAATTCTGGCAGCTTACGCCGGCCTCGATTATCTGGGGCTCCTTTATTATCCAACGGCGGCCCCAGTCGGTGCTGCGCTATTGCGCTCGGTCCTGATTTTTGCCGCCGTTGCAGCACTCCTATCCGCCGTGTTTGCGCCGTCTGATCCCAACCGGCGCATCGTGCCGCTGTCTGATCGCGCCGCGCGGCGCATCTGCCGCTTATTGAAGATTTTGGCTGCCATCTATTCGGCCGACATTTTCTTCTCGAGTGTGGGCCAGATTTTGTATTTCCCGCTATCGATGAGCGTCGTCCAATCGCTTGCGACATCATTGGCTTTTGTCGGCGTACTGGCCGGATTGTTGCTGACACCGTTCGAACCCTACGGAGAACGGCACGAATATCCTTATCCGCGCGACAAACCGCGCTGGCTCAAA
>JANOKZ010000255.1:0-3446 GCA_031419515.1 Hyphomicrobium sp.
GCCTCTACGCCGCCACTAAAAAATCCAACGAGCTGATGGCGCACACGTATGCCAGCCTTTATCGAACACCCATGACGGGATTGCGCTTCTTCACTGTCTACGGTCCATGGGGCCGGCCGGACATGGCGCTCTTCATATTCACAAAGAAAATTCTTGCCGGCGAGCCTATCGACGTCTTCAGCGCCGGCCGCCACGCCCGCGACTTCACCTACATTGACGACATCGTCGAAGGCGTTGTGCGCACCCTGGATCAGGTTGCAGCTCCCGATCCCAGCTGGTCGAGCGACAACCCATCGCCCGCATCGTCGAGCGCGCCCTATCGCCTCTATAACATCGGCAACAACGCGCCGGTTGAGCTTGAGTACTTCATCTCGCTCATCGAAAAGGAAACGGGCCGCGTGGCCAAGCGCAATCTTTTGCCCGCCCAACCCGGCGACGTGCCAAAAACCTATGCCGATGTTGACGCGCTCACGGCCGCCGTCGGCTTCAAACCCTCCACATCCATCGAAGACGGCATCCACCGCTTCGTGAAATGGTACCGGGAGTTTTATAAAGTCTAACGCGCGGCTACCACCACACCAACGTCATGGCCGAGGCGATGCGGAGCATCGCGAAGCCGTCGGCCACCCACGACAAGCTTCCGCGAGCAGGGTGTAAGAGGTGGGGCGCTCACCTAACGCGTCTCTCAAATCTGTTGCGTTGAAATTTGTCGTGGGTGGCCGCCTGTCGTTCCTTCGGAACGATCGCTCGCGCGACGCGGCCATGACTGCGAGCATTGAGTTACCTCGCGCCTTCCGCAGCTCTCCGGATGCTCGCGATATTCTGAGCGTAAGCCTCGCGCGTGCCGCCTTTAAACACGGCCGAACCCGCCACAAGCACGTTCGCGCCCGCCTTGGCGACGAGCGGTGCCGTCTCGGCCGTTACGCCGCCATCAACTTCGATGTCGATTGGGCGATTGCCAACCAGATTTTTCACGCGCGCGATCTTATCGACGACCGACGTGATAAACGCCTGGCCGCCGAAACCCGGATTGACCGTCATCAGCAAAATGAGATCGAGCCGGTCGAGCACATGTTCGATCACACTTTCAGGCGTCGCGGGATTGATCGAAACGCCCGCTTTCTTACCCAGCGCCCGGATCGCCTGCAGCGAGCGATCGAGATGGGGCCCGGCTTCAGCGTGCACTGTAATGATGTCCGCGCCTGCATCCGCAAACGCCGCGAGATAAGGGTCGGCCGGCGCAATCATCAAATGCACGTCGAATATTTTCTTCGTTGCCCCGCGCACCGCCTTGATGACAGGTGGCCCAAACGTAATGTTCGGCACAAAGTGCCCGTCCATGACATCGCAGTGGATCCAATCGGCGCCCGCTTGGTCGATCGAGCGGATCTCTTCGCCAAGCCGGCCGAAATCGGCCGAGAGGATGGAGGGAGCAATCAGCATGGGCCGCGGCACGATCAACCTCAAATGTCAGAGCCATAAATCGTCAGATCCGGAGAGACACCGGCGTTCGGCCCCACCCTAGCCGGATTCGCGAGTGAGACGCCAGCATGGGGCCCAGCTCAGGCCTGCCTCCTACCACGACCGGCGTTTGCGCTCGACCAGCTGAAGGATCAAAGGCGTCAGGATGAGCTGCATCGCGAGATCGAGCTTGCTGCCTGGAATCACGATGGAATTCGCGCGCGACATGAAGCTATTCTGCAGCATCGACAAGAGATAAGCGAAATCGATGCCGCGGGGATCGCGAAACCGGATCACGACCATCGATTCGTCCGGTGTCGGGATCCAGCGCGCGATAAATGGGTTCGACGTATCAACCGTCGGGATACGTTGAAAATTTATGTCGGTCTCGGTGAACTGCGAGCAAATGTATTTAATGTAATCCGGCATGCGCCGCAAGATTGCGGTGGTCACTTCTTCCGTCGTGTAGCCCCGCAAAGTACGGTCGCGATTGATTTTCTGAATCCATTCGAGATTGATGACCGGCACAACACCAATCTTCAAGTCGGCATGCTGTGCGGTATTGACCTTCTCCGTGATGCACGCCCCGTGCAATCCTTCGTAGAGTAGGAGATCGGATCCAGGTTCAAGGTCCGTCCAAGGCGTGAACGAGCCGATCGGTACACCGAATTGCTTTGATTCCTCCTCATCATGGATGTAGGCGCGCGTGCGCCCGCTCCCCGTTTCGGAGTACGCTCGAAACATGCCTTCAAGATCTTCCAGAAGGTTTGCTTCCTCCCCGAAATGGCTGAAGTTACGGTTGCCCTTCTTCTCTGCCGCTCTCATGGCCTTTTCCATATCGGCGCGGTTGTAACGATGGAACGCATCGCCTTGCACGAACGCGGCATTCACATTCTCGCGCCGGAAAATGTACTCGAACGTGTGGCGGACTGACGTCGTGCCGGCGCCCGACGAGCCTGTCACGGAGATGATGGGAAACTTGATCGACATCGTGCGCTACCCGGACCTTTTCCTAGAAACAAACAATTACGCCCGTTGCGGCGGCCTCAATTCCAAGCGCGAAATAATCCCCGCCGCCCAAACAGCGGCGAGCTTTGCCCCTTTAGGCTTTCGCCGTTATAGAGCCGCACAACATGATCGACCTCTTCGCGTGAGCCGCAGATCAGCGGCGATTTCTGATGCAGCGTCACAGGTACGACATCCAAGAGCCGCTCGCGCCCCGTTGTCGCCCGCCCGCCCGCTTGCTCGACCAGCCACGCTATCGGGTTCGCCTCATAGATCAAGCGTATCCGCCCTTGGTGAAACCCTTTGCGGCTATCGGCAGGATAAAGATAAATGCCGCCGCGCGACAGAATGCGATACACGTCAGCAACCGGCGATCCTGTCCAACGCATGTTGTAATCGCGGCCACGCGGGCCGCCCGCCCCATTCTCGCAATCATGCACGTAGATCCGGATAGGTTCTTCCCAATAGCGCGCGTTCGACGAGTTGATCGCGTACTCATTTGCGGACGGCGGGATCGCAACATTCTTCTGCGTCAGCAAGAACGTTCCCGTATCGCGATCGAGCGTGAAGACGTGTGTTCCGGAACCAACTGTCAGCGCCAGCACTGTTGCCGGCCCATAGATGATGATTCCTGCGGCCAACTGGTGCAAACCCGGACGCAGGAACGCGCCAACTCCAATCGATGTGGGATGGCTTGGGAGAACCGAAAAAATCATTCCAAATGAAACATTGGCTTCGACGTTCGACGAGCCATCCAACGGATCGACCGCCACAAGCAGAGGCGCCTTGGCGTCAAGGACGACCGGCTCTTCCAGCTCTTCGGACGCGAGCGCTGCAACAGGCGCGGCTCGGAGCGCATCGATGATTTCGTTATTGGCGATGAGGTCGATTTCTTTCTGCTCATCGAATTCACCGGCCCGGGCCGTGACCCGGCCGAGCCGTCCGGGGATGGCGCCCTTTGCCACGCGGTTTGCCATCCC
>JANOKZ010000256.1:0-3303 GCA_031419515.1 Hyphomicrobium sp.
AGACGTCGAAGGCGAAGCCCTTGCAACGCTCGTCGTCAACAAGCTGCGCGGCGGCCTCAAGGTTGCAGCCGTCAAGGCGCCGGGCTTCGGGGATCGCCGCAAAGCGATGCTCGAAGATATCGCCATTCTGAGCGGCGGTACCGTGATCTCGGAAGATCTCGGCATCAAACTTGAGACGGTAACGCTCAAGGATCTCGGCCGCGCCAAGAAGGTGACGATCGACAAGGAAAACACCACGATCATCGACGGCGTCGGCAAGAAGACCGAAATCGAAAGCCGCGTGAAGCAGATCAAGGCGCAGATCGAGGAATCGACCTCCGACTACGACCGCGAGAAGTTGCAGGAACGTCTTGCCAAGCTCGCCGGTGGCGTGGCCGTCATCAAGGTCGGCGGCGCAACCGAAGTTGAAGTCAAGGAACGCAAGGACCGCGTCGACGACGCGCTGCACGCAACCCGTGCCGCCGTTGAAGAAGGCATCGTGCCCGGCGGCGGCGTTGCATTGCTGCGTGCGATCAAAGCACTCGATGGCGTCAAGGCCGAGAACGAAGATCAGAAGGTTGGCATCCAGATCGTGCGCAAGGCGCTTCAGACGCCCGCCCGCCAGATCTTTACCAACTCGGGCGAAGATGGTTCCGTCATCGTCGGCAAGATCCTGGAAAACAGCAAGTACGCGTTCGGCTACAACGCACAAAGCCATGAGTACGGCGATCTCGTCGCTCAGGGCGTTATCGACCCGACAAAGGTCGTCAGATGCGCACTGCAGGACGCAGCGTCCGTTGCCGGCCTCCTTATCACCACGGAAGCCATGATCGCTGAAATGCCGAAGAAGGAAGCCGGCGGCCACGGTGGTCACGGCGGCGGTGGCGGCGGTATGGGCGGAATGGGCGATATGGGCTTCTAAGAGAGATCATGGCCGCCCATCACTTTGCTGGCGAACCACGGGCAAGCCCGGGTTCGGGTGGCGGAATGGGCGACATGGGCTTTTAAGAAAACTCCGCGCAGTGCGGCCGGCTCCCAGCAGGGGAGTCGCACTGCGCAAACAAGAATGCAAAAGCCCCGGAGCGATCCGGGGCTTTTTTTGATTGTGCGGCACAGGTAACGAAAAAAAAGGCGCCCGCGAGAGATGTCGCGGACGCCGGTGTAGAAAACTCCCTTTTTTTTTGTGCAGAGCGCTTACTTATTCTGGAACATGCCGCCCGCCGGCAACGGCCGGTCCACCCAGAACGAGACGTCGGTACTCGGGTTCAATTTCGAATCGCCGTCCTTGTCCTCGTAGAGCGAGGTCCATAAGCGGGATTTAGCGGCGGGTGCAGCCGAGAGTTCGACTTTGATGTCGCGATGATCGCCGGACTTGAGCGCCGTGTAACCCAGCGGCTCTTTCGCGGGCTTGCCGTCAGCGTCGCTGCCGTAGACGACGATGTAGCCGTTCTTCGGCAGTTGCGCATATTTCACGGTGACCGATTTACCATCGGGCTTTTGGTCGAACGTCAAAATCGACGCCGGGGGAATGGAGCCCGTTGCCGCCGCGGGGTCATTGGCTGCGAACGACGGCGCGGCAAGCAACGGCACCATGAGAAGCGCCAGGCCGGATGTCACGAGCGACACGGATTTGAAGCGGATGGTTTGTTTCGTCTGCATGGTTTGTATTGCTCCTTAGCTGGGTTGAGTTTCGTCACACCGGTCCGCATCAGCGCCTTGGTCACAGCTTTTCACAACACCGTGTCCGTCAAGGCCTCATCTGCGTCCCTTGACCCGTGAGTTGGGAAGCAGTCAGCAATGTTTCCAATTGAAAGTTTGAATGCAGGTAATCGCTTTTTGTGAACGGCGGGCGCGGCGCTTGGGCACGTGGGTAAAGCCGCCCTTGCGAAAGACCGGGCATTACCTACATCTGCAGTGCGCCGTTCCGGCGCGCGTTAACCCGGAGGCCCACAGTGCCGACCTTGCGGCAGCTCGAATACCTCGCCGCCATTGCCGAAACACGCCACTTTCGCCGGGCGGCAGAGCGCGTGAACACAACGCAATCGACGTTATCGAGCCAGCTTAAAGCGCTCGAGGAGCGTTTGAACCTTAGGCTCGTCGAGCGTTCCAGCATTAAGGTATCGGTCACGCCGGCCGGCGAAGAAGTGCTCGTGGTGGCCCGGCGCATGTTGCGCGATGCACAAACCATCCGTGACATTGCCAATATCCAAACAACGGGCTTGTCGGGTTTGCTCCGGCTCGGCATCGTGCCAACGGCCGCAGCCGTTGTGCTGCCGCGCATTGTTCTTCAATTGCGCCAATCGGTTCCGAAATTGAAAATTCAGGTCCGCGAAGAGCCGCCTCAACAATTGGCCGCAGGTCTCCAGCGCGGCGACTTCGATGTCATCATCACTGTTGTTCCGCTCGCGCTCGGCGAAGCGACAACGGTCAAACTGTTCGACGAAGCGTTGCTCATTGCTTTTGCAACCGGACATCCCCTTGCAGCTACAGGGACGATCGAACCCGGCGATCTCGCCGGCCTCGACATTCTGACCCTGAGTAAAGGCCAGCCGATGCACACGGCTGTGAGATCTCTGTGTCATGTCACCGGTGCGGTCCTGCGCGACGACTTTGAGGAAACGAGCCTCGATACATTGCGGGAAATGGTCGCGAACGGGTTGGGAGCGGCTTTTTTCCCAGAACTTTACGCGCGGATGCGGATCGCAGGCGGCAGCGATATCGTTTTGCGCGAGATTGCAGGCAATCCGCTTTCCCGCTCAATCGCCGTCTGCTGGCAGCGATCCGCGCCCCATCCCGAGAGGTATCGCACCTTTGCAGAGGCCGTTATCGAGGCGTGCCGGCCGCTTAAAAAGTTACTAATCAACGGCCGCTCTTAGTTTTGCCGGTGCGATGCGGAGGACATGTGAGCACGCCATACGCCGTGTAGCCGCTGCGCATTTCTTCGAACCTCAGAGACAGCCCGTGGCGTTTGGCGGCGGCTTGAAGGACGGCTTCAAGGTCGCGGCGCGGCGTGACGTTGTAGTGAGTTAAGAATCTAAGGAAAGCAAACCGTGCTGGTGCCGGCATCTTGTCCATGCGGCCAAAATCAACGATGTGAAGGGCGCCGTTGGGAGCGAGAGAGCGTGCCGCGCAATCAACTGCGGCGGGCCAATCCGGAATCATCGACAAGGCATAGGAAATGAAGATGCGGTCGGCGGATTGCAGTCCGTACATAGTGGCTAAGTTAAAGTTTGTGGCGTCCCCCTGCGCGAGTTTGACTCTTTGGCCAAATCCGCTGCGATCGATAGCCGCCTGCGCGGTGCGCAACATCTCGCTTGAAATGTC
>JANOKZ010000257.1:0-1994 GCA_031419515.1 Hyphomicrobium sp.
CGTTTGAATTTAAATTTCTCGAATAGCGGGGCCAATGACGAGAGAGCCGAGGACGATTTCTTCTCCGACTTCATTTCCTTGCGGTGCGTCATGCCCATAGCGATTTCACGGAACTTTTCGGCCGCCTTGGCCTTCGGGTCCATTTCTTCGATCATTTGCCCGTTGTTGGCTGCCTGGCTGAAGGCTTCGCAATCGTACTCGATGACCGAGATCGCCTTGATATCGAGCGCCTGCTCGAATTCCTTCTGCGTAATTTCTTGACGCTTGGGCACACCCGACATGTTCAAGACCAGATGCGGCTTGCCGTCGTTCTTGCGCGAAGTCTTTAACAAATCGACAATGTTCTTGGCGTTACGAAGGTTGGCAAGGTCGGGCACGGCCGTAATGATGACTTCGTCCGCCTGCATCAGCACGCGCTTAGTCCACGGTGCCCAGCAGTGCGGCAGATCGATCGCTACATACGGCACGTTCTGGCGCACAACGTCTATGACGATATCGCATGCCTCTGGCGATATATCGTAATCGCGATCAAGGACGACTGGCGCCGCAAAGATCGACAAGTGCTCCGAGCACTTGGTCAGAAGACGGTCGAGCAGCTGGTCGTCCAGCCGTTCTGGTGAGGCGAGCGCTTCGGCAATGCCCTGAACGGGATCCTGGTTGAAATCGAGGCCGGTGGTGCCGAATGCCATGTCGAGGTCGGCGATTGTTACGTTCGACTTCAAGACTTCCGACAGCGTCCAGGCAACGTTGTGGCAAATGGTGGAGGAGCCAACGCCGCCCTTGGCGCCAATAAATGCAAAAACACGACCGACCGGATCGGTATCGGGATTGTTGTAGAGGTTGGAGATGCTTTCCATCATCGCCAGCGGTTCGACCGGCGTGACGAGGTATTCACTGACGCCGCGCTTCAAGAGCTCGCGATAGAGCAGCACGTCGTTGTGCCGGCCGACCACGATAACCCGGGTACCCGGATCGCAGCTTTCAGCCAACGTATCGAGATCGTGAATCAGCTGTGAGCCCTTCAGCGCACTATCGACGATGATCAGGTTCGGCGTCGGGCTATCGACATAATGAGCGATCGCCGCTCCGATGCCGCCCATGTGAACGCTGACGTGCGCCTTGGAGAGCCGGCGGTCTTCAGCTGCATACTGCAAGACCTCGGCCGTTCTCTGATCGTCGCAGAAGGCCTGGATCGAAATGCGCGGAATGGGTCGCGCACGCTCCGTGCCGCTCGGCGTCTCGTTCCGAGCCGCGCCGGCGTCTTCGATTTCGTCCTCAACGGCCGTTTGTGCTTGCCTAGACATGACTTCCAAACCTCGTATAAATTATTTGTTTGTCTGGACGCGTTCGTCTTCAGACTTTTTTGCCGCCGTCGTTTCGCCCTTCACGTACTTGTCCATGATTTCGTCACGGCGCTCGGCGTACCGCTGTCCTTCGGTACGCGGCCCGAGAAGGTCAGCTGGGTTCGCAATCATGGCAGCGAGGTTGCGTTGATTGGAACATCCGAAGTTCGGATAGGATTTGTTGTTTGGCCCATGGGCCAGGTTTTGCGACCAGTCGTGGCCGCACTGAGGACCCTCCGCGACGTAACGCAGGTAAGAGATGCGGATCGCGGGAGCTGGGTTGCTTTCATCGTTGAATGCTTCGACGGTTATGCCGGATTCGTTGAACCCGCCGTCCAGAAGGAGAGCGCGGATATCTTCGGTTGCATTCATTGCCGCGACTTCGTTCGGCGCGCCACTAGGCACGGAAATGACCAGGCGGCTGTTGCCAGCGTCTGCTGCGCGATAGCGGTTGACGAAGTCTATGACGTCGGCGCGTTGCGTTGGCGATAAGCCGTGCGCGCCGCGTGGAACATGCACGTTGAGATGCGAAGGCTGCTGCGAGACCATAATCGGATGGCGCTGATTGGGATCAAGCAGAGACCATCCAGCCACTTTTGTTTGATCGTCGTCTGTCTTACAGCCAGCGAGTGCCGCGGCCAGGAGAACAAC
>JANOKZ010000258.1:0-10848 GCA_031419515.1 Hyphomicrobium sp.
AGTTGTAGGGGATCTCGCGAAAGCGGGATGCCTCTCAAGGTGCCTTCTTCTCCGCGGCAGTGGGCGCGTCTGGTGCTGCTGGAGCCGGAGCTGGCGTTGCTTCGGCGGCGGGCGCTGCCACGATGTCCTTCGGCGCATCGATCTTGAGATCGAGCGGATAGCTGTAGCTCGTTTTGAAAAGAGGCTTTTCTTCGCGTCCCGGCGACACAATGGCGTTGCTTACCGGCAATCCCGTCGTCGCATCAACGTAGAACATCCGGTAGGCTTCGTTCTTGGGCGCCTTACTGTCCTTTGGCGCCTCGTCCTCGAGTTTGTAACTCATAACGTCTTTGCCTTCGAACTTCGTTTTGCCCTTGCAGCTGTAGTTGCCGACATCGCCCTGCTGATCCAGCACGTTCTCGCGCACCTGTGAGATGATCTGCGTCGTGATATCGTCGGGGAGCACCTGCCAGCCTTTACCCTCTGATGACCATGCGGTTTTGCCGACAAGGATCGTTTCCTGGACGGCATTGGTCGCCGTCACGGTCACCTTCTGGTGCATGCGGTCGGGGAGAACATAATCAATGGTCATGCTCGTTGGACCATTTTCCGTGATCATGCTGGTTTCCATGCGAAACCACGACGACTTGCGCAATTTCTGCAACGCGGTCGATACTTCGTCGCGGCAGGGATTGGCGTTTTCCTTTTCGTCTTTCTTGGCCTCCTGGGCGGCAGGCGCCTGCCAAGTCACAAGTATCGCGGCAAGGGCAAGTAGTGAGCGGCGCATGCAGTCCTCCGAAGGTCTCTTTCGAAGGGGTTATACGCGTAACTCGGCAACTTTCGATCTTAAAATTGCGAAAGGTATACAGCGTGCGGGGCAAGCCCGCCCTGCTCCCAGCGTTACTCCGGCTTTTTAGCCTTCATGGCCTCGCACGGGTCCGTGCGTTCGGCCCGGGGCGTAAAAATCACATAGTCGGCCGCTGCATTGCCGGCGGGGTCGACTGGGCTATAGGCGCCGGGCTCGGTCTTGCCCTCTTCCACTTCGATGAGTTGTATCGATAGCGTTTTGAGGTCTGGCTTGCGCTGCCCCAGATACCAAACAACGCCACGGTCCTTGCGCACATGGCCATTGCCGGCAATCAGCAGGGTTGAACCGCGCTTTGAAATTGCTGTAAGCACACCATCGGCGAGGGTCGCATCACGATAGCGTTGCGCAAACGCCATGCCGCCGAGTGCTTCCTTCGGCATGGCGTTGCAGTGCGCCGTTTCGATCTCGCTGAGAGACGCCGCATCAAGCTTTTCTCCAAGCGGCTTGTCGAGCGCGAGCCGCGTCTTGTCTTCGGCCGCAATGCCGCTCTCGCCGCTCTTCGCCAGGGCTTTGACGGTCTCGAGCGGTGCGTCGCCCGCGAAAATCGGCTGCGCGCCTTTCAGGATCGCAAGAAAGAGCGGATCATAATTGTATTTCGACCAGCCGCCACTTTGCCAATCGACCAACGACTTCAGCTTGTCGATATCGCCGTCCTGATAGTTTTTCGATGTTTCGCGCCAGAAGGTGTCAAGTGCTTCGGACTTGTCGGTGGAGATCTGTTCCATCACGACGGAAGCATAGTTAGACATGCCCATGCGCGAGCGCAAATCGTGATGCAAGGGATTGTCGTGAACTTCGCCGAATAGAACCGCGCCACCGGCAACGATTGTTGCACGAATATCCTCCCGCATGGACATCCAGCCCGGCTCGTCGCACGCCTTGGCACTTTCCTTGAGGCGGCTAGGCTCCGCGATATGGATCTTGCCGCAAAGCGGATGCCCGCAGGTTTTCGTCCATTCCGCCAGAAGATTAAAGACAGGCCCGCGCGGATACTCGCAGGCAAAAGCGTTGGCGGGCAGAAGGAGAAGGAACGAGAGGACGATGGCAACGACGCGCACGGGGAACCCCTTGAAGTTGATTGAGCCCCTGCAGACCATAAAAAGGAGCTTTGGGCAATGATACGAGTGTCTGTCGGTTGCAGATTGGCATGGCACGGCGCGCTCAAAGCTGGACGACGTGGTTACTCGCGGATGGATTCAGCACCAAATCACCCAATCTTCAGTGCCCCGAGGCTAACTGTGAGTTGGGGCAAATCCAGCGGCGCGAGCGTTTCGCTCGGGGCGAAGATCGAGACTTTCCCATACCCCTCCGCGCCGGGTTCTAGATGCACGATAGTCTCTAAAGTCTTGGCATTAACAACCCAGTATTCACGCACGCCGAGCCGTGCATATGTTTTGGCCTTAACGCCTGAGTCGTATCCGAGACTCGTGTCCGCAACTTCGGTGAGCAGCAAGACTTCAGAGGCTGGCACCTCGTCAGCGTAAAGCCCCAATTTGCAAATGATTATCTCTGGTTCCAGGTAGAGATCGCCACCAGGACGCCAGCCGGGCTCGTTGAACAGGCGAAAACCTTTTGGAAGTTTTTCGGCAAGATGATTTTGTAGTTCGCCCCGGACCCGTTCGTGGCGTCTGCCCTTGGCGTGCATCGGAACCAATTCCCCATCGATAAGTTCGAGCCGTTCAGGTTCGCGATCTATACCGCCGAAAAAGCCGAGTTCGGAAAGCCGCTCGAATTCCGCCAGGGTCCAAGCGAGACGGGGCAAACCGTCCGCCGCTTGGGTGGTGGCATGTTGGGAACGTGGGGGGCGCGAAATCTCGTTCATGGGTGCAGTGTATCCCAAAACGTGACCCGACTAAAGCGTTCCGGTTGGTGCGTTAACGCTCCCGGACAGCCTTCTCGCCTTTGGCCGCGCGCATCATGTTGGTGAAGCGCGTGAAGAGGTAATGGCTGTCTTGCGGGCCGGGGCTAGCTTCCGGGTGATGCTGCACGGAGAACACCGGCTTTCCGTCAAGCGCGAGGCCGCAGTTCGTGCCATCAAACAACGAGACATGCGTTTCGGAAACGCCCTTTGGCAAGCTGTCGCGATCAACCGCGAAACCGTGGTTCATGGAAACGATCTCGACCTTGTTGGTCGTGAAGTCTTTGAC
The DNA here is from genome assembly GCA_031419515.1 of Hyphomicrobium sp. GTDB lineage: Bacteria > Pseudomonadota > Alphaproteobacteria > Rhizobiales > Hyphomicrobiaceae > Hyphomicrobium_B. The sequence goes on from JANOKZ010000258.1 coordinate 2,995, forward strand.
CGGATGATTGGCGCCGTGATGGCCTTGGTGCATTTTTTTGGTGGTGCCGCCGAGCGCAATGCCGAGCATTTGATGGCCAAGGCAAATGCCAAATACCGGCTTGCCGCTGGCCACGAGTTTTTTGATTTCAGGCACCGCGTATTTTCCAGTCTCGGCCGGATCGCCCGGACCGTTGGACAAGAACACGCCGTCGGGTTTGCGCGCCAGCACGTCTTCAGCCTTGGCGGTCGCGGGGAGCACGGTCACCTTGCAGCCGGATGAGGCGAGGCAGCGCAGAATGTTCGTCTTCAATCCGTAGTCGATGGCGACGACATGGAACTCCGGGTTCTCGTTGCGCACGTGCCCCTTGTCCCAGGCCCAGCGCATTTCATCCCAGGTGTACATCTGGCCTGTTGTAACGTCGGGCACGAGATCCATGCCGACGAGACCCGGCCAGTCTCTGGCTTGCTTTTTCAGTTTCTCAAAATCGAATTTGCCCGATGGCTCGTGCGCGATGACGCCGTTCGGCATGCCCTTCTCGCGAATGCGCGCGGTCAAAGCACGCGTATCGACATTGGTGATGCCAATGATGCCACGCGCCTTCAGCCAAGCGTCGAGATGTTCGGCTGAACGATAGTTCGAAGGCTCTGTTATATCCGCGCGAAGCACACAACCGCGAACACCCGAGCGTGCCGCTAAGTTCGACGTTTCGCTGTCGTCCTTGTTGGTGCCGACATTGCCAATGTGCGGGAATGTGAAGGTGATGATTTGTCCAGCGTAACTCGGGTCAGTCAGAATTTCCTGATAGCCTGTGATCGCCGTGTTGAAGCAAACTTCTGCCGCCGCTGCCCCCGTCGCGCCAATCCCCATGCCGCGGATCACCGTGCCGTCGTCCAGGACGAGGCAGGCGGTTGCAACCGGATCGCTCCAGGGTTTCGGACTAGATTTGAGATCGGTCATTGCCAGTGTCGCTCGCGCTCTATCGGGCCGCGCCAGTGCCGCGCCGCGCGTCAGCGCGTGCAACGTTCGCAAAGGTGGGCCCGAGGTGAAATATGGCCGGACCCTAGGCGAAGGCCGGAAAGACGTCAATTGCGCCCAAATGCGCGCCTGGCTCCCCGTGTTTTGAGCCCTATCGGCTTGAACCGCAGGCGCGCACGCCCTACACCGGCGCGAAGAGCTCAAGGAGTTTAAAGATGCGCGCCAAAATTTCGAGCGACCTGAAAGATGCGATGAAGTCCGGCGAGAAGACAAAAGTTGGCGTGTTGCGCCTGATCAACGCCGCCATACAAACCGCCGAAATCGAAGCCAAGAAGACCATCGATGAGGCCGCCGTGCTCGCTGTGATGACCAAGATGGTGAAACAGCGCCGCGATTCCATCGAGCAATTCACCAATGGCGGACGCGCCGATCTTGCCGATATTGAAAAGGCAGAAATCGCAATCATCGAAGGCTACCTGCCCAAACAAATGGATGACGCGGCCGTAACGGCAGCAATTGCGGCCGCCGTCGCAGAGTCTGGTGCCGCCGGCCCCAAGGACATGGGCAAGGTCATGGCTGCGTTGAAGGCAAAATACGCAGGCCAACTGGATTTCCAGAAGGCCAGCGCGGCGGTGAAGGCGGCATTGGGGTAGAGATCCCTCTGCACCTCGTCGAAGATACCTAAACTCCTTGCATTGGGCGCGCGAGCTTACATCCAATCCTCTATCGCAAGGCCGGGCACGCGCCCGAACTCGCGTGTGTTGGAGGTGACTACGATCAAGTTACGGCTGAGCGCATGCGATGCAATCAAGGTATCGAGCGGGCCAATCGGTGTCTTGCGGAGCGCTGCTTTGACGCGGCCAAAAGTGGCAGCAGCGGCCCCATCGAAGTCGATGACACTGACGAGCCTCGCGACCAACTTTTCTATCCGGACCAGATTGCCGGCGATGCGCACGGAATTTTCAGCACCGTAGTGCAACTCAGCGAGAACAATACTGGAGGTGCAGAGTTGCGCCGCATGCCGGTTGAAGCGGCCCGCGAACGGGTGCGTTATATCTGCACGCATCGCTTCAATGCACGTATTGGTATCGAGCAAATAGCGCAACATTGCGTGAGCCCAAAAAGTTAGAGTGGCTCGCGCTCTTCAAACGTGCCCTGATCACGATCAGTCAGGAAATCGTCTGAAATTTTGTTTGGATCGCCGAAGAACGAATCCCATCGCTGCCCGACCGGGCTGATCACGCGGCTGTTGCCGATCTTGATGATCTCGACCTCGCGCACGCCTTCGGGGAAGGCGACGTCCTTCGCCAGCCGCACGGCCTGGGTCTGATTACTTTTGAAAAGCACTGTCTTTGTTGGCACAGGACACCTCGTATATACGCCTTGGATATACAGAAACGGTGGCGATGTCAAGCACGGTGGCGCGAGGGTCAGGCCCGCCCGGCCCTGTGGAAAACGTGCATGTCGAAGGTCGCTGTGCGCCGCCAGCACTGGGTGGTTGCGCGAATCAGCTACGACAAAGCGTAGAAGTGATTCGCAGTTTGCTGGAGCCCGGTCGATTTGAGCGGACGGTTTACGCCACAGCTTCTGGACGAGATCCGCGCCCGGCTATCGGTAAGCCAGGTCGTCGGCCGCAAAGTCGCGCTCAAAAAGGCGGGCCGCGAGTATCGTGGGCTCTCGCCCTTCAAGACCGAGAAGTCGCCCTCCTTTTTCGTCAACGACCAAAAGGGATTTTATCACTGTTTCGCGAGCGGCGAGCACGGCGATATCTTCACGTTTGTGATGAAGACCGAGGGGCTCGATTTTCCCGAAGCGGTTGAGCGGCTCGCGGAGGAAGCCGGTGTGCCGCTGCCGAAAAAGGAAGACTACAACCCCGAGCGCGAGGACCAGCGCGACCGGCTTTACCGGTTATTGGAATCTTCAGCCCGCTTTTTTGAAGTGAGTTTAGCAGGCGGCTTGGGCGGAGAAGCGCGCCGCTATATCGATAAGCGCGGCCTCGCATTAGAAACGATCGCAGTGTTCCGCCTTGGCTTTGCGCCCAATTCGCGATCAGCGCTGAAGGCCCACTTGAAAGGCGTAGGCTTCAGTGACGCTGATATGGCGGCGTCCGGCATGTTGATCGCGGGCGACGATATCCCCGAGCCTTATGACCGTTTTCGCAATCGAGTCATGTTCCCGATCCTCGATCTCAAAGGCCGCGTGATCGCGTTTGGCGGGCGCGCGCTCGACAAGGATGCACCGGCCAAATACTTGAACTCGCCGGAGACGCCGCTCTTCCACAAAGGCCACGTGCTCTTCAATGCGACGCGCGCGCGGCCTGTCGCGCACGACAAGAACCGCGTCATTGCCGTTGAAGGCTACATGGATGTCGTGGCGCTGTACGAGGGTGGCTTTCACGAAGCCGTCGCGCCGCTCGGCACGGCTTTGACCGAAGATCAGGTTAAACTGCTGTGGCGCATGGTGCCGGAACCGACGCTTTGCTTCGACGGCGACAGCGCGGGAAAAAAGGCCGCGTTCCGCGCGGTTGATACGGCGCTGCCGCATCTCAAGCCCGGGCACAGCCTGAAGTTTGCTTTTCTACCCGATGGGCTCGACCCCGACGATCTCATCCGCCAACAGGGCACGGCGGCCATGGTTGCGGTTCTCGACAAGACGAAGCCGTTGATTGATGTGCTGTGGGAACGTGAGACGGCCGCCCAACCGCTCGAGACCCCGGAACAGCGCGCCTCGCTTGAAGCGCGGCTACGCACGCTATCGAGCAGCATTGCCGACCCGCTGGTCCGCATCCACTATGAGCGCGAGCTGCGCGACCGGCTTTTTCAGCTCGGCCGCCGCAGCCAAGGGGGCCGCAGCCCCGGCACATACGTCGGATCCTATGTTTCGGGCGGACCGGCACCCACACAGCAACAGGGGCGGCGCGGCAATTATGGTGGCCAGCAATGGCAGGCTGCGACCCCCGATTGGCGCCAGCGCGAACGCCAGCGGCTAAGTGACCGACCTCTCCGTTTCAAGCCTCAGCCGCCCCCCCTTGGCGTCGCCAGCGCCGAGCTGACCGGCATCATGAATTCGCTCCCCGCCAGGGAGGCCTTGATATTAAAGGCAGTTCTTAACCATCCTTGGCTGATCGACGAGTATTCCGAGGCTTTGGCCGAACTTTCCTTCACCGCTGGGGCCCTCGCAGCCCTGCGCGACGAAATCCTCAATCTGCATGCAACGACGAATTCCCTTGACACTTCAACTCTGCGCACCCAATTGAGCAAAACGGGGGTTTCCAAAGTGGTGGACCTCGTCGCGCGAACGATTACGCACACCAGCGACCGTTTTGCCGAACCAGAGGCGTCCACCACTGACGTAGAAACCGGCTGGCGCCACGTCCTGGCGCTGCACCAGCGTCATGGCAATCTCGAGCACTTGCTCAAGAGGGCCGAAGAGGCGTGGTGCAAAGACTGTACGGAAGAAGCTTGGGCGCGGCTTTCGGACATTCAGCACCAAATCGCCGTCCTGGCCGCCGCAGAACATTTGGATAACACCGGACATCACCATGTTGAAGTGGTGGATCAGACAGTGAACCAGTCCGTCAAACGCGCAAGTTAAACGAAATTCGCAGGCCCGGAACCTTCGCCAGAGCCGTCTGGCTGGGATTTACAGGGCCTGCAACGCAGAAACCGGCTTCTCGCCCCTATAGGTAGAGGCCCTTGGTTGGATTTTGAAGGATAGCGATGGCACGCGCACAGCAGGCGACGCAAAAGACCGACGAACAAACCCCGGCTGCGGGCGAAACCCCCGACCGCGATAGCCCGCTTCTCGATCTCTCCGATCAAGCGGTCAAAAAGCTGCTCAAATCGGCCAAGGCCCGCGGTTACGTCACCCTTGACCAGCTGAACGCAGTTCTGCCCTCCGAGGAAGTCTCCTCCGAGCAGATCGAAGACATCATGTCGATGCTCTCCGACATGGGCATCAACGTCGTCGAAACCGATGAAGGCGAAGAAAAAGAAGAAGGCGCCGAGGACGCGCCCGACGAAGAAGAAAGCCGCGCGCTCGTTGCCTCCCAGAACGCCCTCGTCAAGGCCGAAACCAAGGCAGAACCCTCCGAGCGCACCGACGATCCCGTGCGCATGTATTTGCGCGAGATGGGCTCCGTCGAACTTCTCTCGCGCGAAGGCGAAATCGCCATCGCCAAGCGCATCGAGGCTGGCCGCGAAGCCATGATTGCGGGCCTGTGCGAAAGCCCCCTCACCTTCCAGGCCATCATCATCTGGCGCGACGAATTGAACGAAGCGAAAATTTTGCTGCGCGACATCATCGATCTCGAAGCCACCTACGAGGGGCCTGAAGCCAAATCTCCACCCGCTGTCGGCGGCGAAATCGAGATTGCCGCGCCTGCCCCCGTTCCCGGCGCCCCCACTGCTGAAGGCGAAAACAGCGAGGACGACGACGAATTCGAAAACGCAATGTCTCTTGCCGCCATGGAAGCGGAGTTGAAGCCGAAGGTTCTTGAGACTTTCGACAAGATCGCCGGCACCTATAAGAAGCTCCGGAAGCAGCAGGACAAGAAGCTCGAGCAGCAGGTCGCGGGCGAACAAGGCACGCGCCAGCAGCAGAAGGCGTACGAAAAACTGCGCGAGGAAATCGTCACCGACGTGAAGTCGCTGTCCTTGAATAACAATCGTATCGAAAGCCTCGTCGAGCAGCTCTATTCGATCAACAAGCGCCTCATCGGTCTTGAAGGCCGCCTCATGCGCCTTGGCGACAGCTATGGCGTTCCGCGCCAATCGTTCATCGACGAATATTTCGGCAACGAGCTGGATCAGACCTGGCTCGACCGCATGGGCACCAACGGCAAGAAGTGGACGCAGTTCGTCAAGCACGAGCGCCCGCAGATTGAGACCATTCGCGGCGACATCCACCAGCTTGCGACCGACACGGGGCTTGAAATCCCCGAGTTCCGGCGTATTGTCAAAGCGGTTCAAAAAGGCGAACGCGAAGCCCGCCAAGCCAAGAAGGAAATGGTCGAAGCCAACTTGCGCCTCGTCATCTCGATTGCGAAAAAATACACCAACCGCGGCTTGCAGTTCCTCGATCTCATCCAGGAAGGCAACATCGGCCTCATGAAGGCCGTCGATAAGTTCGAATACCGCCGCGGTTATAAGTTCTCGACCTACGCCACGTGGTGGATCCGGCAGGCCATCACACGCTCGATCGCGGATCAGGCGCGAACCATCCGCATCCCCGTGCACATGATCGTGACGATCAACAAGATCGTACGCACGTCACGTCAGATGCTGCACGAGATCGGCCGCGAGCCGACGCCGGAAGAGCTGGCTGAAAAGCTGGCCATGCCGCTTGAGAAAGTGCGCAAGGTTCTGAAAATCGCCAAGGAGCCGATCTCGCTCGAGACGCCGATTGGCGACGAAGAAGATTCACACCTCGGCGATTTCATCGAAGACCGAAACGCCATTCTGCCGATCGAAGCCGCGATCCAATCGAACTTACGCGAGACGACGACGCGGGTGCTGGCCTCGCTCACTCCGCGTGAAGAGCGCGTGCTCCGTATGCGCTTTGGCATCGGCATGAACACCGACCACACGCTCGAAGAAGTCGGCCAGCAGTTCTCGGTGACGCGCGAACGTATCCGCCAGATCGAAGCGAAGGCGCTCAGGAAGCTGAAGCATCCGTCAAGGTCAAGGAAGCTGCGCTCGTTCCTGGACAACTGAGGCCGTGCGCGATGCCGACGATATCTATATTCTTTGGCATCATCGTCCAGATGTATTGGCGCGACCACAACCCGCCACATATTCATGTGTGGTATCAAGGAGAAGAGGCACTCGTCTCAATAGAGTCGGGTGAAGTAATAGGCGGCAAGTTACCCCGCACGGGCGCAAGACTTGTCAAAGAGTGGGTTGAGTTACGGCGTTCCGAGTTGCTGATAAACTGGGAACGAGGACGGCAGCGCCAACCCTTCAACGCAGTTCCCGGAGCCGATGTCGAATGATCGAGATTATCAACATTACGAAAGTTGATGTCCTGGGAAATTTCCGGCTTCGCGTCAGGTTCTCGGATGGCACCGCGGGCATTCACGATTTTAATGAAATCGTTTCCGAATCCGGCCCAATGGTTGAGCCCTTGAAGAACCTTGAGTTCTTCAACCGGGTCTTTATTTCGATGGGCGTGCTCGCCTGGCCAAACGGATACGATATCGACGCAATCCAATTGCAGCACGAGATGCGGAGTGCGGACGAGTTGACGGCAACTGCAGCGGAGTAACGCAAGTGATTGCATTCAACGGCAACTACGAGAACGGTGCCGGTTAGCAGATGACAATTGCGGTCGTTTGGCTCGAAGATGGACAGTTATGGGCGGCTGCGGATACTCGGATAAGTTCTGCCGCTAATCAAGGTTCGAACACGCCGCAAGTACTCAGCGACAATGGACCAAAGCTTTTTAAAGTTCCTATTATTGTAAAGGGGCCAGGACCATCGGGATTCTTCGATCAAGTCGTATTATCGACTGCGATTGGATTCGCGTATGCTGGATCAATGCAGACGGCATTGGCAACCCACGCGCTGGTATCTTCCGTTTTCCAAAGCCTGATCTGCCCGCAAGAAAAGGTGCCCTCATTCAAAGAGCTAGTCGCATTCGTAGAGTCCATGGCACGAAAATATATTCGCGAATGGGGCCGATTATCTCCTAGTAACTGTGACTTCTCGGTCATTCTATTCGGCTTTTGTCACGTAAATAGGCAACTCACCGCTTACACGCTAGTGTTATGTCACAAACATTTGAATCTGCGCATGCCGCGAATATGATTCAACGTTTGCATGGCACGCACGACACACGAAATCGCGCTTTCGCGCAAGGACCGTAACGCCCTTGAGGCGCTGGCGGCGAACGGCAATA
>JANOKZ010000259.1:0-2294 GCA_031419515.1 Hyphomicrobium sp.
CTTAACGAAAGCTTGCTTGGTATCAGTTTCTTAAGACGTTTGCGGTCTTATGAACTGTCCGGAGATTTTATGACGCTCCGCGAGTGATGGGGCCCGATCCAGGCCCAATAGTCTTCGAGCGGGTTATCGTAATGTCATCATCTTCGGGCTCAAAAAGTCTCTTTTCATCTATCGCCATCCTTGTCGCGGTCATGCTGGGCTCAGTCTATGCCATCAAACACCGCGATGCGCTTTCCGAGTTCGCCACTCACGCCGCTGAACGCGCGGCCGAAGCCACTGACGTAAAATTACCCGAGCAAACATTAGCCAACGCGGAAAACGGCTCAGATTCCAGCACCTCAAACTCCGGCGGCGACGTGGAATTGACTGCAAATAGCGGCGGACACTTCGAGACCGCAGCCGAAGTGAACGGCAACGAAATCGACGTCATGGTCGACACTGGCGCAACGCTCGTCGCGCTCACCTATGAAGATGCAGAACGCGCGGGGCTGTATTTGAAGTCTTCCGACTTTACCCAGGGCGTGCGTACAGCCAATGGTTCGGCGAAAGTGGCACCCGTTACCTTATCGAGTATCACCATCGGAGATATCACCGTGCGCAACGTCAAGGGAGCCGTCGCGGAACCCGGCAAACTCCATAAGACGCTGCTCGGCATGTCGTTTCTCGGGCGGCTTTCCCGCGTCGAAATGCGCGCCAACTCTCTCGTCTTGCACGAATAAAGAGCCACATCTCCGCCACCATTGAGGCCTTCAAGCCTTCATACAATCCCAGACCGGCAATCCTGACTAGGTGATGGAACATTTGTCCCGCTGAGCCGTTCCATGTCGCCCGCCAACCCGCTACATTCCGCCAAACGATTCAACGAGGGGCCTCCCATGATTCCCAAGCCGCGCGCGGACTTGAAGCCGAACACCGCCGATTTCGAGCGCTTCCCCTTGGTGAAACCGACGGGCTTTCGCGAGTACGACGCGCGCTGGCTGTTTCCAGAAGAAATCAACCTCATGGGGCTCAATGCAGTAGGCATGGGCGTGGCGACGCTGTTCGCGCGACGCGGCGTCCCAAAGCGCATCGTCGTTGGGCACGACTACAGATCCTACTCGGCGCAAGTGAAACAGGCCCTGATGATGGGCCTGCTGGCGGGTGGTTGCGAAGTGCACGACATCGGCCTCGCGCTGTCGCCCATGGCCTACTTCGCCCAATTCGCGCTCGACGTCGAAGGCGTGGCCATGGTGACGGCAAGCCACAATGACAACGGCTGGACCGGCATCAAGATGGGCCTCTCCCGGCCATTGACCTTTGGGCCCGACGACATGTCGGAACTGAAAGAGATTGTCCTCGGCGGCACGTTTGAGACCAAAGCTGGCGGGCGATATGTTTTTGTGCCCGACATGGCAGAGCGCTATATCGCTTCGCTCACCGATCGCCCGAAACTCAAGCGCAAACTGAAAGTCGTCGCGGCGTGCGGGAATGGCACAGCCGGCGCGTTCGCAACACAAGTTCTTGAAGCCGCCGGCTGCGAAGTCGTGCCGCTTCATACCGATCTCGACTACAATTTTCCGCATCACAACCCAAACCCTGAAGACATGAAAATGCTGCGCGCAGTCTCAGCCAAAGTGCTTGAGACCCGCGCCGACGTTGGCCTCGCCTTCGACGGCGATGGAGACCGTTGCGGCGTCGTCGCCAACGACGGGCATGAAATCTTCGCGGACAAAGTCGGCGTCATGCTGGCGCGCGATCTCTCGGCCATTCACAAAAATGCGAAATTCGTTGTCGACGTAAAATCAACGGGCCTCTTCGCGACCGATCCCGTGCTCATCGCCAATGGCGCCACAACCGCCTATTGGAAAACCGGCCACAGCTACATCAAACGCTATAATTTCGAGCACAAAACGCTCGTTGGCTTCGAGAAATCCGGCCACTTCTTCTTCAACACGCCACTGGGACGCGGCTACGACGACGGCCTCGTCGCAGCTCTTGCCGTTTGCGACATGCTCGATCGCGCGCCAACCAAGACCATGGTTGATCTAAGAGACGCACTCCCTAAAACCTGGGGCTCGCCGACCATGTCGCCACACTGCGATGACGAAAAGAAATACGGCATCGTCGACAAGATGATCGAACACTATAAGCGCCAGTATGAGACGGGCAGCCGAATCGCGGGCCAGAAGATCCGCGAACTCATTACCGTCAACGGCGTCCGCGTCGTTCTTGAAGACGGCACTTGGGGCCTGATCCGCGCCTCATCGAACAAGCCGGAGCTCGTGGTTGTCGTTGAAAGTCCGACGGCGGAAGCC
>JANOKZ010000260.1:0-5070 GCA_031419515.1 Hyphomicrobium sp.
TCCGCCAAGCCGTCACGGCGGCGGGCATGGGCTGCATGGCGGCGCTTGAGGCCGAGAAGTATCTGGCGACGCACGAAACGCACGCCGTGGCGGCTGCCGAATAGAGCAACTACAGCCCGCTATTTCGGCTCAACGCAATCCGTGCAGCAACGGGAGCACACGCGCTGCATCAATCTCACCGCTCGCCATAGCGGCGCGCACCGCGCATCCAGGCTCCGTATCATGACGGCAGTTGCGAAATTTGCATCTCAAGGCGATAGCCTCGATGTCTTCGACCAAGGGATCGATACTCGCAGTCTCGATCCACTGTTCCAGCCCGCGCATGCCGGGGGTATCGATAATCGCGCCGCCTTGAGGGCGAATGAAAAGTTGGCGATGCGTGGTCGTATGGCGGCCGCGGCTGTCGTGGGCACGCACGTCTTGTGTGGCTTGCGCGTCGCGTCCGAGTAACTGATTGGTCATGGTCGACTTGCCGACACCCGAGGATCCAACAAGGACAATCGTGCGGTTGCCATCGAAATAGCGCTCAAGTTCCGCAATACCCCTTGCGCCGCGCGCACTGATCGCGTGAACCGGCACTTCCGGCGCAATCTTTGCGATTTGGTTTGTCGTACTGGCGGAATCGTGTGGCAAGTCCGATTTGTTGGCGACGATAACGGGCTGGGCGCCACTGTCGCGCACCAGTGCCAGATAGCGTTCCAAGCGCTGCAAGTTGAAGTCGCGATCGAGCGCCGTGACGATAAAGATAACGTCTATGTTCGCCGCCACGAGTTGCGGGCGATGCTCACCTGCTGCTTTTCGCACCATTGCTGTTGCGCGCGGCAGAACCGCTTCGATAGTGGCTTTGCCATCGTCGCCCGAGAGCCGCACGGCCACGAAATCGCCAACGCCGGGTAAGTCCGATCGTTGCGCGGCTTCTTTGCGGTGGCGGGCGGTGATGGTTGCTGAAAGCTCGGCGACGCCGGTTGCGACTTGGAAATGAGTTCGGTGCTCGCCAACGACCCGGCCAGGCAAAAGCCCCTCGCTGGCATAAGCAGCGAATGCTTCTTGCCGTTGTGGACTCCATCCCAAAGCTTCGAGTTTCAAGTTGCGGGTTCCTTAGAGGTACTGCGCATCGAGTGCCTTGCGCCGCACTTCTGACATGCCACACCGCGTGCCTGGCATGTTGTGAAATCGACCTCCAGTACGACCATGGGAAAGTCGTACCGGTGCGGCCCTTGGCCATCGAGCCGCGATTGAGGCGGAGTGGTTTCTGGCCAAGCATGAAACGCACCAGGCAGCAGCGGCGAAGGAGTGGCAGAGCCATTTCGGCTGACAACTCGCCCCGGCCAGGCAGAGCAAAGGCAGCACTTTCTAATTCACGTACCCAGCCTCACGGCAAAGCGCCAGGCGGCGTCAACTGTGAATTGGCACATTGGCCATGCGGCAGCGGAAGTGAGTGACTGAAAACCCACGCCCCCAATTTGTTTTGGACGCGCCACCGTGCGCATGCGCGTGTGCGTGCAAGATTAAAATCATTCATAAACATAATAGTTGACTAATGCGGTAACCTTTTGTCAACTCGGATTCAGTGCGAATTCGCTGTCGAGACCTTGAATCTCGAATATGGGGGAAAATAATGAGACGTTATTTTGCGCTTTCGAGCGCGGCAGTGGCTCTGTGTATTGGAACGCAGGCTGCAATTTGTTCGTCACCGGCGCAAGCCGGACAAGACGCCAACTTCGTCCTCTACAATCATTACATGGAGGAGAAGGGTGCCACCGAAGTGCAAGTTTATTCCGACTACGGGCACGTCGGCAAAGGCGAACCAAATTACACGGCGCAATTGTTCGAAATCGAGTACGGCGTCACAGAGCTGTTCACGACGGCAATCTATCTCGAAGGCGTCAAGACGTTCACAGAAGGCGAAAGCTACGACTTCGGCAGCTTCCGCTTTGAGAACCGTCTTCGCCTGTTCGCAGACGAGACCATCCTCAATCCTGTTCTCTACGCAGAGTACGAATACAAAAAGCCGCAAAGCCGCTTCGTTCGCGTCGCTGTCGGACGCACAGATGGCGAAGAAGAGGAAGGCGCGCCGAAGAGCGAGCACGAACTTGAGACCAAGCTCATTCTCGGCCATGACCTAACCAGCAAGTTGAACGTTGCTGTCAACACGATCCACGAACTCAATTTCGCGAACGGACTGTGGTCTTTCGGCTACGCTGCGGGACTTAACTACGCGTTCTTTCGCGCCTTCGACGCGCCGGAAGGGACCGTGAACACCAGCGAAACCGGCTTGCAGAAAATCACGCTCGGCTTGGAAATGTTTGGCGGCCTAGGCGACTCCAGCAAAGGTCTCACATTAGACAGCAACAAGACCGAACAGTACGCTGGCGTGGGATTAAGGTTCGATTTCAAGAACGAATTCCATGTCGGCATTGGCGGCGCATTCGGGCTCACCGGCCACAGCGAGGATGCCATCCTGCGCTTCACCGCCGGCTACGAATTCGAGTGATGATAAGGAACACATCCATGACCGCGAAATCTGCAATTATCGTATCCGCTCGCCTACTCTCCGCAATGGCCGTCGCGACGGCCGTCGCAGCTCCGGCCTGGGGCAAGGAAATATGCTCGGTGCCGAAATCCCAGTGGCAGCCGCAATCCACCCTTGTCAGGAAACTCGAAGGCCAGGGCTGGAAAATCCGAAATATGAAAGTCGATAGCGGTTGCTATGAGGTCTATGGGACGGATGGAAACGGCAAAGTCCGGGAAACCCACTTCAATCCTGCAACCCTCCAAGCTGTTGCCGAAGAACACAAAAGTTGAGGTCTGGGACCTCATCGTCCGCCTTTGTCATTGGGGCCTCGTCCTTTCGTTTGCCGCTGCATACATCAGCGGCGACGAATGGCGGGGCCTTCACTTATTCGCCGGATACGCAACACTCATAATGATTGTTTTACGGCTACTTTGGGGGATCGCCGGATCCAAGTATGCGCGATTTAGCCAATTCGTGAAGCCGCTTCCGGTCGTTGCTGCCTATGTGCGCGATGTGATGAATGGGCGCGATGTTCGCAACCTCGGTCACAACCCAGCAGGTGGGGCTATGATCATTGCAATGCTCGTGCTGCTCACGGCCCTTTCCGTTTCAGGTGTGTTGCTGACAACAGATGCCTTCTGGGGGTCGGAACCCATGGATATGATCCACGGTGCGCTTGCCGATCTTACCCTTTTTTGCATCGTGGTTCATGTTTCGGGCGTGGTCTTCACCAGCATCCGGACCAGGGAAAATCTCATTTTGGCAATGCTGAGTGGACGCAAGCGCGCGCCGGATAACGCCGACATTGATTGACGCAAAAATACTGATAAAACAGCCGCGCGGCGGCGGACCCGCTTTCGCTGCGGATTTGAATCTCGCAGGTATTGGCCCAAGCCCAACGATAACGCCGGACACTTGCGAGCCCGGCGTTTTCATTTTGTGAAGTGAGCCGACTTACTGCAGCTGAACTGCAATCAGCTTGTTTTCAATCATGTGCGGGACGTACATGATTTTCGAAGCCGCGTCGTATGTGAGGTCGGCGTTACCCTTGCCGAGATCGATGATCGGCTCGGTCTTGCCGCCAGACGAGAACTTGAAGATTTTGCCGGCCATCCAATCCGAGACGATGTAGCTGCCGCCGCCAAGCGACGCGAAACCGTCGAGGTTGCCAACCGGCTTGCCGCCGTCCAGCTCGGTGATTTTCTTATCCGCGAGCGAGACCGAGACGATGCGGCCCGGCGAACTCGTTTCAAAGCCATTACCGGTCAGAACGCCCCAGGTGTTGACGATGAGATTGCCGCCTTCAACGAGCAGACCATTTGCGCCCGCGAGCACTTTGTCGTCGGCCCATTTCTCGATCTTGCCGCCCGAAAGTTTGTAAACGCCACCGCCGCCCGTATCAGACACGTAGATGTTGCCCGCCGCATCGGCCGCAACGTCGTTCAAGAGACCTGCGCCTTCGGCCTTGTGCTTGGCAACGATCTTCGCAGTTGCCATATCGATCTCGACGAGTTCATCCACGTCGCCGACGTACATCTTACCGTTGGAGATCGCGAGACCCTTCGGTGCTTTCAGGCCATCGACCCACTTGTCGGCCTTTTTGCCATCCATCGAAACCTTGGCGATGTAGCCCTTAGCGTCCTTGCCCATCGGATCGCCATTGACGTTGCTGACATAAATTGCTCCGCCATCAATGATCGCGCACTCAGCACCCGGCAATCCGCCGATTTCCCAAAGTTTGGCTGGCCCGCCTGCGACTTTCTCCGCCACTTTATCGGCAGCAGCGCCAGCGGCTTCTTTCGCCGTATCTACGGCCTTGCCAGCCGCTTCAGCGGTTTTCTCGACGACTTCAGCTGTCTTCTCAGCGGCTTTTTCGGCCGCCTTCTTTGCGTCGGGCGCAGTCCCCGAGTCGCAGCCTCCGAGTAGCAGGGCTACAACGGCGGCACCACAGACTAAACTCTTCATAGTTCACCTCGTTTGCACTTATAGAGAAAATTGCTGTGACGGACGCCACAGATCAGGAACCCTAGTTAGAGTAGTGCGCAAATTGAATTGTTTCCAGTCTACGACTGGGGGAGGAGTGCCTTTCTGACCGGGGCCTAAGTGTCGCACCATGCCCCGATCCTTGGGCATGCAAGTTCAAGGGTATCGCTATTGCTCTGCTTCTAAAGCGCGGTACAGTCGCGCCGCTTGGGGCGCGGGCTCATGATTTCGCGAGCCAATTCAAGCCCCTTCTGCAGCGGACATCTCTTTCATGGATTGGGACAAACTTCGTATTTTTTATGCCGCTGCAGAGGCTGGCAGCTTCACGCGTGCGGGCGAACAGTTGAACATGAGTCAATCCGCCGTTAGCCGGCAAATCTCGGCGCTCGAAGCCGATCTCAAGGTGACGCTGTTCCATCGCCACGCGCGCGGCCTCGTCTTGACCGAGCAGGGCGAACTCTTGAACCGCACCGTGACGGAAGTTTTTGCCAAGTTGCAGACGGCCGAGACCTTGCTCTCCGATTCAACGACCAAACCTTCGGGCGAACTGCGTGTCACAGCGCCAATCGGAT
>JANOKZ010000261.1:0-2303 GCA_031419515.1 Hyphomicrobium sp.
TGTCGCCAGCATCGAGCCCGACAATCGTGAAGGCATCTGTGCCACTCAGGCCGGTCAGATCGAAAATACCCGAACCGAATGTCGCGCTGCCGTAGATCACATAGGATGATCCCGCGTTCGTTGCGACACCCACTTCGGCGAGAGGAGCGCCAATGATAATATCGGCAAAGCCGTCGTTGTTGATGTCGCCGGCCGAAGCGACCGATGTGCCGGCTTCATCGCCAGCGGCGGCCCCGTCGATGCGAAAACCGTTCGTGCCGTCGAGTGTCGCGAGATCGAACAAACTGGGGAAGGCAATGCCCTTGCCGAACACCACGTAGGCCACACCACCCGTACTCTCGACCACCGACGATGTGAACGCGCCGACAAGAAAATCATCGAACCCATCGCCATTGACGTCGCCTGCAGAGGAGACCGAATTGCCGGTCCGGTCACCCGAGCTCAGTCCCGGCAACGCAAAGCCGGTGGTTCCGTTTAGTCCCGAAAGGGCAATTATCGCTGGGTACTGGGGCATGGGGGCGTCGTCTCCGAATGGTCGGCGGGGCTTGTGTGCACACTAGCCACAGGCCACTCCTAAAGTCGATCACGGACCAAGGTCTACTCAAACGATGTTGCGCAGGCCTGGAAAGTATTCACTATTATCGATAACGGCGCTCCTTATGTTAACTGCGCGGGAATGGCGACCAGCTCCCTGCGGCGGGTGACAGTCCGTCCGGGACAGGGGGCATGGGGACAGGGGATCACGGCCCCTTCACCCCATCAACGCCGCATACGAAATGAACCCCGCCATATCGCCGGGCGTGAGGCCAGTTGCATCCTCCGGCATTTCAATCAATCCATCTGTTTCCGTCAATGAGCTGATAACCCCCGCGCCGTCCTGGCGGTACTTGGTTGCTTCGAAAACGCCGTCAGTTGCGCGGGCAAGCGACACGCGCACATATTCGCGCCGCCCAGTCTTCTTCTTGTACGAGAACGCCGCGCGCACGGGATGCGCGATCAACGGTTCAGGCCGCGCGCCGCTCAAACGCAAGATAAGCGGCCTAACAATCCGCGCAAACGTGACGAACGCTGCAACCGGATTTCCCGGCACCCCGGCGAAAGCCGCGTTAGCGCCCGCACCTCCACGCAACACCCCCATGGCAACGGGCCGCCCCGGCTTAATAGCCGTGCGCCAGAATGTAAGCGTGCCCGCCTGTTCAACGGCCTTGCGCACGTAGTCCGCGTCTCCGGTTGAAACGCCGCCGCTTGTCAGCACGAGATCTGCGTTTGCAGCAGCGCCCGCCAGCGCGCCTGCTAAAACATTCTCGTCGTCTGCTAAAATGCCAAGATCCGTCACCTCAGCGCCGAGAGCTTCGGCCATAGCAATGAGCAGCGCGCGGTTGGCGTCGTAAACGGCTGCCTTAGGGAGCGGCGAACCGGGTTCGACGATTTCATCCCCGGTTGAAAAAATCGCGACACGCACGCGGCGGCGAACGTTGACCTCAGTCAGTCCAACTGCCGCAATCATCGCGATATGATGTGGTGCGAGCCGCGTGCCTGCTGACAGCACGACTGCGCCGCTTGTCACGTCCTCGCCTTTGAGGCGGCGATTGGCGCCCACCTTCAAACCCGGCGGCAGGATGACGGCGTTGCCTTCAACGCGGCAATCCTCCTGCATGAAAACTGTGTCGGCGCCGTCCGGCATCGGCGCGCCGGTAAAAATTCGCATCGCTTGCCGGGCCGCCAGTTGTCCGCTGGCGTGTCCGGCGAAAACAGGCGCGCCAATCTCAAGCCGCGTTTCCCCGCCGCCCACGAGATCGCTATGGCGCACAGAGTAGCCGTCGACAGCCGAGTTATCGAAGGGCGGCAGACTGACGGGCGCCGTCACATCACTTGCCAACACGCGCCCGCGCGCTTGCCGTAAGCCCACGGTCTCAGTCTCGGCGACGGGCGCGACGCGCTCCGCGATTAAGCGCTCGACATCATCGATTGTCAGCAACGGCCCGCCAAAGGCAAAGCAATCGTCAGTGAGTTGAGCCATACGAAATAAAGAGCCTTCAAGGATGCGACAGGGATCGCTTGTAGCCTACAAGTTTTAGGGCACGAATTCATTTCCTTTGCGCCGCGACTTCAGTCGTCCAGATTGATATTGAAATTGCCGCTCCGAGTCCCCCTCCCCTCAGGGCAGGGCTATCGCATTTGGCCGTGAGTCCGTGACTTCCCCTCCCCAGCGGGGAGCAGGGCTATCGCATTTGGCTGAGGAGGGCGATGAGATGAGCGTCGTTCCAGGCGGCTTTTCGCAATTTTCCGGCCAGCGACCCTTT
>JANOKZ010000262.1:0-3599 GCA_031419515.1 Hyphomicrobium sp.
CAGACGCCACAACGGGAACCGCAGTCATCACGGGTACGGCGGTCTGGACCCAGATGAAGCCGCGCGTATCCGCAACGCGCACCGCGAATCCGATCGCCGGGTCACGTTGGATCGCGATCACCACGACTACGGTGTTCCGTCCTACCGCTCGCACAGCCGCCGCCGCCATTGGTGGTCGATGTGGTGGTGAGCCCACGGCGTCATAACTGATTGAGCATGGAAGGGTCGCGGCGTGTCGCGGCCCTTCTCTCATTTCAATTGTGGAGTTCTGGATGGCGACTTGTGCTCTTGGCGCAACAGCATGGCAATCCCTGCGCGCGCGACCCGCCTGTTAAGTGGCGATTAAGCAGCCGTACCTAATGCTCCCCGCAGGTCATTATGCATGGTGTTGCGGGGATTTCCATGAGTGGTTTTAAGTCGCTTCAGATTGAAGAAATTATCAGCCGCGGTTCGATCAAAGACAGCGATGTGCTCGCGTTCCGCAAAATTTTCTATGAAGACGGCATTACCACGGCTGAAGAAGCTGAAATTCTCTTCAAGCTCAACAACGCCTGCAAAGTTTCTGGCCCATCGTGGGCAGAATTCTTCGTTGAAGCGATCACCGATTTCATCGTCTTCCAGGCCCAGCCCCAGGGTTACGTCACGGGCGACAATGCCCACTGGCTCATCGACCGCGTATCCTCCGATGGCAATATCGACAGCAAAACGGAATTGGAACTCGTCGTCAACGTGCTCGACAAAGCGCGCTGGGCACCGGTCAGCCTCGTCAAATTCGGCCTTGAGCAGGTGAAGCACGCTGTGATCTCCGGCACCGGGCCGCTCCGCAACGGCAAGCACTTGGCGAGCGGCGAAATCACGGAAGGCGAAGTCGATCTCCTGCGCCGCATGCTCTACGCCTTCGGCGGCGACGGCCACGTTGCGGTAACGCGCGACGAAGCCGACATTCTGTTCGACATTGATGAAGCGGTTGAGAACGCCGATCCCAATCCCGCCTGGACAGATCTCTTCGTCAAGGCCATTGCCAATGTGATCATGGCGACTTCAGGCTATGCTGTCCCCTCGCGTGAAGAAGCCCTCCGCCAAGAAGCCTCCCTCGAACATCCGGGGCAAAAAACGTCAGTGCTCGCCTTCCTGTTGTCGATGGTCCGCACCAACCTTGCCTCGGTTCAAGACGCCTACCATGACCAGTCGGCGGAAGAGCGTGCGCTTGCCCGGCTCGAGCACCAGCGCATTGAAATCATTACCAACGAAGCGATCACGGAAGTCGAAGCCTCGTGGCTCGCCGGGCGCCTTGGCCGTGATGGCCGCCTTTCCCCTTCAGAGACCGCACTGGTTGCGTATCTGAAGCAGGAAAGTCCGAACATTCACCCCATCCTAATCGAAGTTGTCGACCGCTTAGCCAGCGCGGCTTAGCCCCTTGATCCGCCGTACTTCAGCATTAAAGTACCCCGTCTGAAAAAAGTGAGACGGGGACCATGCTGAAAGATCTGGTTGAGCGGCAGCACGCGCTGCAGCGGCGGGAACTCTTGGTGATCGCGGCGCCGGCTATTTTTCTGGCACTCGGCGCGCTTTGGCTTGCCTATCAGTTCGTTGAGCCGGCTCCGCCACGCACGGTCGTCATGTCGACCGGTTCATCGAAGGGCGCTTACCACCTCTATGGCCAGAAGTATGCCGAGATCCTGGCTCGCGACGGCATCAAGCTCGAGCTCAAAACCTCGAACGGCTCAAAAGAGAATGCGGCCCGCTTGATGGACCCAAAATCGGGCGTGAAGGTCGCCTTCGTTCAGGGTGGCGCTGTGACGGCGAAGGAGGCGCCCGGCCTCCTGTCGCTCGGACGCGTCTATCAACAGCCGCACTGGGTGTTCTACCGGTCGGAAACCGAGAAAAAGCGTCTGACAGAATTCCGTGGCCAGCGGCTTGCGCTGGGGCCGGAAGGCAGCGGAACGCGCGCCCTCATGCTGCAGCTTTTCGCACACACCAACATCAACGACAAAGAAGCGGCGTTCTTCGCGCTCGAGAATGACGAGGCGGCAACCAAACTGCTGGCAGGAGAGCTGGATGCAATATTTCTCGCGACCGGCGCCGACAGCCCCGTCGTCAAGAGATTGATCACGGCTGATGGTATCCGCTTGCTCAGTCTTGAACAGGCCGAGGCATACACCCGGATTTTCCCGCAACTTGGTAAAGTGTCCCTTCCACAGGGGCTCGTGGATCTCGACAAAAACGTGCCGCCGAAGGATGCCGTCTTGCTTGCCCCTCAAGCCTCGCTCCTCATTCGACAGGAACTGCATCCCGCCATCGTCGGACTACTTGTCAGGGCGGCCCAGGAAGCCCATTCCCCGGGTGGTCTCTTCCAGCGGACGGGAGAGTTCCCTCAAGCTGTTGATCCCGAAATCCCAATGTCGGAGGACGCACAGCGCGTCTATTCGTCGGGTCGCACGTTTCTTCAGCGCCATCTGCCTTTCTGGCTGGCGACATTCATTGAGCGTATGCTCGTGATGATTTTGCCGGTCGCCACAATTCTATTGCCGCTCGTCAAAATCGTGCCTTGGATTTACCAATGGCGCATCCGCAACCGCATTCTCTACTGGTATGGCCAGTTGAAACGCCTCGAACGGCGCCTGGGCGAGGACGGTTCCACTGCGGCCCGGATGACTTATAAAGCCGATGTTGCGCGGATTGAGCAGGCAGTCAGCGTTATCCCGGTTCCGCTCAACTATTCCGACCAGCTCTACCAGCTGAAATCGGCCATTGAGCTCGTGCGGCAGCGCATCGCGGGCAGAGCCTGAGCACGCGCCGTCAAAGACGGTTTACGGCCCCGCTTCTAGCGACTAGAACGGCCCTGAGACGTCTGCCAAAAGCCTGCGGCAGTCTGCCAGTCTATTTCCAATCCCAAAGGACGAGCGCGAGCGATGTTTAAGAAGATCCTGATTGCCAACCGCGGTGAAATTGCCTGCCGCATCATCAAGAGCGCGCGCAAGATGGGCATTAAATCTGTCGCTGTTTACTCCGACGCCGACCGCGACGCTCTCCACGTCGAAATGGCGGATGAAGCCATCCACATTGGCCCCCCGCAGGCAGCGCAATCCTACCTCGTCATGGAAAAGATCATCGACGCCTGCAAGAAGTCGGGCGCTGAGGCGGTCCACCCCGGCTATGGCTTCCTTTCCGAGCGCGAGGCCTTTCCGGTCGCTCTTCAAAAGGCTGGTATCGCATTCATTGGCCCGAACCCGCGGGCCATTGCCGCCATGGGCGACAAGATCGAGAGCAAGAAGGCCGCCGCTGCGGCCAAGGTCTCGATCGTGCCAGGTTACATGGGCGAAATTCAGGACGAAAAACATGCCGTTAAGATTGCCGAGGAGATCGGCTATCCGGTGATGATGAAGGCCTCGGCCGGAGGCGGCGGCAAGGGGATGCGGATCGCCTACGACCGTAGGGAAGTTCTGGAAGGTTTTGCCCTCGCCCGCTCGGAAGCAAAAGCCTCGTTCGGCGACGACCGGATGTTCATTGAAAAGTTCATTATCGACCCGCGCCACATCGAAATCCAGTTGATAGGCGATAAGCATGGCAACGTCGTCTACCTCGGCGAGCGCGAATGC
>JANOKZ010000263.1:0-13380 GCA_031419515.1 Hyphomicrobium sp.
GTTCGACCACCCCATTCATTACGGCACCTTCTGCGCCGCGCTCCTCGCGCTGTTTTGGTATGAAGAGCGCCGGACCGCCAATAAATTAAAGCGCTCGGCACTGCTGTGCAGTGCGACCGTACTTGGGCTTTCGTCGGCGCCGCTGTTGTGTCTTGGGCTCCAGATCGCCATGCTGATCTGGGAAAAGGTGACGCGGCGCCTCAAGGGCCGCGCGTCGCTAACGTGGGTGGTTATTGCGGGCCTGTACATCGGTGCATCCATCTTCTCGACGCGCGGGCCGATCGCCGTCATCGCAACCGGCATGACGCTCGATTCATGGACTGGCTTCTACCGTCTGATGACCTGGGAATTCGGGCTCGATAACGTGTGGGCCAACCCAATCTTTGGTATCGGTCTCGCCGAGTGGGACCGCCCGGCCTGGATGGTATCATCGACGGTTGACGCTTTTTGGCTCGTCATTCTCATGCGCACAGGCATTCCGGCGCTTCTCTTAATCATCCTAGCTATCGCTTTGCTTGCGCGCGGCGTTGTTAAACGCAGTTTGACGCAGAAGGATGCCGACGCGCGCCGCTTAGCGCGGGGATGGAATATGTCGCTGATCGCACTTTGCCTGATCGCGACCACAGTGCATCTTTGGAACGTGCCCTACGCCTTCTTCTTCTTCTTTCTCGGCATGGCAGGGTGGCTTGCCGATCCGGCACGATTGAAGATCAAGGCAAAAGTTGCAAAACCGGCGGAACCGCGCCAGACCCAGCGGCCGTACATTCCAGCCATTCAGCCAGCACCCGGATTGCCCGGCATGCAAATCCCCGGCGCTCTTCCCGCTTAAGCCTTACATTTTGCCGGTCAAGCGGAGAACTACGCCGCCGAGCGGCGCGGAACGGTGCCGGTCGGTTTTCCGGACGCGACCTCTCCGGCAATCTCGAAGAGATTTTCGAGGAGATAACCGGCTTTGGCGTCCCAGCCTTCGCTTGCCACCGAATTCCTGGCCTTATCGGCGTCGTAAGGCTCGGCTAGCGCCTGACGGATAGCGGAGGCAAATGCGGCCGGACCTTCGGCGACGCGTACCAGATCGCGATAACGGCCAAGAGCCGGGAAATCCGTTGTTACGATCGGACGGCCAACCGCAAGATACTCTTTGAGCTTGATCGGGTTGCAGGCCTTGATCCAATCGCTGTCGTTCCACGGCATGATAAGCACATCCATCGCCGCCATGTAGCGGGCAACCTCGTCATAGGGCTTGCGGCCCAAGAGTTTGACGTTCGGCAACGAGCACCAGTCATCCGGCAACGAGCAACCGCCGATCAGCGCAAACTCGACGTCACTGAGGCGCCGTGCCACCTCTACAAAGAGCGGCGGATCGAACGTGTGAGCATCGATGCCCCCAATAAACCCAACGCGCGGCCGCTTCAAAATGGCGACATCGGCCGGTCCGGGCGAACGCGATTGACCTGCCGTGATAAAGGTCTCGAGATCGACCCCGTGGGTGATGAGCAATTGGCGGCGCACCTGGCCTTTCTCTTCGGCCATCAAATTCGGGTTGCAATAGATGGCCACATCGGCAGCGGCCTTCATTTTTCTGATCTGAGCGCCGACGATTTCAGGATTGGCCTCCGGAAAAGCCTCGAAACGGTCGGTGCGCTGCATCACGAGAAGTGCGTGGGGAATTTCATCGGCAAGTGCCGCGCCTGCCGGACAATGAATCCACAGGAGCGGCCGGGATATACCGGCGCGGCGCGCGGCGAGCTTGATCTGCGGGCTCAGTGCCCAACTCGATAGTTTCTGGCCAGTTGGGCCCGGCACCGATACGGGCGAGAACACCCAGAACTTGTTTTCAACGTTGACGATGCCGCGCGCCAAGCTGCGCATTTTCCGGCCTATACGGGCGGCGAACTGGCTCTTCTCCATAAGCGAGGGCATGCGCACAGCGAGCGAATTGACGAATAGGACCGGCATGGTCTCGGCCAAGCGCCGCATAATCTGGAAATCAGAATGGCCGCGGTTGTGATACCACCAATCTTCCCCGCCGATACAAATGATGCCGTCGAAACCGAGGTCGGATTCGCTATCCAAATTGTCCATGTGGGGCGTCCCAGAATTCACTCGGCGATTCGCTTAAGCCTCCGGAGAGTGTGACGCCGCTGCGTTAAGCATTCGTTAGTGTGTGAGGCTTGTTGATCGTTAAGGGAAGGTTAGCCGGTGCCCGCTACCGTTGCGCCAAACTGAATCGCGACCGGTCAGATCCAATGCAGCACGCCCACATCGACGTTTCAATTCTCGTCGTCAGTTACAACACGTGCGCCATGACGCGGGCGGCGCTCGATTCCGTGCTGACTGAAACCAAAGATGTTTCCTACGAGGTCATCGCGGTTGATAATGCCTCGGTTGATGGCTCGGCTGATATGATTGCAAGCCACCCGCTGCATCCGCAATTCATTCGCCTCAATGAGAATATTGGTTTCGCCAGGGCCAACAATCTTGCCGCCCGGCACGCGCGGGGGCGCTATATTTTGCTCCTAAATCCCGACACGCTGGTGCCCGATCGCGCTATCGATAAACTCGTGGCGTTTGCCCGGAAGGAACCCAGTGCGCGGATATGGGGCGGGCGCACACTTTATGCGAGCGGATCGCTTAATCCGTCGTCTTGCTGGAGCCGCATGACACTCTGGAACCTGTTCTGCCGTGCGACAGGACTGACCGGCCTGTTTCCTCATACGGAATCTTTCAACGGCGAGGCTTACGGCGGATGGAAGCGCGATACCGCCCGGCGCGTCGATATCGTCTCCGGCTGCTTCTTTCTGATCGAACGAGAGCTTTGGGAAGGGCTCAATGGATTTGACCCCCTCTTTTTCATGTATGGCGAAGAGGCCGACCTTTGCCTCAGAGCACATGCCTTTTCCGCCCGCCCCATGATCACCCCGTTTGCGACGATCACTCACTATGGCGGCGCGTCGGAAATAGCCCGTGCCGGCAAGATGGTGCGCCTGCTCGCCGCCAAAGTCTCGCTCGTTGATCGCCACTGGCAGCCTATCCTGGCGCCAGCCGGGCGCATTTTGCTCGCCGCATGGCCGCTGACGCGTCTCATTGCGACGTCCATCCGCGCGGTGCTGGCTCCGTCGTCTGCGAACCGCAGCACGGCTGATGCCTGGCGCCAGATTTGGCGCCGCCGCAAAGAATGGCAATACGGGTACGCGACACCTTCTCAAGGCCAAACAACACCTGCGGCTCTGGCACCGTCGACTTAAGGTATTCTACTATGGCAACGGCTACGACAAACTGTCCCACGAGTTGCACTCCTCGCATTCTGCGACCGGAAACCGAAGCACCGGTGCCGGCTGAGCCGCGTTATACGATTGCGACGCTAGTTTCCGACCGCGCGCAGTATGCAGCCATGCGCGACTCATTACTCGCCGGGGGATTTACCGACACGGATTGCGAGTACCTCTTCGTCGACAATACAGGGCCTGTGCAAACCGACGCGTACCGCGGCCTGAATGCGCTCCTTAACGCGGCGCACGCGCCCATCGTCGTTCTGTGTCATCAGGACGTTCGCTTGCTTGAAGACCGCCGGTCAATTTTGGACCAGCGCCTGAAAGAGCTGCACGGTCGCGATGCCGACTGGGCCCTTGCCGGAAATGCTGGCGGAGTAGCGCCCGGAAACCTTGCGCTGCGCATCACCGACCCGCACGGCAAAAACCAGAGTGAGGGAAACTTTCCGCAGCGAGTATTCAGTCTGGATGAAAATTTTATCATCGTCCGGCGTGACGCGCGCCTAGGCTTCTCGCGCGACCTCAAGGGCTTTCACTTCTATGGCGCTGACATCTGCCTGCACGCAGCACAAATGGGATACTCGGCTTACGTCATAGATTTCCACCTCGAGCACTTGTCGCCTGGCAAAAAAGGCTCGGACTTCGGGAAGATGGAATCCGCTTTTCGCAAGAAATGGGAGCGCGCCTTATCGCCCCGCTGGATTCAGACAACATGCAGTCTCATGCGTCTCAGCGGCGATCCGGTCGGCGGCTTTCTTGGCCGTTTAGCCAGCAAACCTTTCGCCAAAATATCACGCAGACTTCCTAACGCACGCGGCTGGTCGCAACACAAACCAAATGCGGTCTGAAAAGATGAGCGAAGCGCCAACACTAGCCCCCATTTCGCTTAGTGGCGTGGGGACCCAAGGACTTCTGCTATTCTCAGGCTATGGGACGGCCCAAGCGCTGTCTTTCCTGCGCAACGCAATCATGGGCCACGCACTTTCTCCCGCTGATTTCGGAATTGCAGCTTCGATCACGCTGCTGCTGCAGATCGTTGAGACGCTTTCAGATCTCGGTTCGGACCGGTTGATCGTCCAAGCAGAGGACGGCGATAAAGACGAATTCGTTGCCACGGCGCACACGGTTCTCCTCGTCCGCGGCGTACTATTGACCGCTGTACTTCTGGCTATTGGTCCATCGGTCGCGCGATTTTTCAATATTCAACAGGCTACGTCCGCCTTCCAGATCGTCGCGCTCGTGCCCCTCATCAAAGGCTTCCTCCATCTCGATTGCCGCCGGGCCCAGAGGCGCTTAGACAATCGCCCGCAGATGTACGTTGAAGTTATTCCGCAAGCCGTCGCGCTCATGGCAACATTGCCGTTCATTAAGATCTCTGCCACGTTCGAGGTCGTGGTCTGGCTCTCTCTCGCCCAAGCCTTCGCAGGCGTGCTGATCTCGCACCTGCTCTCCGAGAGCCGCTATCGCCTCGCTGCCAATCGCGAGATACTCTCGCGTCAGATTGCATTTGGCTGGCCTATTCTGCTGAGCGCACTGCCACTGATTGCCGTCTACCAAGGCGATCGCCTGATCATCGGCCGGCTCGCCGGTATGGAAGCGCTTGCTGCCTACACTGCGTGCTTCATGCTAACGATGGTTCCAGGCTTGCTTGCGGCGAAAGCCGGCCACGCCCTGATGCTGCCGCTTTTTTCCGACGCTTTGCGGCGCGGGCGCACGCTTGTCAGCCGCTTCAGGGTCATGGCAGAAGTAACAACGCTTGGTGCCGCCCTCTATCTCGTTTTTTTCATTATCGCCGGAGAGACCGTGCTCCCGGTTGTGTTTGGCTCTCATTACAGTGGCCTAGGCGCCGTTACGGCCTGGCTCGCAGCTATGTGGGCGTTGCGCATGGTCCAAGCCGTTCCGGGCATGGCCCTCATGGCAGCAGGACACACGAAACCCTTCCTGGTGGCCGGTCTCGTGCGAGCGTCCGTACTGCCGTTTGCACTTTGGACGGCGATTGATGGCGCCACGATTTCAACAATCGCATTCATTGCTTTCTTCGGTGAATGTCTGTCGTTATTCTATGTCGCGGCGCGGCTTGAAAGCCTTGAAGCCACGACAGGGCGAATTCTAATGGCGCGCGCCTTCTTCCTGTTGCCGGCTGCACTTCTTGCAGTGCTCGCACAGGGTGCTGCTGGAATGAGCCTGTGGAAGATCGCCATTGCACTTGGCGCGTCAACGGCCGCGGTCATTGGCGTTGGCATCGCCATCATGCCGGCACTTCGCGCGCAGGTGAGATTGCGGCTGGCGGCCCGATTACCAACAACCGCCTAATGGGCTTCAGCCTGACACCACTTGCGTCGCAGGCTGCGCGGCGGTCTCGCCCTTGTCTTCAAGTACCAGAGCATAAGCCGCCAGCAGGCGCGCGCGCTCGTTTTCCCACTTGAGCAAAGCGCGAGCACGGCACCGGCCTTCTTCGGCAAGAGCGCCCGCTAAATCCGCGTCGTCGAAAAGCTTGGCCATCTTACTGGCAAGGTCTTTGGGATCGTTGTCGCGTGCGTAAAGCGCAGCTTCGCCCGATGCCTTCCGGCCTTCAATGAGATCGAACGAGACGAATGGAATGCCGAGGCTCATGTACTCGAACACCTTATTCATCGAGATCTTGTCGTTGTAGGTGTTCTTGGGGTCAGGAATGACACCGATGTCGAAAGCCGAAAACGCCTTGAGCAGCGGGTCACCCGACTGGAAGCCGGTAAACGTGATGTAGTCGTCCAGTCCTTTGGCCGAGCACATGCGCTGCAAGTTTGGCAATTCCGTTCCCGAGCCGACGATGGCGCACTGTATGTCACGCCGGCCTTGCGCATTGATGAGTTCATCCATGGCGTCAATCAAGAGATCGACGCCATCTTGAGCACCCATGATGCCGACATAGCCGGCAAGATACTTGCGGCCGTTCTTTAAATCATTGTTGGGTTCGACGCGTTTGAAGCGCGTGAGATCGGGCACCGAACGCACGATGAAAACGCGGTCCGGGTCCATGCCGCCGCGCCGGACGGCAATGTCTTTAAACGTTTCGTTGGTTGCAATCGATGCGTCGGCGGTTTTAAAAGTCAGCTTTTCAAGCCACAACAGCAGCGTATGAAAGCGGCCCTTCTTGTTGAACTTGGCTTCGTAAAGCTCGGGATTGATATCGTGGTGGTCGAATACAAACCGCTTGCCGAACAGATACTTCCAGAACCCGCCGATCAGGAACAAGAGATCTGGCGGATTGCACGCCTGCACGACATCGAACCCGACTTTGAAATAGGCTTTGATAGAGAGCGCGAATTCCCAAGCCAACGCCCAACTGTACTCAAGCGCATAGCCCAATGCACCATCGGCCTCGAATGGCATAGGATGGCGGAAAACGTGGATTCCCTCGAGGACTTCGTAGGATGCGGTGTATTTACCGCCGGTCGGGCAGACCACGGAAACAGTATAGCCAGCATCGTGCAACGCGCGTGCTTCTGTCCAAACGCGGCGGTCTAGCGGAACCGTAAGGTTCTCGACGAGGATCAAGATGCCCGGACTGCGCAACACAACGTAACTCCCACCCACACATTACCCCGGAGCGGAGTTTGCCCTTGATAGGTAAAGGAAGGCTGGAGCCAATAGATCTGCAATAACAATAAGTTGTATCAAAATGAGACGCCACGGCGTGCTTGCGCCCAAATCGGATTTCTGAGATAACTTCAAAGGTTGATAAAGTCTTAAATTGATCTTTCGAGTTTGAGGTAGTTCAGCGTGTTCAAACTTTTAGAACAATCGCGCGCCAAGCCGTCCATTGACCTTGAGACGATGCGCGAGACGCTGCTCTATATCGAAAGCGATTGCCGCGAGAACGCTGGGCTCGAGCGCGTCGCCGCTGCCTTAACCGATGCCATTAATGAAATCGAACGGCTTGAAGCCTTGAACGGGCCGAAACACAAAGCCGAGCCCTTCTATGCGCACTTCGTGCCGGCGGGCTTTTGAATAAGTATATCTGAAAGGCGTCATAAAAAATGCAAAACGGCGGGCCAATGGTCCGCCGTTTTGTTTTTTCCGCACGAGGATGGGGGCCTCGACGCGTTAGAATTTCACTTTCACGCCGCCGTAGACGGCGAAGGGCTGGGCCGGCGTCTGGCTTCGCGGATCGGTCAACGTGATACCTTGAGGTTCGGCGGCTTCTGTTGCTTCAACCGGATCGAAGAACGTGCCGTAAAGCCCATAGCGCTTGTCGAACAGGTTTTTGATCGAGCCATAGATCTGGACGTTCTCAGTCACGTCGTACGACGTTCTGAGATCGATGCGCGTATAGCCCGAAAGCTTCTCGTTGTTGTTGGCTTCGTCGCCGAAGAAGAACTGGTCGCTGGCCGCCACAAGGTCCGAGCCGATTTTCCATTGCGGCGTCAGCCAATACTCGATGCCAGCTTTGAAACGGTGCTTCGGAATACCCGGCAGGTTGTCGCCGCTTTGTACAAAGTTGCAGGTGATCGTTCCGGGAGCAATATCGGGGCAATCAGGCGCGCCCGGTGTGTTGGGAGCTGAAAGGATCAGGTCCGTCTGGAACGTCGCGTCAACCAGCGCGTAGGACGCGAACACCGACAGCCGCTCGTTCTGATATCCGATCGCCGCTTCGACGCCTTGCCGGAGCGTATCGCCCGCGTTCAAAAAGAAGCCGCGTCCCGTTGTCTTCGCTGCAACGTTTAAGATGTCATCCGTATTGAGGGTGCGGAAATACCCAAGACTCCACGTAATTTTTTGGCGGTCCCAGGATTTGTGTTCGCCGCGCAATCCTGCTTCCCAGCTGTGCGAAATCACCTGCTTCAGCGGCGGGTCGTCGGTCAGGAAGCTTTCGATCAAACACGGGTTCGTTGGTTCCGCGCAACCAAGTTCAGCGGCCGTCGGCGCGCGATTGGCTTCCGAATAGCCGCCATAGACTGAGAGTCCCGGTATGAACTTGTACGTCGCGCCAATCATTGGATTGAAGCGGTCGTACTTGTTCGTTGTGTTGAGCTCGGGGAAATTTCCAGTGAGATCTGTGAGCTTGATGGTTGCGTGGTTGTAACGCCCGCCGACGGTGACAGAGAGTTGATCCGTCACATCAAGTGTGTTGGAGAAAAAGACTCCGTAATAGTCGTTCTCTGTCACCAGATCGCGAGGCTGCAGATCATCCGGCTCGACAACGATGATGCCAGATCCCGTCACAACAAACCGATCGCCAATCGTCCCCAGTTCACTCGACGTTTGATAGGCGACCTTGCCGTGATCGTAGCTGACGCCAACCAGGAACTGGTTTGGACGGCCAAACAGGCTTGATTTTTCTACCGCCTGGGCGCTCGTTCCATAACTCTTCGCATCCTGCGTGATGCGTTCGAGCGATCCGATGGGTCCGCCAAACAAATCCGACGATACGGCGTTGCCGTCGCCGTCCTCGACAACCTCTTCGACACCGTCTTCCGTCAAGCAGAGCAATCCGTCGTTCGGGCCGCCCGCTGCGCACTCGTCGACTTCTGACAGGTTGCCGTCCAGGACATTTTGTTTGAAGCGCCGGTAATAAGCGAGAGCCGAAAGCGTCAGCGTAGGGGTTGCCTTCACGCTGCCGCGCACCGACGGCATCAGAACTTCATATTCTGTGTCCTGGGGACTTGTGAACGTGCGGCCGTAATCGAGTGCTAGAAGCTCAACCGGCGCGGCCGTCACAACGCCAGCAAGGCTCTTGGCGCCGTTAAAGCTGAAATGCAGTTCGACGGCGCTGCCTTTGAAGCCAACGTCGGCAAACATGCGTTTGACTTCAGCTGCGGAGAAATCCCGGAATCCGTCTTCTTCAAGATATTCGGCGGCGGCATAAGCGGCAAAGGCGCCGCTCTTGGCTCCCGCCTCGGCCGCAATCTGCTTGCGCCCGAACGAACCAGCCGAAGCGTCAATCGTGCCGCCTTGGTACCCAAAGCCGTCTTTCATCGTGAAGCTGATAGCGCCGCCAATAGCGTTGAGACCAAACACCGGATTGTTACCGACAACAGCAATATCACTGATGGCGATCGAGGGAATGGCATCGAAGTTCACCGTGTCGCCGAACGACTCGTTGATGCGAATTCCATTCATATAAATAGCTAGTGCTTGCGAACGGCCGCCGATGGGGGAGGCGTCGAAGCCGCGATAGGACACATCGGTGCGGAAACCGCTGCCCGCCGTATCCGACAGAATGATGCCTGGCACCTGCTGCTGCAGCACATTTTGCACTTGACCCGTGCCGTTGCGTGCGACGTCGGCGGCTGAAACGGTGCCGACAGCACCTGGAACTTTGTCGAGCGGAATTTCGCTGCCCGCGATGGGCGAGATTTTGATGAGCGTATCGCCAGCCGGCGGACCACCAACGGCCGGTGGCAACTCTGCAGGCTGCGGCGCCGGTTCAACAACTTGCTGTGGAGCTGGCTGCGGCGCAGGTTGTGCTTGCTGAACCGGCTTTGGTTTAGGCTTTGCCTGCACGGCAACCGGTTGCGGCTCGGGCGCGACAGGCGGCTTTTTCTTCGCGACCTTCGGCGGCGGCGGCGCATCCGGTTTATCCGGTTCTGGCGCGGGCGCGGGTTGTGTCTGGATGATTTCAACATCCGGCAGATTTTGTGCTTTACCGTTTGTAGGTGCGGGTGTCTGCCCGGCTGCAGGTGGTGCAGGCGAAGTTGTCGTAGAGGGTGGCGTCGCGGTTGAGGGCGCAGTCGTCGTTGCCGCCGGCGGCGTTACCTCTGGGGTCGAAGGTTGCGTCGTTGCAGGAGGCGGCGTTTGTGGTGCTGGAGCAGGCGCCGCAGTGCCTGCGGGGGCATCGGCCGGGGCAGGCGCCGTCGTGCCTTGCTCCTGAGCCTGTAGAACAGCGGCACTTGTTAGAAGTGCAATCGATCCGATTATGGCCCCGTATCCGCTCACAGTCCGCGACATTGACGTCCCCTATGTCCCCAGTCCCGCCACCCTTAAGCATTGCGCAGAACAGACTTTAGAACCGCACTAAAATGCGCGATTCATCCCCGCACAACCGTGTCCTTAAGAGCGCCGCTCAGGTCAAGGGCAGAAGTTCCCACTGCGAAAAGGGAATAGGGTAATGCAATTGGCCTGTGGCCACTCAGCATCAGAACAGATCTGAATCAGGAAAACGGCTGGCCATGTCCGGGAAGAATTCCCGCTGCGGCGCGCTCAAATTCCCGCCTTCATCATGTTGTGCCTACCAATTGAAAACGCGACTAAAAAACAGATCGACCGAAGCCACAATCTGCCGATATAACCTCACAGAAATGTGCGGCTTTCACCACTGTTCGCGTGATTGCAAAGCCGCTACATGCAGGGTGACTTTTAACTCCAGCTAAGAGAGTTCAAGCGTGTCAAATAGAGTTTCGGCCGCATGGCCGGTTGCGACAGCAGCGGTTTGCTTGATTGCAGCATTCCCGGCCCTTTCCGCAGACACGACACCGGCGCCAGCGGCACCAGCACCCACTCCGGCCGCGACATCTACATCGCTGGAACTCAACAAGCTTGAGACTTACGACAAAGGCTGCCGCGCTTATATGGTGGTCAACAACACCTCCGACGTAACGTATCAGGCCTACAAGCTCGATCTCGTGTTGTTTCAGGCCGACGGTATCATTGGCAAACGCTTCGCCTTGGACCTCGCTCCGCTGAAGCCTCAGAAAAAAACCGTCAAGCTGTTCGAACTCGATGGCGTGGGCTGCGATAAGATCGGCTCGTTCCTCATCAATGAAGTGATGGAATGCAAAGCGGACTCGGGGCCCGTCGCCGATTGCTTGCAGCGCATGTCAACGTCCAGCCTGACAGCCGTAAAGATCTCTAAGTAAGAAGGAAGTGCGTTTTGGAAACGACTGTTGCGGACGCTGCTCACAATTTCTCTCTTCTCAGCATGCTCATGAACGCCGACCCGGTGGTCAAGGTCGTCATGCTCTTGCTCGCCATTGCCTCGGTTATCTGTTGGGCGATCATTCTTGAGAAGACGTTCCGTCTGATCACACTGAACCGGGGCCTGCGCAATCTCGAAGCTGTTGCAAAATCACCAGCTGACGCCCAAGCCATCAATGGTATTGCGCGCACGATTCTGACGGCAGCCGAAGGCGAAGTCAGCGACGGCGCATCGCGCGGCGAAGTTCGCACCGAAGTGCGGGCGCGGCTCGATAAGGCCATGCGCTCATCTTTGAGGAGCGAACTGCAGCGCATCGAAATCGGCTTGCCGTTCCTGGCAACGGTGGGATCGGCCGCGCCTTTCGTCGGTTTGTTCGGCACCGTGTGGGGCATCATGAATTCATTCACGGCCATCGCACATCAACAAGATACGAGCCTCGCGACAGTGGCTCCCGGCATTGCCGAAGCTTTGTTTGCAACCGCTCTCGGCCTCGCAGCCGCAATTCCGGCGGTCATGGCCTACAATCATTTCGCCGTGAAACTCGGCCGCGCGGCGGCACGTGCTGGCACTGCGATCAGCGAACTCGCGAAACAGCTGTCACGGCCCGCACTTGAGGCCGGCACCAAGGCAGCCGTCGAGCCAATACGCGCAGGAAAGGCCTTCTAATATGGGCATGGGCGCACAATCTTCCGCCTCCGACGGCGACGACGATTTTGGCTACCGCCCGGTGGCGGAAATCAACATCACGCCAATGGTTGACGTCATGCTCGTGCTGCTCATCATCTTCATGGTGGCGGCGCCGCTAATGGTGTCGGGCGTTCCGGTGCAACTCCCCAAAACATCGGCCGCCAAAGTCGGGCCCACTAAGAAGCCGATGGTCGTCACCATGACGAGCGACGGGCGTCTGCAAATCCGCGACGAATTCGTCACACGCGAGCAGCTCATACCGCGTCTTCAGTCGGTGCGTAGTGCCGAAGGCGACGCCGTCGTGTACGTGCGCGCCGACAGCAAGATCGCGTACGGCGACGTCATGTTGATTTTGGGACAGGTTGGCGAAGCTGGATTTGCCCGCGTGTCCTTGCTTTCAAATCGATTGCAAACGTCCACCCCCGCACCGGGTCAGCAATAGGGTTCCACACTGAAATGAATAGCGTCCGTTCACTTGCAGTTGCCTTATCCCTGATCGCGCATGGGTCGTTCGCCTTTGCGTTGACGCGTCACGTCAGCACTTCAAATAGCGTCGCAGCTTTCGAAGCCGGAACAGGTGACGATCAATTCGTCGTGGAGCAAGGCATTGGCATCGACAACATCGTCAAACTTGGCGACGACGTGCAAACCGTCCGCACAGCCGATCTGACGCCGGTCGAGACGCTGCCAACGCCCGTTCAAGAGACGAAGCCGGTCGAGGAATTGCAACAAGCAATCACGTCGGTTTCGGAAAAGGCCGTCGATGACAATATCGTCAAGACGGAAGTGCCACTGCCTGAAATCAAGCCTCAAGAGACGACGCCGGTTGAAGCCGTCGAGCAGCCGGTTCAAGTTGCGATCGCCAAAGATGCAAGTTCCGGCGGCGAACAGACGGGTGGCGACGCGTCCGCTCTTGCCGAGTATCGCGGCAAGCTTGTGAAGTTGTTCCAGGAATGCAAGTTCCCGCCAAAGAAGCGCATTATCGGCAACGCCCAGGTCCGCATCGTGGTCGACGAGCTGGGTAAAGTGGTCAACCGCGAGATCGTCAAGAGTTCCGGCGATGCCAAGGTCGATCAGGCAGCCCTTGCCAACGTCGATTACGCCCTCAACGATTGCAAGGACGAGGGCTTGCCGAAGGCGCCTGAAGGTTTAACGGCTACCGACCGGACCGTGATTCAGGGTTATAATTTCAAGTAAGCCCGGGCCAGTCGCAGGCGACTCAGTATTCAACCTCGACGCTGAGCTTGTAGGTGAGATCAGGCGTGTTCTCATTCAAGCCGAAAAGTACGCCGGTACCAATGGCAACCGACAGCTCTTTGTCTTCGTTATTCGCGTCATCAGACAGCGTGACGGCCTCCCGAGCGCCTTTTGCGGGCTGAGACGGCGCCCCGCCTTCATCCGGAAAGAACGTGTAATAAACGATAGCGCCGGCGCGATGCTGATTAAAATCACCAAAGTGTGCCCGGTTCTCGCCGGGTGTCCCGGTGTCCCCCAAGCGGTCAAACGTGCCGTAGGCCTCAAGCGCCA
>JANOKZ010000264.1:0-3208 GCA_031419515.1 Hyphomicrobium sp.
GCTGCCGCAGACTTGCAAAGGACTTCGAAAATCTCGCCCGCTCCCATTCCGCATTTATCATCCTTGCGATGATCCGCATCATGCTCAGGCGACTCGCAAGAGCCCGGAAAACCTCATAAAGGTTCCGGACGGACTCTTAGACCTCCGGGGAATAGGCTTGCCGCCAACCTGCATGATACCCTCTGGACTTTGAAGAAACGTGCCGGAGGCCGTCCTTATGTCCGCGCTCGATCGTATTCTCAGGCGTTCTATCGAACTTGGTGCCGCTGCTGGCGTTGTAGGCGGAGCCGCAACCCGCGAGGGCATCTTCTATCAGGGTGCCTTTGGCAAGCGAAGCGCGGACGGTCCCGCTGCCATGACCGACGATACAATTTTCCGCATATTTTCGATGACTAAGGCGGTTGGCTCCGTCGCCGCTGCTCAGCTCGTTGAACGCGGCGAACTTGATCTCGATGCGCCTGTCGAGTCGATTTGTCCGGCCTTCGGCGAGCTCCAAGTGCTGGAAGGTTTCGATGGCGATAGCCCTCGTCTGCGTGCCCCAAAGCGCAAGGCAACCGTGCGCCAGTTGATGACGCACACGTCGGGCCTCGTCTACGAATTCTGGAATGCAGACATCGCCAAGTATCTGGCAGTCACAGGCAACCCGGGTTTTCTGTCGG
Source organism: Hyphomicrobium sp. (assembly GCA_031419515.1). Classification (GTDB taxonomy): domain Bacteria; phylum Pseudomonadota; class Alphaproteobacteria; order Rhizobiales; family Hyphomicrobiaceae; genus Hyphomicrobium_B. The sequence goes on from JANOKZ010000264.1 coordinate 660, forward strand.
GCACAAAGCGCGGGATCATGTACCCGCTCGTCTTCGATCCCGGCGAACGCTGGGACTACGGCATCGGCATCGACTGGCTAGGTCAGGTCATCGAAGCGATCAGCGGCAGGCGCTTAGATGTTTACTGCCGCGACGAGATCTTTACCCCGCTCGGTATGAAGGATACCGATTTTGAGTGCCAAGGCGATAAGCGCAACCGTCTGGCGAGTGTCCACGCCCGCGGCGAAAATGGATCGTTGAGTGTCATATCTCTCGATCCACCTTCAAACCCTGAAGTCTATTCGGCGGGCTTTGGGCTTTATTCTACTGCGCGCGATTATTTGCAGTTTCTGCTGATGCTGCTCAACGAAGGAAGTTACAACGGGGCGCAAATTCTTAAACCCGCGACCGTCAACTACATTCTCGAAAATCACATTGACGATCTCGAAGTCGGCAAGCTGACGTCGGTGGCGCCGGGCGTCACGGGGGACGCTGAATTCTTTCCCGGCATGTCGAAAAAACACAGCCTTGCCACCATGATCAATATCGAACCAGCGCGCGGCATGCGGGCGGCTGGCAGCCATTGCTGGGCAGGCGCGTTGAATACCTACTTCTGGTTCGATCAACTTAACGGCATCGCTGGCGTCGTCTTGATGCAGTCCTTGCCATTCGTCGACCCCAAGTGCACGGACGTCCTCGTCGAGTTCGAGAAGGCAGTTTATGCGCGCACGTGTGTTACCGCCTAACTCTTCCGGGGATAAGCCAATGCTGCTCGCCGCAAGGTGCCGCAGCGTACAACCTGTTGGGTAGAACGGCGGCGGCAACTCTGCGATGATGACGCGGTTCGAGCCGTAGCGGCCGGGCGCCGTGTGTCATCGCCACAAGAGGCCAAGATGTTCCCGCTCTCACATATGCTCAAGTCGTTCGTCAAAGTTGGTTCGCTCGAGGTGATCGATGCCGAAGGCGGGCGCCATCTCTTTGCCGGAGCGCCGGGCCCAAAAGTGACGATGCGGCTCAAGGACCCAACGCTCTACAAAAAGCTGTTCTTCAATCCTGAGCTGCACGCGGGCGAAGCGTATATGGACGAGCGCCTGACATTCGAAAATTCGACGCTTCGCGACTTTCTCACCTTGTTTTCGATGAATCGCCTGTCGCTCGGGTCCTATCCTTTGCAGAAAGTTCTGCGCCGCGTGTCGCGCGGGTTGAAAAGATTTCAACAAGCGAACCCTGTCGGCAAAGCCCAGCAGAACGTCGCGCATCATTATGATCTTGGCAACGACTTCTACAAACTCTTCCTCGACGAGGGCATGCAGTATTCCTGCGCCTACTTTCAAGACGATTCGAACACGCTTGAGGAAGCGCAACGCAACAAGCTGCGGCTGATTGCGGCAAAGCTCAACCTGAAGCCGGGCTTGAAGATCCTGGATATTGGTTCGGGCTGGGGTGACATGGCGCTCTATTTGGCCGCGATGGAAAATGTCGACGTAACGGGCGTGACGCTGTCGAAAGAGCAGCACGTTCTGTCGAACGAAAAGGCCAAGAAGGCTGGACTATCGGATAGGGTGCGGTTCGAACTTCGCGATTACCGCGACGTCTCAAGCAAATTTGATCGCATCGTCTCGGTCGGCATGTTCGAGCATGTCGGTGTGCACCATTACAACGAGTTTTTCACAAAAGTGAATGATATGCTGGCCGACGACGGCGTCATGCTGTTGCATTCGATTGGTCACATGTCGCCGCCCGGCACTGCCAGCCCGTGGCTCAGAAAGTACATCTTTCCAGGCGCCTATTCGCCCGCATTGTCCGAAGTGTTCACGGTTGTCGAACAGAATTCCCTATGGGTCACGGATCTCGAATTCCTGCGTGTCCACTACGCCAAGACACTCAAGCATTGGTGTGATCGTTTCGAGAAGAGCAGGCCGCAAATCGCCAAGATGTATGACGAGCGCTTCTGCCGGATGTTTGAGTTTTATCTGATCAGCTGCGAGATGATGTTCCGCACCGGCAGCCAGCTGGTGTTCCACATGCAGCTCTCGAAAAAACGCGATGCCGCGCCGATTGTCCGCGATTATATCACCGACCTACAGCGCGACTACAAACAGCGCGAAGCGGATCGGCTCAAAATTCTCCAAGGTTCGCGCGGGTAATCCTCAGACGCTGGCAACCGCACTCGGCCGGGCGGAAACCTCTGCATGCCAGCGCGCGACGCCCGTGCATTCAGGCGGAATGTCCATGCCGGCGAACTTGGCGAAATCCATGGCGCACAGCGTGGTGATATCGGCCATCGTGAAACTGTCGCCCGCGAGAAACCGCGTCTCTTGCAGGCGCGTGTCGTACTTCTTATAGAAACGGCGCACGCGGCCCTTGCCACGCTCGATGAGGGCCGGTATTTGCGGCACGGGCTCGACACTTCCGGGGATGCCGCGATCATAGAATTCGCTCATGGAATTGCGCACGACTTCAGCGGTACCGATCATGCATTCGTCGTAGGCGCGCTGTAGGTCGGTGATATAATCGCGGACAATCGGCGCGGCATCGCGTTTTTTCGAGAGCTGCATGTGGAACACCAG
>JANOKZ010000265.1:0-2565 GCA_031419515.1 Hyphomicrobium sp.
ACCTGCTGGCTGGTCGAGACGATCTTGCCGGGGTGCGTGTTCTTCTTGGTCCAGCTCATTTCCGAGACGTGGATCAAGCCTTCGACGCCGGCTTCGAGTTCAACGAACGCGCCGTAGTCGGCGATATTCGTGACGGTGCCCGAAATCTTGGCGCCGACCGGATACTTCTCGGCGATCGCGGCCCATGGATCGGACTGCAACTGCTTCATGCCGAGCGAGATGCGCTGCGTTTCCGGGTTGATGCGGATGATCTGCACCTTCACCGTGTCGCCGACGTTGAGGATTTCGCTTGGGTGATTGACGCGGCGCCAGGCCATGTCGGTGACGTGCAGGAGGCCGTCGATGCCGCCCAAATCAATGAACGCGCCGTAATCGGTGATGTTCTTGACGAGACCGTCGATGACCTGATTTTCAGCCAGCTTTGCGACGATTTCGGTACGCTGTTCGGCCCGGCTTTCTTCAAGAACCGAGCGGCGCGAGACAACGATGTTGCCGCGGCGGCGGTCCATTTTCAGAATCTGGAAGGGTTGCGGCTGATGCATCAAAGGTCCGATATCGCGCACGGGGCGGATATCGACCTGAGAGCCGGGAAGGAACGCGACAGCGCCGTCGAGATCGACCGTGAAGCCGCCCTTGACTTTATTGAAGATGACGCCTGTCACCTTCTCGCCTTTTTCGTGCAGCTTTTCGAGACGCGTCCAGCTTTCTTCGCGTTTTGCTTTGTCGCGCGAGAGCACGGCTTCACCGAGCGCATTCTCTACGCGCTCCAGGTAAACTTCGACGACGTCGCCGACTTTGATTTCGCTCGGCTTGCCGTTGACCGAGAATTCCTTGACCGCGATGCGGCCTTCCATTTTCAAGCCGACGTCGATGACGGCCATGTCTTTTTCAATGCCGACGACTTTGCCTTTGACGACGGTGCCTTCAAACAGGTCGTCCTTGGCGAGGCTCTCGCCCAACATCGCGGCGAAGTCTTCCATTGAGGGATTCATGTCTTTGTTTGTGGCTGTTGCTGTTGCTGTGGACATTCGTGCTCCTTTTTTCACTGCACCCGGCGACTCTCGTTCCTCGAGCCGGCCGCCGTGTGCGAATGGTTGCGTTCGATGTTGATGTTTGCCGCATTGAGCGGTGTCTGACCCTCCGGGTCTGACACCGCTCAAACGGTATCTTCAAACTGGCACCTTCGAAATCTCGATGCCGTTTTCGGCCATGATGTCAGACCCGGAGGGTCAGACACCAAACCATGTGCCGATCCAAACGCATTAAGCCCGCGCGAACGCGAGCCCTCTTCGGAGACCGGAGATGTCTGTGCTGGTGACCTTGCCGCGATGGGCGAAATGCCCTGCCGGGATTAATTTTGAGCCCTGTTTCAGGACCCGCCCAGCCGATCTTCCTCGTGATCATCCGGCGGCAAAGCCGAATGGGGGAGAGTATAGTCGGGATGATGGGGTGGGTCAAGCGGCGGCGTCAGCCGAAGAGCAGACCCAACAACAGTTCATTTACCCACGTACCCATCTACGATCCAGTAGCGCATTCCGTCCTCGGGCGTCTCAATGCGAACAAAGCCCTTCCAAAATGCACGATCTACTACGGCAACGGGCTCACCCTCGATCATGAGAGTGCATACGTTGGCCGCTATTTTGCGACGTATGTAGGCGGTGGCCCCTTCGCCATCAGACAGAGACATGTATCCCTTTAGGTCTTCGACTTCTGCACACGCATAAGCCGTACGCGTAATCTTGTCGGCTTGAGCTGGCGAGGCTAACAACACTACCAGCAAAGCAGCAGCGCACTTGCGGCTCATTCCCCGTCCTCCCCGATTGTATCTGGCATGTCACTCAGAATTCGAGCACTCTGACATCAATTCCTGATAGCGCCAAGTTCCCATGTGATCCCGGATAGCCGCATTGTTTCGCTGAAGCTCAACGCGGCTTCCGGGAACGCAGAAGGCGGGAGCGGCGCAAATCTCGAACATCACCCCTGCGGAAGCTTGCCGTGGGTCCCGTCCATAGTTCCGCTCGCGCGCCCGTCGCCCTCTCCTCTTGAGTGAGGGGGGCGGGGATATCTGCCGAGTTGCGCGCGCCCTCACCCGGCGCGGACGATATCAACTCTAACAAATTTATAAAGGCGGGCCGCGCCGGCCTCTCCCCAAGGGGAGAGGCTAGTCATGGCAGAGTCTAAATCCCTTGGCCTTCGACTTCTTTTTTGAGGATTTCAATTGAGGTCTTGGCGCCGGGGGAGAGCGGGTTGACCTTCACCAATTCTTCGAGCGCTTTGAGTGCGCCCTTCTTCTGGCCGGACTCTTGCAGGATCTTGGCGATGCCTTCGAGCGCTTTGAAATGGTTCGGCTCCAATGCCAGCACGCGGCGCAAATCTCCAACGGCGCGTTCGGTGTCGCCCTTCATGTAATGCACGAAGGCGCGGCGGCTGAAGGCTTCGGCGTAGTCGGGTGCCAGATCAACGGCTGAGTCCAAGAGCTTCAACGCAAGATCGGCGTTATTGGTATTCGCGGCATTAACCGCGCGATCAACAATCAGATTGACGGTATCGCCGCCGGGCAGACGC
>JANOKZ010000266.1:0-4679 GCA_031419515.1 Hyphomicrobium sp.
AACGCTTGGCCACTTCCGTCATGTGACCGCGATAGCGCCCAAGCGCCAAACGGATCATGTCGGCTTCCATGGCTTCGAGCGAACGGATCTCGCCGTCCTCAGCCATTGCCGGAATACCCAGCGAGCTATGGCCATTGCTACTGGCCCGCAGCTCAATCGTGTGTGGCACCGTGTTTTCAGCGCCAAGAAGTGCGGGCCCCGTGTAGGCGCCGGGTTTCTGCAGCACAGTCGGGGCTGCCGGAATTTCAGCGTCGAAGCCATCAACATGGGCTGCGATTTGCGGGAATTCCGCGATCGTCAGCTCAGGGCCGTCGCAGAGTACGACAGCACGGAACACGGCGTTCTCGAGCTGGCGCACGTTGCCGGGCCATGTGTAGCTTTGAATGAGCTGCATGGCGCGTTCGCTGATGGCGGCCAGGCGCTTGCCTTCTTCGGCTGCAAAGCGCTGGGCGAAGTGGCGTGCGAGTTCAGGTATATCATCCGGGCGTTCGCGCAGCGGCGGCACAAAGATCGGAAACACGTTCAAGCGATAATAGAGATCTTCGCGGAACTTGCCGTCTTTGACGAGCTGAATCATGTCGCGGTTGGTGGCCGAGATCAGGCGGAAGTTGACTTTGACCGGCCTTTTCGAGCCTACGGGGTCGATCTCGCCTTCCTGCAATGCGCGCAGAAGTTTGACCTGTGCGTTGAGCGGAAGTTCGCCGATTTCGTCGAGGAACAAGGTGCCGCTGTCGGCTTCCTGGAATTTGCCGATGCGCCGGTCGATGGCGCCGGTGAAGGAGCCCTTCTCGTGCCCGAAGAGGATCGATTCAACTAGGTTTTCAGGGATAGCGCCACAGTTCACGGTGATGAACGGGCGTCCGGCGCGTTCGCTTTCGCCCTGGATGGCACGTGCGATCAGCTCTTTGCCCACACCCGATTCGCCTTCGATCAGGACGGGAATGTTGGACGCGGCCGCGCGCTTACCGAGGCTGATGACGCGGCTCATCGAGTCGCCGCGCATCACCAGATCGGAGAACGAGAGCATGCCCTCGGCTTTTTTCTTAATGCGGTTGATTTCGCCGGTCAGAGCTTCGATCTTCAGCGCGCTTTTGATCGAAACGTCGAGGCGTTCCGGTGAGGCGGGTTTGATGACGAAGTCGACGGCACCGGCGCGCATGGCGGCAATGGCCGTGTCAATCGAGCCGTGCGCGGTCTGCACGATGATAGGCGGCAAGCCGGGGCGATTGGCGATGCGTTCGAGGACGGCCATGCCGTCCATGCCGGGCATCACGAGATCGAGGATGACGAGAGCGATACCGCCCTGGCCGTCGCTTTCGAGAATTTGAATGGCTTGCTCGCCGGAGCCGCAGGTCTTGGTCTCGAAGCCGAAACGTTTGACCGTCTCTTCGAGAATACGGCGTTGGGCAGGATCGTCATCGACGATCAGAACACGCTTGGACATGAGACGCTACTTTACCAACTGTTACACTGCTAGACGGGGCAACAACCCCAAGGGTGATCCAGGATCGGACAACCGGTGACCAGCAACTCACTCAACGAGGGTGAGATTGCCCTACAAGGGTAAATGGAAGGTTTCCGGTTGGTGCTAAATTGCGCGTTGTTTTGAAATGTCCCAGAAAAGCGCCGTAAAATGGGGCAAAAAAATTTTGATTTTAACATGTGTGAAAGGAGAGCCATTCGGCGAACCAGTCAAAAAAGCGCGATGCCGGGCAGTTTTAATGCAACTTTTCGTGTGACGTACTGAAGCCGTGAACGAATGTGATCTCCGTCTGGGTTGGCAAGCAGCATGAGATGAGTAGACTGGTGCCAGCATTCGCAACATTAGGACTTTGCGCGATGATCGAATTCTCACTGAACGGAAAAAACGTGTCAGCCGATGTGGTGGAGGATACGCCACTCCTGTGGGTGCTGCGCGATACGCTCGGGTTGACGGGGACAAAGTACGGCTGCGGCATCGCGCAATGCGGCTCTTGCACGGTGCATGTCGATGGCGAGGCGCAACGATCATGCGTCTTGACAGCCAAATCCATAGCCGGAAAATCCATCACGACCATCGAGGGCTTGTCGCCGGATCGATCGCACGTGCTGCAAAAAGCCTGGATCGCCGAGCAGGTGCCGCAGTGCGGCTATTGTCAGTCGGGTCAGCTGATCCAGGCGGCAGCGCTTCTAAAAGCGAAACCTAATCCGACCGACGCGGAAATTGACGAAGCCATGAGTGGCGTCATTTGCCGTTGCGGCACTTATCATCGCATCCGGCTCGCAATTAAGCGCGCCGCAGCGGATGTGTGAGGGAGGATGCCATGAAAGATGACATGACAGACGTCTCGCGCCGCACGCTTCTCATGACATCTGCCGCCGCTGCGGTCGCGCTGACTGTGCCGATCTCGTGGCCTGCGGAATTCGCAGTCGCTGCGAGCGATGCGACCGGGCTTACGCCGTATCTCAAAATTCACTCCGATGGCACGATCATAGCGCTTTTGCCGACGATCGAGATGGGGCAGGGCATTCATACCGGCCAGATGATGATCCTGGCGGACGAACTTGGCGCCTCCCCATCGCAGTTCAAAATCGAAATGCCGTCGCAGCCGTCGGACGCTTTCCGCGTGAAGTTTGGCGCAACTATGCGCCAGCGGTCGGTTGGCTCGCACGGCATCCGCTCGTGGCACGACCGGCTGCGTGGCGCGGCGGCGAAGGCAAGGACCGTACTGGTGCAAGCCGCCGCCGCCCAACTTGGCGTGCCGGCGGGGGAACTCGACACGGCGGATGGCTTTGTCGTGCACAAGGCTTCGGACAAAAAACTAGCCTTCGGCGCGCTGGTCGCGGACGCGGCCAAGCTGCCGGTGCCCGAGGAGCCGCAATTGCGTCCTGAAGCCGAGCGCCGGCTGATCGGCAGGGATTTTCCGCGTATCGATATTCCTGCCAAGACCGATGGCTCGGCGGTCTATGGCGTGGATGTGAAATTGCCAGACATGCTGCACGGCGCCGTTAATCTCGCACCGGTCTGGCGAGCGGATGTTGACAAGATTGACGACAAGGCGGCGCTCGCAATGCCGGGCGTCGTCGCCGTGGTGAAAGTTCCGCGTGGCGCTGTTGTTGTCGCGAAAACGTGGTGGCAGGCGAAGCAAGCGGCCGGCGCGCTCGCCATCACCTTCACGAAGACAGATCATGATGGCTGGTCGAGCGCCGAGCAGTCTGCCGACATGCGCGCTGGCCTCGACAAGGCGGATGCGCCCGTTGTCATGTCCAAGGGTGATGTTAAGGCCGCGCTCGGCAGTGCCGCGAAAATGATCACGGCTGACTATGAAGTGCCGATGCTCGCGCACATGTGCATGGAGCCGAGCGTTTGCACGGCACAGGTCTCTGCCGATCGCGTCGATCTGTGGATTCCGACGCAGGATCACGACATCGCTACAGAAGACGCGGCGGCTGCGGCGGGTCTCTCCAACGATAAGGTCTTTATTTCGACGCCCTATCTCGGCGGCGGATTTGGGCGCAAAGGGCGCGGCGAGATCGTCACGCAGGCCGTACTCGCTAGCAAGGCCGTAGGCGGCAAGCCCGTCAAAGTCATGTGGTCGCGCGAGGACGACACGCAGCAAGGCGCGTACCGGCCGGCCATGATGGCGCGCTTCTCCGCTAGCCTCGACGCGGACGGGAAAATGACGGCACTCGATATGCTGCTATCCGGCCCACAGATGGGGCGCGAATACAAGCACATCAATTTCGAAAAGAACGCCGACCCGCTGACCATCGCCAGCCTCGTTAATAACAAGTACCAGGTGGCGAACCAGTTGCTTTCGCACACCGTCATCGATGTGCCGTTGCCGCTCTCGCCTTGGCGCTCGGTTTCGAGTTCGCAGAACGCATTCTTTCTTGAGAGCTTTATCGACGAGGCCGCCGCAGCGGCTGGAAAAGATCCCCTGCAGTTCCGCCGCGATCATCTGGCCGCGCAAAAGCGCCACCTTGCTGTGCTCGACACGGTCGCCGAGATGTCGAAGTGGGGCGAAGCGCTGCCCAAGGGCGTGTCGCGCGGCGTGGCGCTGGACGAAAGTTATGGCAGCGTGACAGCACAGGTCGCCGAAGTGTCGGTCGAAGGCGGCAAGCTCAAAGTGCTTCGCGTGTTCGTGGCTATCGATTGCGGCCGCGCGATCAATCCGAATTCGGTCGTCGCGCAAATGCAGGGCTCGATTATCGAAGGGCTAGGTGCCGCGTTGCGCAATCGCATTACGGTCGAAAATGGCCGGGCGAAGGAATCCAACTTCGGCGATTACCCAGTGATGCGCATCGACGAAGTGCCGCCTGAGGTGCATGTCGCCATCGTCGAAATTGGCTCGCCACTGGGCGGTGCCGGAGAGCCAGGCGTTCCGGGGATTGCGCCAGCCGTTGCGAACGCGGCCTTTGCGGCCACGGGGAAGCGCATTCGTACGCTGCCATTCGGAGACCAAATCGCGTGAATAGGTCTTATGCCATCTAACGCTTCAAGCGCGGGTCGTCAGCCTCGACGACGATGTAGTCGAGCTCAACACCGCGTGCGGATCGCGCATGCACCGGCAAGATAAACTGATCGTCGCGAATGGCGCCTAAGTTCTTGTCGCGCTTTGGCGACACCACTGTCACGTTGCGCCCGGCCCAGACGACAACCGTGCCGCCTTCAGCTTCCGCCGTGTGCGCCCACTCTT
>JANOKZ010000267.1:0-1621 GCA_031419515.1 Hyphomicrobium sp.
CCCGCGCAGACCATCAGCTATCTGCGCGACTTCATGTGCCTCTTCAAGCCGGGCGACATTGTTAAATGGAAGCCTATCGGACGGGATGAGTACGACGCGACGGTTGCCGACGTCGATGCCGGACGTTTCGTGCCTCTGATACGCGACGTCACGTTCTCGCTCAAAGACTTCAATCGCGATATCGACGCCTGCAATCGCCAGCTTGATGGGGTTCTCCATGGTGATTAATGTCCTGATCCCCGGCCTTGCTACCACCGTCCAAGATCTTGGCCGCCCGGGCTACTATCACATTGGCATTCCGCTCTCGGGCGGCATGGATAGGTTCGCATTGCGCTCGGCCAACATGCTCGTTGGCAACAGCGAAGATGCAGCCGTCTTAGAGGCCGTTTTCACGGGACCAGAACTTGAGTTCACAACCGCAGCACTTGTCGCTGTGACCGGTGGCGATTTGCCGGCAAAGGTCGATGGCGTCCCGCAACCGGCGTGGACCTCGTTCCAAGTGCGAGGTGGCCAGAAACTGTCTTTCGGCGTGATCAAGGGCGGCGCGCGCGCCTATATCGCCGTCTCGGGCGGCATCGACGTGCCGGTCGTTCTTGGCAGCCGCTCAACCTATGCGCTCGGTGCACTTGGCGGCTGCCAGGGCCGGAAACTGCAAGCTGGCGATCAGCTGCCTGTTGGCACCGCTGCTCCAAAGACTGAAGGCTCGAGCATTCCCGCAACCTTGCGCCGCGGTCCATCAAGCCCTGCTCAACTCCGCACGCTGCCCGGCCTCTACGATCACCGCATCACGCGGGAGTCCGCGCGCGCATTCTACGACGACACATGGAAGGTCGCGCCTGAAGCCGACCGCATCGGCTATCGCTTTCGCGGCGGCGCGCCACTTGCCTTCACCCCGCGCGAACAGCCATTCGGGGCAGGTTCCGATCCCTCAAACATTGTCGATGCGTGCTACCCATATGGCTCGATCCAGGTGCCGGGCGGCACGGAACCCATCGTCCTGCATCGCGATGCCGTGTCGGGCGGCGGCTACTTCATGATCGGCACCGTGATCTCGGCCGACATGGATCTTGTCGGCCAGCTGCAACCAAACACGCCTGTACGTTTCATCGAAGTTTCGATGGACGAAGCACTCGAAGCGCGGCGGGAACGTCAAGACGCGCTGGCACGCGTGCGCGCGTCACTTGCGCGTTAAGGCATAAAAGCCATCGCGCCTAAAATTCGCCCGTTGTCCTTGAGCTTGGTAATTCAAGCGCCTCTGGCGGCGTCAGCGGCTATTGGCTGGGGCGGGAGGGTTCGAACCTCCGCATGACGGAATCAAAAGACTAAAAACGAAACTAGATTGAAGCAATATCAATGAGTTAGTGGGACGCCCGTTGCAACTTCTGCCCATCAGTTCAGCACAGTGCGGGACCCATTCCCGCAAAAATCACCCGACCGTATTGTGATTTCCGGCAGCTGTGCCCCCAACTTTCGCCGGAATCCGGCGAGCGCGCTGTTCCTGCTTCGGGCCACAACCTGCCCTCCGCACCCGCTTCTTAATTCGACCGCTTTCGCCGGGCAACGGGCTTGGCCCGCCTTGCCGCCGTCGCTCCGAGGGAGCACTACTGGCTTGTCTAATACC
>JANOKZ010000268.1:0-2833 GCA_031419515.1 Hyphomicrobium sp.
ATTGCCGTTCGCCGCCAGCGCCTCAAGGGCGTTACGGTCCTTGCGCGAAAGCGCGATTTCGTGTGTCGTGCGTGCCATGCAAACGTTGAATCATATTCGCGGCATGCGCAGATTCAAATGTTTGTGACATAACACTAGTGCGCGACCGGCATGGCATTTGTCCCCTGCATTGGACCCGCCAGGGCGACCGGCTTATTTTCGGCTCCGAGATCAAAGCGCTTCTGGCGTCCGGGTTCGTTCAGCGCGCAATTGACCCGCGCGGCCTCGATCACATGTTCACGTTCTTCGCGATGGGAACGCGGCGCACCATGTTCGAGGGCGTGGAGTCGCTGTTACCCGGGCACTACCTCAGAATCACATTCCAATCGGGCGGCAAACTCGCCGACGTCGTCGAGCGCGAATACTGGGATCTCGACTTCCCGGACGTCGGTGAAGAAGACAATCCCTCGAACCCCAAAGCCTTGATCGACGAGTTCGAAGCCACTTTCCAACGCTCCGTTGAACTGCGCTTGCGCTCAGACGTTCCCGTCGTCAGCTACTTGAGCGGCGGGGTCGATTCAGCTGCCGTGCTGGCTATAGCGTCGCGCGTGCGCGGCGAGCCGTTGCCAAGCTTCACGATCGGCTTTAACGATCCAAAGCGCGACGAAACCGCCAAAGCCATGATTTCGGCGCGCCATATCGGCAGCAAGCCGACCGTCGTGACGAGCACCTCGCGCGCCATCGCCTTGGACTATCCGCGCCTTGTCGAAGCCGCCGATTGTCCCGTCGTGGATACCTCATGCGCCGCGCTTTGGAACCTGGCCGGCGAAGTCAATCGCCAGGGCTACAAGGTGGCACTCACTGGCGAAGGCGCCGACGAAGCGCTGGCCGGATACGTTTGGTTCAAAATCAACAAGCTGCAACGCATGTGGGACTTCGGCCGCTTCCGCCCGAGCCAGCGCGGCAGCCGCACGATTCGCCATCTGCTAAGGCCGGATCAAAGCATGGCCGAACTCGAGCGCATCGACGCCATGATCGCCGGGCCGCACGCGCAATCGGAAATGTACAGCTTGTTCTCTGGTTCGCGCCAATCTTTTTACAGCGCCGCGATGAAAGACCGGATCGGCAGCCACGTCGCCTACGAAGATCTGCAGCTCAACACCGAACGCATGCGCCGCTGGCATCCGCTCAATCAATCGCTTTATCTCGGCCATAAGGTGATGTTGTCGGGTCTGCTGTTGAACCACAAGGGCGACCGCGTCGCCATGGCGAATAGCGTGGAGACGCGTTACCCTTTCCTCGACGAAGATCTGATCAAGCTCTGCGCCCGCGTGCACCCGCGCTGGAAACTCAACGGCGTGCGCAACGACAAATACCTGCTGCGCCAAGCCGCTGCCCGCTGGCTTCCGGCCGAAGTGGCGCTGCGTCCAAAAGCCATGTTCCGGGCGCCGTTCGCCGCGACATTCCTTCAAAACGCCCCGCCCTACGTCCAGCAGCTCATGAGCGAAGAAGCGCTCAAGAAAACTGGATACTTCGATGTGGCCGAAGTGCGCCGTCAATTCAGCCCGGGCGACGGCGGCACGAGCGCCCAGGGCAAAGATTCAAAGCGGCGCTTCTTTGCCGAAATGGGGCTGGCGGCGGTGCTCGCGACGCAGCTCTGGCACCACCTTTATCTTGGCGGCGGGCTCTGCGAACTTGGCGTCCCAGACTTCTCGCCCGCGCGTCCAGCGCCTCAGTCAGTCCATGCCCCGCGTGCCAAATCCGCTGCCTCGATAGTCTAAACGCGGCCGCTCCTCGACAAGCGTCAGTGTGCGGACGCAGTCGATCTCTTGCAATTTTTTGCGAATCGACTCTTGCAAATTTAAGAGAATCCATTCAGCAATCAGAACATAAGCATTTGCGTCTTGTTGCTGCCTGCGTCGACGTGCGTTGGGCTTGGGACAGGACCGCTAGGCGTGCCGTCCCAGAAAACAGCCAATCAATGGGATGTGCGATGAACCGCCAAACTCCAGACAACATACCCGTCAATGCGCGCTATTCGATCGTCTCGTGGCTTGGCCTTGGGTCCATGACCTTTGCCATTGCTGCCATGTTTGCCGCCTTCTTCAGCGCGGGCGACCCGAGAATCGCCGTGGACGGCGCCCGAATTGACGCTGCCGCAGCGCTCGCCCGTTCAGGCTTCAGCTGGGCTGAGGTCGTGATCGAAGACCGTGTTGCCTCCATCCGGGGCGAAGCACCGGGCGAACCTGAACGTGTAATGGCCTTTGAAGTTGTCAGCAAGGCGCTTCGGCCAGCCATGCTCGAGAGCCGCATCATCACCAAGGTGCGCAGCCAGCTGACGCTTGCCCCGCCGCCCGCTCCAATAGCAGTGCCAGAACCCGAGGTGCCCGTTGCCGCTGTGGTTCCGCCGCCCGTTATCGCAACCCCAGCACCCCAACAAAGCGTCGCTTCTATAGAAGCAACGATGGAACCAACCGCCGCTCCCGCCACAGCGTGGGTCGCGCCTCCAGTTCAATTCCCGAACGGGGTGCCTTCGCTTACGGCGGCGGCTGTAACTCCGCCGCCAGTAACCTCGCCGGCAACATTCGAAACCGCATCCGTCGATAAGTCCGCGGCACCCGCGCCATCCACCTGTAAGGACGAATTCGCGGCCACGCTCGCCAGTTCCCTCATCGTCTTCGCGCGCGATTCCGCGGCAATCGACAAGCAAAGCCGGCCCGTGCTCGATAAGCTTGCCGGCATTGCCAAACGCTGCAGCCGCTTCCAACTCTCAGTCGAAGGCCACACGGATGGCAACGGCGGCAAGTCGCACAATCAGGTTCTCTCCCAGCGCCGTGCGGAGGCTGTGAGAACC
>JANOKZ010000269.1:0-14655 GCA_031419515.1 Hyphomicrobium sp.
GGCTTGTGCAGCTCTGTCGGACAGGTCTTGCAGTAGCTGCTTCTTGTCCTGCGATTTCAGCGCTGAAACGACACCACCTGCCGCCAGCAGATCCCCGAGTTCCATCGACATATCATTCACCTTCAGTCGATATTTGAAAAATGCATCCAAATCCTGCGGCCGGCTGAAGCTGTGCCCAGCTTGCAAGCGCGGCCGTACAATGGCTCATTAAGCTCAACTTCGCGCGAGCGCGGCTGCCTCATTGGCTGTGCGTTGCCCCGGCTCCGTATCGATCCACCCGACATTTCCGTCTTTGCGCCTGTAGACGACATTGATACTGCCGTTCGCTGCATTTCTAAAGATCATGAATGCGGCCTCCGTAAGATCGAGGTGCATAACCGCTTCACTGACCGACAATTGCTGAACGCTTTTTTCCGTCTCCGCGATGATGAGCGGATTAGTTTCCACGGCCTCATTGGCCTCATCCGGCTCGTCGTCGGCGACGCTGACAACATAGTCGCGCGCATCGGTGTCGCCTGAGCGGCCGTTGGCGGTGCGAACCGAATCGTGGCTCTTGAGTCGGCGCTTGTAGCGGCGGACGCGAGTTTCTAACCTCTCGACGGCGGCATCAGCGCTTGCGTAAGCGTCACCGCCCTCGCCGTGGGCTTCAAGCAGGATGCCGCTCGACAGCCGCACCGAGCAGTTGGTTTTGAACAGGCCGCGCTCCTTCTCGAGACGGACGTGGCCTTTGAGATCGCGGCTGACGTACTTGTTGAGAACGGCGCGTATTTTTTCAGCGACGTAGGCCTGATAAGCATCACCTGCGTCGACGTTTTTTCCAGTAATTTGTATTGTCATCGCATCGCCTGTCGTAGCGCTCCAAGCAAACAAGGAGCTATAGTTTCTACAAGCACGAGGGCTATTAGATCAATCACACTCGAATTTTATGGTGGAGTTATAGCGATGGCCATCTCTCTCCCGACTCGGCTTGAGTGTCACTCGCGACAACCTGTCACAACAAGTAAGTATTGACCGGCCCGATGTCAAATCACGGATGCGGCGAAAGCTAAAGAACTGTGACCAAAGAACGTTTTTGTCATCACAAGCCCGCAATCCGCCAAGCTTATATCGTGCCGCCTATTCGATCTGTAAGGCGTTTGTCGCGGCGGCGCTGAACTGAGGATGGAATTCGCATCGCTTCCCGGTACTTGGCCACCGTCCGGCGGGCAATATCGATGCCATCGTCTTTGAGCTTATCGACCAGCTTGTCGTCAGACAAAATATCGTTCGCGTTCTCGCCGTCAATCATGAGCTTTATGCGGTGGCGCACAGCCTCCGAGGAATGCGCTTCGCCATCTTCGGACGATGCGATTGCGCTCGTGAAGAAGTACTTCAACTCAAAAATCCCGCGCGGCGTGGCGATGTACTTGTTCGACGTTACGCGCGACACGGTCGATTCATGCATCGAAATCGCGTCGGCCACAGTCTTGAGATTGAGGGGGCGTAAGTGCTGCACGCCGTAAACGAAGAATCCGTCCTGCTGGCGCACGATCTGTTCGGCGACCTTGAGAATGGTGCGCGCGCGCTGATCCAAACTCTTGACCAGCCAGTTGGCCGTTTGCAGACACTCGAGAATGTAGCCCTTGTCTTTTTCCGTTGAGGCCGTCTGCGTCACGCGCGTGTAGTAATTGCGATTGACGAGCACGCGGGGCAGCGTGTCGGCGTTGAGTTCGATGTGCCAGCCGCCGTCGGATGCCGCGCGCACGATCACGTCGGGTACGACCGGCTGCATCTGAACCGAACCGAATTTCAGGCCAGGTTTCGGATTGAGCCGCTTGATCTCCTGGATCATGTCGGCAAGTTCGTCCATGTCGACGCCAATGGCTTTCTTCAATCCAGAGATGTTGCGGTTCGCCAGAAGGCTCAAGTTGGCGAGCAGGGCCGCCATCAGCGGGTCGTAGCGGTTTTGATCCTTGAGTTGAAGCGCGAGGCATTCGGCGAGCGTGCGAGCGAACACGCCCGGGGGATCGAAAGCCTGCATTTTATTCAGCACGCCTTCGACCATCTCGAGCGGCGCACCAAGCTTGGCCGCGAGGCCATCGAGGTCTGACGAAATGTAGCCCGCTTCATCAACGAGATCGATGAGGTATTGACCGATCAAGCGCTCGGACGGCGCTTGGATGGAGAGTGGGAGCTGGGCGGCGAGATAGTCGCGCAACGACACTTCGCTGGCGACGTAGGATTCAAGATTCGAATCGTCGTCGTCGCGATTGTGCATGCGCTGGCTGACACTGCTCCAGCTCAAGCCTGCTTCTGGCGCGGCGGACGCTGCTTCTGCCGGAACTGAATCTTGGAATACGTTGCCGAAATCGGCGTCTAACGCGCCGGCGTGATCTTGCACGGGGCCGCGAAGATCGAGCCAGTCGTCTTCGTTTCCGGTGGCGCCTTCGGCTGGCGCGTCAACGGCGGTTTCTTCGGCGGATTTGGTTTGGGCTGGCTCTTCGCGCTCGAGCAGCGGATTGCGCTCAAGTTCTGAATCGACGAATTCGGCGAGCTCGAGGTTGGAGAATTGAAGCAGACGAATGGCCTGCTGCAGCTGTGGTGTCATCACCAGCTGCTGGCCCTGTCTCAGCTCCAATTTGGCAGAAAGCGCCATACCGTTAACCCGTCGATCCGCAACGTGACTTTAGCGGACAGCTATACTCAACGCGTGTTAACGAACATATCGCCGAGGTAGACCCGCCGCACGTCTTCATTGGCTATGATTTCCGAAGGCTTACCTTGTGTCAGAACTTGACCATCATAGATGATGTAAGCCCGGTCTATCAGGCTTAATGTTTCGCGAACATTGTGGTCCGTAATCAACACACCGATACCCCGTTCCGTCAAGTGCCGCACGAGCTGCTGGATGTCGCCGACGGCAATCGGGTCGATACCAGCGAAAGGTTCGTCCAGCAACATAACTGAGGGCCTGGACGCCAGCGCCCGGGCTATTTCGCAGCGCCGCCGTTCGCCGCCCGAAAGCGCCATTGAAGGCGATTTTCTCAAGCGCGTGATGGAAAATTCTTCCAATAGATTGTCGAGCTGCTCTTTGCGCCGCTTCTTTTCGGGTTCGACCAATTCGAGCACGGCCATGATGTTTTGCTCGACCGTCAGACCGCGAAAGATGGAAGCTTCCTGGGGCAAATAACCGATACCGAGGCGGGCCCGCTGGTACATCGGCAAGCCGGTCACGTTTGCCCCGTCGATCGTGATGCGCCCTTCGTCGGCGGGGACGAGGCCTGTGATCATGTAGAACACGGTCGTTTTGCCGGCGCCGTTCGGGCCGAGGAGGCCAACAGATTCACCGCGCCCAACGGCAAGGCTCACGCCTTTAACCACCATGCGCTTGCGGTACGACTTCTTGATCTCAAAAGCCGTCAGCCAGCCGTCGGCACCAACCGCATGCGGGTCTTGCGACTCGGCCGCTGTCGCCGCGCGGCCGGGGGCGGCCTTTGCTGGTTCAGCGGCACGCCCCTTCGTCCGGGCGAGTTTGGGGCCAAATGGTAATGCTTTGAACAACTGAAACTCGCTTGGCTTTTACGTTTGGCTGAGTGGTTGAGCTCACAGCCTTCTAACGCGTTCTCAGGGTTTTGGGGAAGGTGTCTCGCGTGCTTGCCAGCCGGCGCCCGCCTTTTCCACGGCTTTGCCTGTTTTTTCTTTCAGGTCGCTTGGATAAAACGTGGCGCTGGGACGCCCTGACTTCACGATTGTTCCGGTACTGTCGCCGTCAGCGCCCGACCGCATCGGCGCTGTTGCGCTGGTTGTGGCTTCGGACGGAATAATGCTTTCGCCGGTCGTCATGTCGATCACGAGTTTGCTGCCGCGCACGACGTTCTTGCCTTGGGTCATAATAACGTTTCCGCCCAATGTGACCGTGTTGGCCTTGGTGTCGAAATCGGCCCAATCTCCGGTTGCTTTTTGCCCGTCAGCAGATGTGACGACTACATTCTTATTCGCCTTTAGCCGTGTCAGTTTTGCGGGGCCTCCTTGGCCGGCCTGCCCCTTAGCCGTACTGCCCAGCACGCTGGATCCCGTATAGGTAGCCTTGAGTTCGGAGGATTGGAGAACGAAGTCGCCCTGCTTGGCGCGGACGTCGCCAGTGAAGACGGCCTGCTTTGCCGGGTCATCGACGTCCAGCCGGTCGGCATCGACTTCAACGGGTGCGTTCGGATCTGTTTTGAAATTGCCGCCAAACGACATGCCTTTGGCGGTTTCTGGCTCTTTGGCGGCCGTTACTGCTTTCCCGCTTTCTTCGCTGAACTTGGCTTTGATCCGGCTATTGCCGCCGTTCCCGCTGCCTGTCAGTTGCATCTTGCCGTCGGTCTGATTGAACAAGAGGCGGCGGCCTCGCAGCTCATTGGTTCCTTGCGTCAGCACAACGGACGTGCCGGTCAACAGCACGGTTCCGGCCGCCTGATCGATCTCGGCGCGGTCTCCCGTCGCGCGCTTGTCGGGTGCTTCCGACATCACCACATCGCCCTCTAGGACCGCCTTTTGCTGGAGCGCGTCGAAATCGGCGCTCTGGCTGCTTGCTTGTTGGCCCTCGCCTTGGCTCAGCACAACCGGGTTCTTCGCGACCACGCGTTTTACTTTGCCGCTTTGTCCTGGGCCGTTTTGTTCGGGCGCCGCCTCGGGTTTGCTCTCTGCAACAGCTGCCGCGCTGCCTTCGTAGGTGACTTCGAGTTCCGGCGACGTCAACCATGCAGCGCCCTGCACCGCCTTAACGGTGCCTGTAAAGATCGCGGTTTTTGCGCCATCGTCCACATCGAGCCGGTTGGAGGTGATATTGATAGGGTCTTTAGAATTGCCGAAGGGCAAAGCGGTTTTCTCTTGCGCCTCATTGGCAGCAGCGGCCGTGCCGGACGCATCCTGCGCTTTCAGCGACGTACGTACCTTATCGATGAAAATGTATTCCTTGGTCTTCTGCCGCACGGTCATTTGGTTGGCGTTGATCGTACCCGCTTCCATCATGACAACGACGGGTTGATCCGATGTGATGACATTTTCTTTGGTGCGTATTGTCGCCCGGGTCAGGTGCGCCTTTAAGCCGTTGTCGCCGGCGATATCGATCGAGTCGAAGAGTTCGAGGATGTTGGCCTTGTTGTTGAACGTGCCGCGGATCGCGGTGAGTTTTGTTTTCTTCTTTTCCGCGTCGGTCAGCTCGCCGGTAATAGTGTCGAGTTTAATGACCGACATGTTCTTGACGTCTTGCATGGCCTTCTTGGCTGTCACCCAGTATCGCCCGCCGTCCTTATTGAAACCCTCGTAGTGCGGGTTTTCCATTGCCAAGTTTTCAGCAATGATGGTCGGGATGTCGAGACTGGGGATACCAACGCCCCAACCTGTCGATTTCAGGATTAAAAGGGCGTAGATGCCGGCGACACCGATAGCAGAAAGCGGGAGTACGGCCTTCACCTTGCGCACGATGGAGGTGTGGCGCGCGGCCGACGCACGGCTCGGCGCCCGGTCGCCGGCGAGTTCGATGCCGAAATCGCCTGTTCGCGTCCGGCCGGACACGGCAGCACTATCGCTCACGCTCGCCATCTATGGCCCGCCCGGTCCGTTCCATCCCCAAAGTCTCGTGGATCATACTCTATTTGAATTTGGGAGACATTGGGACCGAACACAATGAGAACGGGGATCCAAGGTGCCCGCGAGCCCAGATCATCCAACGAAAACAGTATGAACGGCCATTAGTGGGAGAAGATGTCGGTTTCACCAAATCCAGCGAGATCAAGCCTTGCCCGCGAGGCCAAAAAGGTAAAGGCGGCTTCGGCAAATGCCACGCGGTCCTCGCGCACCAGCATGTCGTCGAGCTTTGCCTTCAATTTGTGCAAGTGCAGGACATCGGAAGCGGCGTAAGCCAGCTGGCTCTGGCTCAGATCTTTCGCGCCCCAATCGGAGCTTTGCTGCTGTTTGGAGAGTTCGACACCTAGAAGCTCCGAACACAGGTCCTTGAGGCCGTGCCGGTCTGTGTAGGTGCGCACCAGCTTGGACGCGATCTTGGTGCAGTAAACCGGCGCTGTTTCAACGCCGAGATACTTCTCCAGGACGGCAACGTCGAAGCGCGCGAAATGGAAAATCTTCAATATCTTTGGATCTTTGAGCAAGGCCTTTAAGCGCGGTGCGGCGTAAGTCTCGCCGTCGAACTGGACGAGATGGGCCACACCATCACCCGCCGATAGCTGCACGAGACAAAGCCTGTCGCGATGCGGATTGAGGCCAAGCGTTTCGGTATCGATTGCGACGCCGCGCGGGAACTTCAGCCCCGCGGGAAGGTCACCCTTGTGCAATTTTATTGTAGGGGTGGCCATGTGATCCGATTATGAGAACCGTGATGAGATCCGTCATTCGGGGAGGATCGCGACACTACGTCCCTCGCCGAGAAAATGGTGCCCGAAAGAGGACTCGAACCTCCACGCCTTGTGAGCGCTAGTACCTGAAACTAGTGCGTCTACCAATTCCGCCATCCGGGCATTTCAGAGCGCATCAGGTAAGGGCATCGCAACCAGAAGTCAATTGTAGTCGATTGCTGCCAAGGCGCTGATCAGTCACCCTTCACAGGGGCGGGCTGCGAGGCTAAAGCTCATGCGAACCGCAGCATTATTGATTGCGGGATTGAGGACGAGGCGGCAATGGTACAAGGCGGCGGACTGGGCGGCGAACTTGGCGGCGGCCTGGTCACGATTTTCGGGGGCTCCGGCTTTGTCGGCCGGCATACGGTCTCAGCGCTGGCAAAACGGGGCTGGCGCATTCGCGCTGCGGTCCGGCGCCCGGATCTTGCTGGTCATCTGCAACCCATGGGCGTTGTCGGGCAGGTCCACGCTGTCCAGGCCAACCTGCGCTATCCGGAGTCTGTCGCGCGCGCCGTCGAAGGCGCCACGGCCGTCGTCAATGCCGTTGGAATTCTGGTACCTGCCGGGCGCCAATCTTTTGATGCGGTTCATGCAGAAGGCGCCCGCGCTGCGGCGCGCGCCGCCCGCGAAGCCGGCGTTAAACGCTTCATCCACATCTCGGCCATCGGCGCGGACGCTGCGTCGGCTGCTCGCTATGCACAATCCAAAGCCGCGGGCGAAAGCGCAGTGCTCGAAGAATTCCCATCTGCCGTTATTCTTCGGCCCTCTATCGTGTTTGGTCCGGAAGACGAATTCTTCAATCGATTTGCAGCACTCGCGCGCATGAGCCCATTTTTGCCATCGATTGGCGGCGGCAAAACGAAATTTCAACCGGTCTACGTTGGCGATGTCGCGGCGGCCATCACAAACTGCGTCGAGGGCGGAGGCAAGCCCGGTTCTGTCTATGAACTGGGGGGGCCTGAAGTTTTCACATTCCGTCAGTTGCTTGATCTGACCCTGCAATACACCGGCCGCCGCCGTGCTTACCTCCCCATGCCGTTCTGGCTCGCGAAATTTCAAGCGCTGTTGATGTCGCCGCTGCCCAATGCGTTGCGCCCGATCACGCTCGATCAAGTCAGGTTGCTACAAAGCGATAACGTGGTTTCAAGCGCGGCGGTCACTGAGGGCAAAACACTGGCCGGGCTGGGAATTGCAAGTCCCGCGGCCGTTGCCGCTATTGTTCCAGGCTATCTTGAGCGCTTTCGGCCCAAGGGCCAGTATTCGCATTATCGCACGTAACTGGAATAGGCTGGATTAGAACCGGCGCACGAATCCGACCTTCCAAATCTCCATTTCGGCATCAACGATATCGCGTCCCGAGGGAAGAGAAGAGAACGTGGCCGCGTCGAAATCAATCGTCAGATATTCGGCTTTCAGCGACATCGAGCCATTCCAGGCTACTTCCACGCCGCCGCCCATCGCGAGACCCGTCAACGATTGCGACGCTGTGAGATCCGCCGTGCCGCTTTCGATTTCGAGCTCTGCGTAGGCCAGGCCTGCCGTGCCGTAGAGAAGAAAACGGCCAAGGCCGACGCCGGCGCGGCCACGCAGCAGGCCGAAATAGTTGAGGCGGGTTTCAATATCGAAGGGATCGGATCCGGCTCCCGTGCCATCCATCCAGCTATAGGCGATGTTGGCGGACGCACCAACGACAAGCGGCCCCCATTCAAAGTCGCGGCCGATGTACCCGCCAGCATAATAGCCATCCGCATCCTTGAGCAGAGCCCCGCCCGCGCCCGAGAACGACATCGATTCAAAGCCGATATCGGGGTTGATGATCCATCCGGCCCAGCTTGTCGGGCCAGGGTCTGCAGCTGGCAGAAAATCAAAATCCAGAGCGTGCGCAGGCGCGGATACGGCCACGGCATTCATTGCAGCAGCAACGACAGCAACAAGCCTTGCGCGAATAGTGGATGACATCACGGACTTCGGCTCTCTCGTTAGACTTAGACTATCGATGGGGGCCATCGATCGGCCAAGGCGTGCAAAACAAAACGAGAGGCGCGCCGGTGATGGCACTAATTCAATCAGCAAAAGATTAAAGAACTTTACGCATTCCGGGGTGTGTTACGGCCGGACCATTTTCCATGAGCCATTTTCCATGAGCCAGCTGGCGGCACGTAGCAGTGCGCCGTCCTCGCCGCGCGCTGCAACCAGCTGAACGCCGAGCGGAAGGCCGCGGGCTTCGAGCAACGGCAGCGAGATACAGGGCATTCCGAGATACGTCCAAAGCGCGTTGAACATGGGGCTGCCGGTTGCGCCAAGCCCGTTGAGGGCAGGTCCCGGAGCGGCGGGGGTGAGGATCGCGTCATAATCGACGAGAACTGGCCGCAATGCTTCATAGAGCGGCTCGCGTTCGGCTCGCGCCGATGCGATGTCGGCCGGTTTGAACGTGCGCCCCTCTGCAATCGTGTCTTTGAGTTTTTGCGAAACTTTGTCCGGGTTCTTGTCCGCAATGGGCCCATAGTTCTTGGCGATATCGGCGAACTGAACGATCTGCTGCAGCCTGAGGCTGCCATCGAATTCGGCCGGAAGTGCCACCTCGACGACTTCGGCGCGTGCGCCAAAACCATTGGCATATGTTTCGAGCGCAGACTGTGTCTCGGCATCTGCATTCGGCCACGCCGGAGATTTGATAAACGCAAAGCGCGGCGGGCGATTGAGCTTCAGCGAAAGAGCGGCGGTGAGGGCAGCCTTCGGCACTGAAGACATATCCCGGTCGCGCGGATCGTAGGCGCTGATCGCGTCAATCAGGAGCGCGATATCCTCAATCGAGCGCGCGTACCCGCCAACTGTATCGAGGGGCGCTGACTGCGGCAGGATTCCGGAGCGTGAAATGTATCCGAAGGTCGGCTTGAACCCGATCGTGCCGCAGAACGAAGCAGGCCTAATGATCGAGCCAGCCGTTTGCGTTCCAAGGGCCAGCGGAACCTGAAAGTCTGCCACGGCCGCTGCCGATCCCGACGACGAGCCGCCGGGCGTATGCTCCGGATTGTGCGGATTGCGTGTTTTTCCAGGTCCGAAAAAAGCGAGTTCAGTCGTGACGGTTTTGCCGAGAATGATGGCGCCGGCCCGCTTTAGTTCGCCGACGACTGTCGCGTCTGCAGCTGGGTAGTTCCCCTTGAAGACGGGCGAACCATATTCCGTCGGGTATTCGGCGGTATCGATCAGATCCTTGACCCCAATTGGAATGCCAGCGAGCGGGCGGATCTGGCTGCCGCGCGCACGCGTGGCGTCTGCTTCTCGGGCCTCACGCAGGGCCTTGTCAGGTTCGACGTGAGCCCAAGCCTCGACCGCCGAACGGCGCTCGGCGATGCGCGCAAGACACGCGGAAACGAGGGCTTCAGAGGTTAGCCGTCCGCTGGCCATTTCTTTGAGAGCTTCAGTAGCTGTCAGCGCCGTCAGATCGGAATCGTTCATACCAAAGACTCTCCCGTGTGGCCGCTGTGCCGCGACGAAATGGCGTTTTTATTGTGATGCGTCAGCTTGCAACGGGTTTCAAGCGAAAGTCGCGGTGCAATCGCCGCGTAATTGGGCCCGCGCATCTTGACGCCGCTCGAATTTCGTCCCTAAGAACACGGCACTTTACGGGATGGTTTCACCAAGCTCGGATACGGACGCGCTTCACGGCTGCGTCTGACGTCGTGGCGTTGCTGGTTCTGTCCCCTGACAATAGCCACCAGAGGACGCCTATGTCGAAAGAGCCCCGCCGCGCCGGCCGCCATTTCCTGCAGATCCCGGGCCCGACGCCCATTCCGGAACGCATTCTGGTCGCCATGTCGCGCCAGATCCTCGATCATCGCGGCCTCGAATTTCAGAAGCTTGGCAAGCGCGTGCTTTCTGGCGTCAAGCCGTTGTTCAAGACGGCCAATCATGTGTTCATTTTTCCCGCGTCCGGAACCGGCGCCTGGGAAGCCGCGCTGACCAATACGCTGTCGCCTGGCGATAAGGTCCTGATGTGCGAAACCGGTCAATTCGCCGTGTTGTGGGCCGTCATGGCCGGGAAGCTCGGTCTGGTTGCGGATGTCATTCCGACCGACTGGCGCATTGCGGCCGACGCGAACCTCATCGAAGAGCGTTTGAAGAAAGACAAAGCGCACGAGATCAAGGCTGTGTGTGTGGTCCACAACGAAACTTCGACGGGTTGCCGATCGCGCATAGACGAAGTGCGCAAGGCGCTCGATGCCACAAAGCATCCGGCACTTCTCATGGTCGACACGATCTCCTCGCTCGCATGCACCGATCTGCGCCACGACGAGTGGGGCATCGACGTCACGATCTCGGGCTCTCAGAAGGGCATGATGCTGCCGCCAGGCCTGTCATTCACGGCTGTGAGCGACAAGGCGTTGGCCGCGTCCAAAACAGCCAAGCTAGCGCGCTGCTACTTCTCGTGGGACGACATGCTGGCGAACAACGCCAACGGCTTCTTCCCCTACACGCCGGCGACGGGCCTGCTCTGCGGTCTCGCCGAAGCCATCGATATGATCAATGAGGAAGGTCTGGAAAACGTCTTCACGCGCCACGAGCGTCTGGCAGAAGCCACGCGCCGCGCCGTCAAAGGCTGGGGACTCGATATCCAGTGCCGCGACCCGAAGTATTATTCGCCGGCCGTCACGGCCGTTATCATGCCCGAAGGGCACAACGCCGACGCCTTCCGCAAGCTCGTGCTGGATACCTTCAACATGTCGCTCGGCACCGGCCTCAACAAAATTGCCGGCAAAGTTTTCCGTATCGGCCACCTCGGCGACACCAACGAATTGACGGTTATGGGTGCGCTGACGGGCGTCGAGATGAGCTTGGAAATCGCCGGCGTGCCGCACAAAAAAGGCGGCGTTGCAGCGGCCATGAGCTATCTCGCCGAGACAGCGAAGTCCGAGAAGATGGCGGCCGCCGAGTAAGAGCGAGGGCTTCACCATTGACGAATAAGGCAACGCCCGAACACTTCGTCTTCGATGCCTTCGGCACGCTCTTTGACGTGCACTCGGTTGCGCGCGAGCATGCGGCAGCGCTGGGTCCCAATTGGCTGCGCCTATCGGAGATCTGGCGCAACAAGCAGCTCGAGTACACCTGGATCCATGCCGGATTGAACGAGCATATTCCGTTCCGCGAAATCACCCGGCAAAGCCTGCAGTACGCGCTTCGCATAATGAGCCTGGATCAGGGTATCGCGCCGCGCCTGCTTGAGAGCTACCAGCGGCTCGCAGTTTTCCCTGAAGTTCATTCCGTTCTGCGCGCCCTCAAAGCGCGCGGCGCCAAACTCGCAATCCTCTCGAACGGCGACATGGATATGCTCGACGACATTGTCGAGAATGCAAATCTCGCTGGCGTGTTCGATGCCGTGATTTCAGCCAGGGTTGCGGGCACCTTCAAGCCCGTTCCCAAGGTCTATGCGCTGGCGACGGACGTGTTCAAAGTGAAGCCAGAGGCCATCACATTCTTGTCGTCGAACCGCTGGGACATCGCGGGCGCTGCGTCATTTGGATTTCAGACCATCTGGGTCAATCGCGCCGGTAATCCGGACGAATACCCGCACTTGCCCGCGGGCAAGACGGTGCGGGATCTCGCGCCGCTGATTGAAGCGCAGACTTAAACAAAAACGCCGCCGGCAGATGAGCGGGCGGCGCAAATTGCGCGTAACACGTTTCTTCTTGATTTCCGGCTTACGGCTTGAAGCCCGCGAGTGCGAGTTGCACCTGGCAGCGGCGGCCAAGCTGCAAGAACTTCGACGCAACGCAGATCTTGACCTTGGAGATCGACGGATTTGTTCCGATGCACAAGCGGCGCACGTCGGTTTCGCAAGCGGCCTTGATCTGTGGCGTGACCTCGGGCGGCAGCTGATAGTCTTCTGCGTGCGACGCGAGTGACAGCGTGCTCAATGCAACCGCCGCCAACACAAACTTTGCATGACCCAACATAACCCGTCTCCCAACTCATTCAGCCCATTTTCGCTGGCCTTAGCAACACGGGGGTAGTAGCTAAAAAAGGGCAACCAGTAAGCCCGCGACGGATAACCACGGGAAAACTCGAAGTGACCTGAACGGAACTTAAACCCAAAAAACGCGGGTCTGTCCATCCTTTGCCTTTCTTGGTTACCGTTCAGCATGCCGATGCGACGGAAACTCATGGCAAATAACGGCGCAAATAACAGCTTTCAGGTTTTATTAAAGATGCGCTGCAGGGTTTCTGTCAGCCGGACGCTGTCCACATCGTCCTTGTGGATGACTTCGGTCGCACCTGCGGCAATCAGGGTGGTTCGCCGCGTGCGCGTGACTTGGCCGCTGACTATAACGATTGGACCGTCGAAGCCTGCGCGCCGCAGAAAGGGAATGGTCTGCGAGGCGTCGTCGCTCGGTTTCAATATGTCGTCGAGGAAAACGATTTCAGGCTTCCGCGCGATAACAAAATCCACGGCCGAGGCAAGCGTATTGGCGCGGCGGATCTCGAGTTCATATCCAAACATAACGCGCAACGTTGCAAACATACGGTCGGCATCCATGCTCTCGTCTTCGACGATGAGCACGTCTTTCAAATCGGGAATACCTTCGCGGGCGCGCATCAACTCGCTCTTCTTGGCGAGAAAATCGCCGCCCGATCCTGTTGATGACGAAGCCATTCAATGTGTCCGCAGTTCTAAAATTCGCTTAATCGTAATATCAGGATACCAGTCAGATGATACCCATCATAACCGCAAGCCTTCTACAATGCATGTAACGGTTAAGTCACGATATACTTGGGCCAGTAAAGAGTGAACGTTGCCCCGCGGCCTTCGGCGGGATCAGAGTGTAGTTTAATAGATCCGCCTACAGATTCGGCCATTTTCTTGACCATGGCAAGTCCAAGGCCGGTCCCTCCACTGGTGCCGAGTGCGCGAAACGGCAGGAACACGGCCTGATGGTGTGCTGGATCGATACCGGGGCCGTCGTCGGTGACCGTGATGACGAGTGCAGTAGCTTCATCTGTGCATCTGACCCCGATGCGGCCCGTTGTTTCACTATGATGCTTCTGGGCGTTTTGAATGAGATTTCTCAAGATGAGGTCGAGGGGCGCGGCAAGCGTCGCGATTACCGGCCAGTGCCCGTCGATGTGCACCTCAAAACCATTTTCTCTTATCGATCGCGTGATGCTTTCGACCAAGGCGCGCGTGTCGGTTAGTGCGAGGCCCTCATATTTCCGTCCAAGGCTCGCATAATCCAAGAGTTCGGACAGCATTTGCGACATGCGCCGCGACAGCTGCTGAATTTCTGAAAGCTTTTTGCCAAGGTTCTCATCGCCGCGCTCCGCACACTCGGCGACCACTTCGTCGGCAATGAAGCGCATGTGGCGCAACGGGCCTTTGAGATCGTGCGAGATGATCGCCGCGTAAGACTCAAGATCGGCATTGGCGCGCGCGAGTTCTTTGGATTTTGCCGTCACCACCTCTTCGGCCATGAGGCGCGCGCGGATTTGTTTGCTCAGTTCCAGCTCCAGCTCGGTTTGGGAATTGCTGCGATAGACCAGCATCACCGGGCATTGTTCGTCAGCCAGCCAAACGAATGTGAAGTTCATTTTTTTTGGATAGCCATCCGCCGTTGCCACTGCGACCGCGGGCAGTTCGAGAATACGGCTGGGGTTTTGCCTTAATCCCTGGATCTCGTTCTCGAGCCCGATGAGCGGCAAGACGCTGTCGGTGATCGGCTTTCCGAGTTCTACAAAATCGACCAGTTTTCCAAACCGGCTTACGGCATCGAGATTGCCATCCAGCCAAACGACTCCATAAATCCCAAAACCCGCAATCACCTCGCCGGCCTTCTCGACGCGATGGAGAAGCGAGCGCTGCATGGCTTTACGAACCGCGCCTTGAGATGGCATCCGCCGCGTCATCGAATGCGCGTCCAACGTTGCTTCCGGTCTTGGCACTTGTCCTGATGAAAGAAGTGCCGGGCCGCGTCAGCATGGCCGGCAACGGTGCTGTTTCTGCATCTGGTACGAGATCTGTCTTATTGACGATAAAGCCCGCGTGGCGGCCAGGAAACGCGTCCGCAAACCCGTCAGCCAGTTTGATCATCGTGTCCAGCGTTGCCGGCCGGCTGAGGTCGCCGATGATGAGCGCGGCGGACGCTTCCTTCATGTAAATGTGCCGGTAGATAGCGTCGGCGAATTGTCAGTCCGTGTCCCATATAATGAGAGACTTCTGCGCTCGGACAGGCGCATCGGGAACGACATTGCGGTATACATCGTCGCCGATGGTCGGCTTGTAATC
>JANOKZ010000270.1:0-3137 GCA_031419515.1 Hyphomicrobium sp.
ACACGCTACCGCCTCACCCGGACGAGATGGCGCGGCATTCGTGGCGATCTCACAGGAAGCCCTGCCCGTTATGGCTGGACATACTTCTGGACGCTGGCGTTACCGGGAGCCGTCGCAATCGCGACGGCGGTGTTGGCTCTCGATCCAAAATTTTATCAGATAGTGCGTATCTTTGGCCCTACCGGATTGGCGCCAGCGGCCGCTGGCTCAAAGTGGTCGATTGCTGCACTTGCCTTCGGCGCCGTCGTTATCGCACTCATCCTGCCCTGGCGCTCAAACGCACTCCAGCGGAAAATGACCAACAATATTCAATTCGGCAATGTGCCGCTCACATATACCGGACAAGCGGCGCCGCTGTACAAACGCTATTTCCTGGCAGGTTTCGGCGGACTAGTTCTCGTTGCCACCGCCATTGCCGCAACCGCTGCACTCACATACGCAAGCCTTCCAGGCGAAGCCGGAATCGAACCGGACAGGGCACCGCGTGCCACCAAACTTGCCGTCGCCGGTATCTGGCTCAGTCTCATCATCGCCTTGGCCGTGATCACGGCATGGTACCGTGCCAACCAGTTCAATCATTTTGCACGCAATACGCACTTCGGAAACGCCACGTTTCAGGCTGAAGCGGCAGGCCCCGGCCTTGCTTGGCTTTCGCTCTCGAACTGGCTCCTTGTCATGCTTGCTACGCTCGCAGGCGCAGGCATTGGCATTGCAGTCGCCTACGCACTTAACGTTATCCCGCAATCTGGGGCAACGCCCGGCGTTCGAGTTGAACCGCCTGCGGCCTTCAATTTAATCATCATCCTTCCTCTAGTCGTCACAACAACCCTCGCGACCACGTTTGCGCAATTCCGTTCGGCACGCTATTTCTTGTCGCGCTTGAAGCTTGATGGAACGCTCAATCTCAATGCCATCCTGCAGAGCCAGAGTACCGGTCCCAAACGCGGCGAAGGCTTAGCCCAGGTGTTCGATCTCGATGCATTCTAGTTCACACTCCGCCAGTCCACACTTTGCCAATTCACACTTCGCGAGGTTCAGCGACGGCAAGACGGCGGCGGCGCGCAACGCCCAAGTCCGCTTGGAGTTAAGCGGCCTGGAGATTGCAGCCGAAGATCCGATTGAACGCTTTCGCTGGCCGTATGACACGTTGCGCGCGGGCGAGCCAATTCGCCCGCTGTCCGTCGACGTCCTCTTGAGTTCGGCCACCACGCCCGGCGCCACGCTTTTTTTACCCGGCTCCCAATTCGCATCCGAACTCGCTCGCCGCGCCCCGCACTTGACGGCCAAGGCCGAACGATGGCGCCACGCCCGGCCGTGGATCGTCGGCGCTGGCGCCATAGCTGCATTCTTCGCGTTTCTCAGCCTTTCCGGCTGGAGCCCCATCCGCACCCTGGCGTCCGTGTTGCCGCAAAGCTGGCGCGACCGCTTAGGAACAGCAACCATCCAGTCGATAGCCGAAGACAAGAAACGTTGCACCGAACCCGCTGGCCTCGCGGCGCTGGAAAAATTGACGACGCGCCTTGCCGCGGCAGCGGGAAACGGAACAACATTCAAAGTCACTGTTGTCGACTGGTCGCTGATGAACGCCTTCGCCGCCCCCGGCAACCACATCGTCATGACCAAGGGGCTCATCGAAAAAGCCGGCAGCCCTGATGAAGTCGCGGGCGTCCTGGCGCATGAAATGGGCCACGGCATCGAGATGCACCCCGAGACCGGCATCATCCGCGCCGTGGGGCTCGCGGCAGCCGTTGAACTCATGCTCGGCGGTACAGGCGGCACACTCGCCAATCTCGGTCTCGTACTCGCGCAGCTCGGGTACACGCGCGTTGCGGAACGCGAAGCCGACCGGCACGCGCTGGAGCTGTTAAAAACATCGGGCATCTCGCAACAGGGCCTCTTAGACTTCTTCAAACGCGTGCAAAAAATGGAAGGCGACAACGAAGTGGCGAAGGCCATGAAGGGCCTTGATATGTTGCGCACGCATCCGCCGACTGAAGAGCGTGCTGAGTTGATCCGCCGCCAGGTCAGCTATCCCTCGACGCCAGCACTTGATGCGGCAAAATGGGAAGCCTTAAAGGGCGTGTGCAGCAAGACTGAAACTGCAGGCTAATCGTCGAAACACGCATCTTTGCAGCTGCAATCGATGAACTGTTTTTCGCTTCAAGCGGCCAATACGCCGCAGGGCTGGCGCGAGGCGACAGAAGTTCGCCCGATTTCGCGTGTTTACTGCAGACTACCGGAATTTGCTGTTTCAAGATTTTTGACACAGGAATGCGCATGAAGCGGTTACTTTTCAAAATCACTCTCCTTACACTCGCCATCGCCGCCTACATCGCCTCGCCTTTTGCGGCGGCGTGGTCGATCCGCGAAGCCGTGCGCAATGGCGACG
This sequence comes from Hyphomicrobium sp., assembly GCA_031419515.1. Taxonomy (GTDB): domain Bacteria; phylum Pseudomonadota; class Alphaproteobacteria; order Rhizobiales; family Hyphomicrobiaceae; genus Hyphomicrobium_B. The sequence goes on from JANOKZ010000270.1 coordinate 2,390, forward strand.
CCGCCTACCTCGAACACAAGATCGATTGGCCGGCCGTGCGCGTGACGCTCGCGCCAACAATCGGCCAGCTCATACTCGACGTCCCCGATCCCGAACGAGCCCCCGTAACAGATCCGGGTCTGTGGCAGCGCTTCAAAGCCTATATGGGCCAGGGCGCCGTCAATCGCGCGGTTGAGAGCTACGTGACGCCCGAGGGCCTAACCAAATTGTTCAATTACCGAAAGATGTACCGCGACTACGTGGCGGGTCAGCCGGACGAGTCGAAGCTCACTGTGAGTGAACGCATGAAACGCACCTGGGCGCGTGTGAAGCGCGCGGAATTCACGAGCCTCACGACCTTCGAAATCGACATGGCCGACAAGCACGATCCCGATCGCGTGTACCTTGCCAAGCTCGCGCTTGAAGGCATCAATTGGAAAGTGAAAGAACTTCGCATCAAGACTCTGACGACGGCCAACAACACTCCGATGCGATTGATGGACTCTCCGTCCGCGCCGGCTGCAATTTCTGTCCCGCAGCGCTCGAGTGGCTGGAGCACGGGTTTCATCACGCGGGCCGAAGCGTCGCCTCTTCCTGCACCAAAAACTAGTTTCTGGTCGCGTGCCACGACGGCCGCGAGGTGACTTAGCCAAAACGGGAAACGTTGGCGTAACCCAACAACCAAGGGAGTGGCGCTCAACAAAAAACGCCAGCTCGCAAAACGAACCGGCGTATACGACTTTCGGCAGTTTAAGGACTCTACCACGTT
>JANOKZ010000271.1:0-3122 GCA_031419515.1 Hyphomicrobium sp.
CGTCTTGCATCATCAGTGCCTGTAATGAAATGTCAGTTGGCGGGCGCGGGTGCGGCAGGCGCGATATCAACGCCTTCGACTTCTGAGCCGCCGAAGCCATGCATGCGGCAGGCCCACTGATAGCCAATCAGCGCGCCCTTGACGCGCGGCAGAAGCCACAAGCTCATGATAACCAACATCGGCAGCCAAATCACGAGATGCACCCATGTCTCCGGTGCGTACATCTTCTCGGCTGCAAGAATGCCGCCGACAATAACGTGACCCGTAATCATCATCGTGAAAAAGGGCGGCGCGTCGTCGGCGCGCTGGTGGTGCAGCTCTTCCTTGCACCCGGGGCACACGTCATTGACCTTGAGATAGCTCTTGTAGAGCGGGCTCGTGCCGCACGCCGGGCACTTCTGCCGCCAGCCGCGCTTCAGCGCCCCCCAAATATCGCGTGCGGGTTCTGCGGGAGCAATATTGGTCGTGACCGGCATGGGGTTCATCCTTGGCGGCGAACTTGGCGGCGGGCTTGGTTATTGTGTGCCGCTAATAAGCCCATCCTCGGTACCCCCGGCAAGTGTGCCCTTGGCCGCAGTTGGGGCCCCAGTGTTGTCGGAGTGGCAGGGGTCGAGCAACCGATTTTGTGATTGGGTCAAGCGTAGCGCTACCCAACCTGCTGCTAAGGAATGAAAGTCAGCCCAAAAGCCCGCTTAGGAGTGAGCGCTTTGAACAATGGTTCCGTGCCGAGCCGGAAGCTTCGGCCGATCGTGTTCAGTGTTGTCGCAACGTATACGGCGGCTTTGCTTTGGCTCTCAATCTCGATGTCGAAAGAGCTGTTTTCGTCAAGTTCGTCAATGGCCAGATCGATTGCCCTGCAGTTTCTAGTTATCGCTATCCTCCCTTACATCATTTGCATAGTTCCTGCGTTTATGCTGGCGCTAGTCAATCGCCACCTGCCGTTCGCATTCGCGCTTTGCATTGTTGCTGTTCCATTATTCTTTGCGATCGGGTTCCTCATCGCCTGAACAGGCAATAGTAGGTCGGCGGTGAGCCCAGCCGTGTTGAAAGCGCGCAAGAATTGGGCGAACCCCCACAGCCGCGCACTCCCTCAAAAACGTCATCCCATCGTCGCGTGAGCGACACCGTCACCGCACTCTTTTAGTATGGGCTGCGATCCATGATCGTACACAAGCGGCCCGTCTCTTCATTGCGGACGAACAGAAAGCCGCCGCCAAAAATATAGCGGTGCCGCGCCCACTGTGGCTTCCTGTCCGTACCGTAATGCCGGAGTTGAAAAAATTGCCAACGCCCGGGCGGCCGCGTTACCCCGCTACCACATTAGATATTACTCCCATTGATCGTTAGTTGGGTCGATAGTCCGGAACCGTACAAAACGGCGATCTAAGCTGGCCTCTTTCTTGAGGTTTCAAAATTGATTTGGTATGGTTTGCAGGGCGAACTTAACCTGCGCTCGAAGTGCTAGGATCCAACCCTTCGTCTCGGGGCGCCATGATCGAACAAAAAGATATTCACAATCGTCTGCTGACGGGTCTCTCGCCCGCTGATTTCGGCCTTTTGGCTCCCTTCCTCGAGCACATCGAACTTAATCGCGATTATGTTCTGGTCACACCAAACAAGCCGATTGAATATGTCTACTTTATCGAAAGCGGCATGGTTTCCGTGGTCGCCGAAAAAGCTGACGGCCGCAGCATCGAAGTCGGCGTTTACGGACGCGACGGCATGGGTGCAACCACCGTGCTGCTTGGCTCCGATCAAACACCTCATCACCAATTTATGCAGATCGGCGGCGCGGGCTTTCGCCTTTCCGCGGTGGACTTCCTGCGGATTGTCGATCAAAGCTCAACATTGCGAAATATGATGTTGCGCTTCGTCCACGTCTTCATGACTCAGACGGCGCAGACCGCACTTGTGAACGGCAGCTCAGTCATCGAAGAGCGTTTGGCTCGCTGGGTGCTGATGTGCCATGACCGGCTCGACGCACTTGAGTTTCCCATCACGCACGATTTCCTTTCGATGATGCTGGGTGTTCGGCGGTCCAGCGTAACGGACGCCATCCATCTGCTTGAAGGGGAAATGCTGATCAAGGCAACGCGCGGCCATATTAAAATATTGAATCGCCAGCGATTGGAACGCGCAGCTGGCGCATCCTATGGCGTTCCAGAGGCCGAGTATCGCCGCTTGATAGGTCCTCTTTGAGGACTAGAATGGACATCGCCGCACTAACGGCAGCACGATATTCAGTTCGCGTGTGCATGTCCGAAGATGCGCAGTTTTCTCGCGCGCCGGTTCGCACTGCTCGTTCCTTGAGCGGCGCTGATGATCGGCGAGCTGACAAAGGCGCCGCGATTTCTAGCGGCGCTTGACTTTAAACCCGCCACCGCGGGGCCCGCGTTTCTGGCGCGGGAGTTTGCCGCCGCCCGCTTTGAAACTCGCGAAGTGGCCCTTGGTGCCGGGCGTCATCATCTCAAAACGCAATGCGCCGGCCGACGGGATCGCTTCGAGCAATTTGACCTCTACCGTGTCACCCAAGCGATAGCCTTCCCCACTGCGCGAACCGACAAGCGCGTGCGCGGCTTCAACGTGCGTGAAGTATTCGTTCCCCAAACTCGAGATTGGAATGTAGCCGTCCGCGCCCGTATCTTTGAGCCGCACGAACAGTCCCGAACGCGTTACGCCTGAAATGCGCGCCGTGAAACTCGCACCAATGCGGTCCGCCAAGTGCGCCGCAATCAGGCGGTCCATGGTCTCGCGCTCGGCCGACATGGCGCGCCGCTCGGTATCCGAAATCGCTTTCGAAATGGCCGTTAGTCGCGGGATCTCGTCCTCGCTCAAGCCATCGGGCCCGAGCCCAAGCGCCTTGACGAGCGCGCGGTGCACAAGCAGATCTGCGTAGCGTCGTATAGGCGACGTGAAATGCGCATATCGAGCTAGGTTCAAGCCGAAATGACCGATGTTGCGCGGCGCGTATTCGGCTTGTGACTGCGAGCGCAGGATCACTTCGTTGACGAGTTCCGGCACCGGTAAGTCTTTGGCCTTCGCCAGAATGACGTTGAAGGCTTCCGGCTTCAGCTGGCCAGAGTGCGGGATTTTCATGTCGAGCGTCTCGAGAAAATCTTTCA
>JANOKZ010000272.1:0-13063 GCA_031419515.1 Hyphomicrobium sp.
TCCATATCGAGCCTTCACGTTCAAGCGACGTTCCAGCCGGGATCACACACCCCGGATTGCAGCCGCAAGCCCCTCACGTACTGGCACTACGGCTCTCCAACCCGTGGTCTGCAGGGCGGATGTCGACACGCGCAGATCGCCAAACAAGCGCTCGAGATCGGCGGCGCGGCCGAAAAATCGCAGAGCCTGCTCGATGGGTTTTTGCGGCACCCTGAAAGTGCCGGGGGGGCGGCCGAGCCCTTGGCGAAGCGCGCCCAAGATTTCCGCTACAGTGAGTGCCTCGCCGTCGGCCACGAGATAGGGCCCTGCGCTAAGTTTGGGTGAGTGAAGCGCATGCAATACGCTACTCGCGAGATTGACGCGGCTGACGAGTGAGCGCCGCGCCGTATGCCCCGCGACCGGCAAGGGCCAGGGCGTGCGGGCGAGGCGCATCAGTGTTGCCATGTTACCTTTGACACCCGGCCCATAGACCAAGACGGGGCGGAGCAGAACGGCATCTGTTGCCGTGCCGCGAAGCGTTTCCAATATCAAACGCTCGCCCGTAAGTTTTGAGCGGCCGTAAGCATCGGTTGGCGTGGGCGTTAGCGCTTCCGTCACGACACCCAGCGCACTCGCCCCTGTCTGAGCCCTGACGGACGACAGGAAAACAAATCGCTTCACACCGGCTCGTTGCGCCGAAGACGCCAAACGTTGGGCTGCCACGGCGTTGACCGCCATGTAGGCCGCTTCGGGAATGGACGCCGTTGCGTGCGCTAGCCCTGCGATGTGGATCACATGGTCCATACCTTGAACCAAGGGATCGGCATCAAACGGCTTGCTGAAGTCCGGCGCGGTGACACGCTCGGTCACAGATAGTCTGGATGAAGCGCCCAGGCGAGACGCAGCGCGCACATCGCAGCCATTTGCCTGAAGATACTCAGCTACGAAACCGCCGATAAATCCCGACGCGCCCGTTACCAGAACGCGCGGACGCTCTGTTACGGGAGTCTTTGTCACGGCAGCTTCAAGGCCTCCATGATGCGCGCATTGACATCCACCATCGCAAACCCGCGCGCGGCTTTAGCCCGGCTTGCCCGGGACATCGCAGGCAGCAACGCCCTGTGCTGCAAAAGTCTGCGGAATGCGTCGGCTAAGGCTTCTGGATTGCTTGGCGGCACAAGTGTTCCGTTGACCATTTCATCAATGGTCTCGCGCGACCCGGCGATGTCTGTCGCGATGATCGGCCGGCCGGCGGCCATCGCCTGAAGAAGCGCGTGCGGCATGCCTTCGAGATGCGAGGGACAGACGAAGACGTGCGCGTCTCTGATAGCCGCCGGCAAGTCGCGTGCGTCGCCTGCGTATGAGACGCTGGAAGAATAACGGCTAATAATACCCATTTGCACAGCGCCGGTGCCTGATCCTTCAGGACCTGCCAGGAAAAACCGGGCGGCAAGTCCTTCTGCCACAACAAGCGCGGCCGCTTCCAAATAATCAACCACGCCCTTGATCCGGTCGAGACGGGTGCAGGCCAAGAATACGATGGGGCCGCTGGAATTCTCACCACCGTTCAACCCGAGATCCGGCATCGCCAGCCCGTCCATGCCAGCGATGTCGGCACCAGCGCCCGCCACGCGCAAGAGGCGGCCGGAGTCCAAGAGTTTTGACTCGCTGATAAGGCGTTCGTCCTCGAGATTATGCACGATTGTCACATCGGAGATCTTGATGGCACGCCGCAGCTTCTTGCTCTTTAGACTCCGGGCACGTTCTGGCAATTCGCTGATAAGAAGCACGATGCGCTTGATACCGGCGCGCTTTGCGGCGGCGACCACGAACGGGGCGATCGAGCCAAACGCCAACACCGCGTCCGGCCGCAATTGTTTGAATTGCGCTGCAAGCATACCAATGGCTTTGCGTTCGGGCCAAAGCGAAAAGCCCTCATCCCTCAAGACAAAGGCCTCAACTTCTGCGCCCATCGACAAGAGTGCGGGCGCATCTTCGGCGCGCATCGCAGGAGCCATGGCGAGCACGCGCACATTGTGGCTGTTGCAATCGCGGATGAGGCCGCCGCGCAGTCGCGCTATCAGCAATGCCGAAGGCCCTGCAACCACCAATCGCTTCGTCGCAGCCTCAGCCGTGTCTGGTGGCATTGGCTCAATCAACCTTCAATGACAAGAGCACCTTCAATGAAGGGTCCTGGTGGGAGCGACCCATACGGCAGCAGGTATGTTCTCGGTGGCTTGAGCGTCTGCGTCTGGACGGTAGCCTTCAACCGTGCGGGTCAGAACAGCTTGGATAGTTTCGACATCACGCATGTTCATGGCTGCCTTTAGCAGACCAAGCTCGCGCTGCAGCTCGGCAGGAGACAATGCCGGTTCGTCGGAACGCAAAATGCGCGGGTGCTCCGTCCCTGTCGTGTTGGCGCCGAGTAGAAGTTCTTCGTACAGCTTTTCGCCCGGACGAAGCCCGGTATAGACGATTGCGATATCGCCATCGGGATTGGCATCGTTGCGTACATCAAAGCCACTCAAGCGGATCATGAGAGCCGCCAGGTCGTCGATTTTCACGGGCTCGCCCATGTCGAGAACAAATACATCGCCGCCTTTGGCCATGGCGCCGGCCTGAATGACGAGTTCGGCCGCCTCAGGGATAGACATGAAATAGCGAATAACTTCTGGATGGGTGACGGTAACCGGACCGCCAGATTTGATCTGGTGGCGGAACCGGTGCACGACCGAACCGGAACTATCCAGCACATTGCCAAAACGAACCATCGTAAAGACCGTCAATGGGTTCACAGAAGCGCGCGCCTGCAAGACGAGTTCGGCTAAGCGCTTGGAAGCACCCATGACATTCGTCGGGCGCACCGCTTTGTCGGTCGAGATCAGAACCATGCGCTCGACGCCACACGCAATAGCGGCCTCGGCCACGACTTCAGTTCCGAATATATTATTGGATAGACCGACCGCTGCGTTCTGTTCCACGATCGGGACGTGCTTATAAGCGGCCGCATGATAGATCGTCTCGATCTCGGCGCGGCGCAGGGTTTCAGTGATAAGTGCTGCATCGAGCACGGAGCCCAAAACCGACATGATTTCGGGTTTCTCGGCATCCGCTTTGTGTGCCGCGACCAAGTCTGCGACTTCCATGGAAATCTCATAGAGCGCGGCTTCCGATACATCGAGAAGCACCAGCCGGCGCGGTCCCTGCCTGAGCACCTGACGCACCAGTTCGGACCCGACAGATCCTCCGGCTCCAGTCACCAGAACATTCTTGCTTTTGGTGTGGCGCGCCAGAAGCTCGGTATTGGGCGGCACAGGATCGCGCCCAAGCAGATCCTCGACTTCAAGCGGCCTAAGATCTGTGACAGAAACACGCCCTGACGCAATCTCGTCCAGCGACGGCATAATCTTGACCGCGACCGGATAGTTCTCAAGTTCCTTGAGAACGAGGCGGCGCTCGTTACGATCCTGCGCAGGGATCGCAAGCAAGACTTCCTTGACGTTGTAGCGCTCGATTGTGGGGCCTAGCCGCTCCGGGCGGTACACCCTGAATCCGCCGACATACTGCCCCCAGAGCGAGGGTGAATTATCGCAGAAGCCGACAACTTCCCGGCTGCGGGCGCGGTAGAGTGCCGTTGCGAGGTCGAGACCCATCTGGCCAGCCCCGTATATGATCACGGGATGGCGCTCGGTCTTGTCGTCGAAAACCGGCAGGACAATACCGGACGTCTTCAGCGTCCAACCGACGACGTGGCGGCTGGCAATCACAACGAGTGAACCGAAAAGGCCATAACTTATGACGACGGACCTTGGGATACCGAGCTGGCCCGACATAAAGACAAGCAAGGCCCAGATCAACACCGAGACGGCAACGCCCGCAACAATGCGTCCGTGACCGCGCGACCCAAGATAGCGGGTCACAAAACGATAGAGCCCCATGTGGGCCATAGTAACGATAGTGAGAAGCGGGGCGGCGAACAGCAGCAGCGTGGCTGACCAGGTGGGCGGAACGTAGAATTCGTTGTAGCGGACTGAGATCACGCCCCAGAGCACCAGCGAAAGGGCCATGAAATCGGCAGCCGCCAATATCGCACGTTTCTGGTGGCGCGATAGATCAAGCAGACCTTGCCGGAGCCTGAATAGCAGGGGCTTTTTTTCGTCGAACGCGCTCAAGGAAGACCTGCGACAGATGGGCCGAAATCTGAAAGGGCTCATAAAACAAATAGATCAAATCAGTCGTATGACTATGTGACTAAACTACGTAATGGGAAGTTCCTAGATCGGCCGGTACAGATTTGGCACCAGATCTGTGGATACGTTGCCTCTTCGCCTCGCTTTAGGGAAGCGCCGTGGTGATTCGGCCACCAATCTGGTCAACAAGCCGATACGCAAGGATGACCGAAATCACGCCAAACATTATGCCCCCCACCATATTTCCCGCCAACGCCCCTTTGACGCCGGCAAAATGCGCGCCAGCCATCACGAAGGGAATTGTTCCAAGGGTCGCCCGGCCCCAATTCAACAGAGTGGAATAGTGAGGTTGGCCGAGGGTGTTAAAGGCCGCGTTGGCCACGAACATGGCGCCAAGGAAAACAAACAAAGGTGACAGCCAGCGGCAAAAAAAGACGATGAGTTCGCGCGCCTCGCCTGTCGCGTTGAAGGCCGACGCGAGGCCATTGGCTGTTAGAGCCAAGACAAGCCAGGCCGTGGCAGTGAATGCCGTCATCACAAAAAGCGATTGGGTCAGCGTCCCCCGCATACGGTCTGGCAGGCGCGCGCCCATGTTTTGCCCGATGATGGGTCCGACTATACCCGAAAGCGCGTAGATTGCACCAAAGGCAACGGGTGTGACGCGTCCAACGATGGCCCAGCCGGCCACCGCGCCGTCGCCGAATGGGGCCATGGCGGCGGTCACATAGGCGTTGCCAACGGGCGTTGCGATGTTGGTCAACATCGCTGGGACTGCAATCTTCATGAAGGCAGGCACATCGGCAATAAGCGTCGCAAGCTTCGGCCGGCTCATAAGGTCGTGTACCCAAATCACACCGTAAAGCCCGATGGCCATAACCGCCAGACGCGCAATCGCCGATGCAATAGCAGCGCCTTCGATTCCCCAGCCCAATTTGAGGATCAGCAGCATGTCGAGCAAAACGTTGACGATTGCGGCACCCATCGTCACGTACATGGCGCGGCGCGCATCACCCACAGATCTAAGCACGGCGGTCGATGCCATGCCCATCGCCAAGAAGGGGAGAGTTGGAATGAGAATGACTAAATAGTGCGCGGCGAGTGCGTGGGTGCGCCCCGCCGCTCCCAGCAGCGTCAGAAAATTTGGAATGAGAAGCCAAAGCACCAAGCTTAAAATTGCCGAGATGCTGAAGGCCAAAACGTGCGCATGCGCCGATAAGCGCCGCGCCCTGGCCCTCAAGTTTGCGCCGATCGCCGGGGACACGAGTGCGGACGCGGCGATCGATAATCCGATACCAATCGACGTGGAAAAAAACAGGATCGAGCTGGCGTAGCCGACGGCCGCGACCACCGTTTGATCGCCCGCGAGACTGAGAAAGTACATATTGGCGAGATCGCCGATGAAGACCGCCATTAGCCCAAGCGCGCCGGCAGCCGTCATGTTCAAAATGTGCCGCAGGATCGATCCCGACACAAACTTGGGCGGCACAGTCGTCCGGCGTTGCGGCGCGGCAGTTGTCATGGACTTCCTTTGAGCGGCATCGCGAGCGCGTTGCCAGATGATCTTAGATTTTGCGCCGCGCCTTGAAGGCGGCAGCCAGAGTACCTTCATCCAGATAGTCAAGTTCGCCGCCCATGGGTACGCCCTGTGCCAGCCGCGAGACGGTCAATCCGGCACTTGCCAGTTGCTCCGATACGTAATGGGCGGTCGATTGGCCTTCGACAGTTGCGTTGAGTGCAAGCAGCACTTCTTTGACGCCACCAGTGTTTGCCCGTTCGACCAGCTTGGCTATGTTGAGTTTGTCGGGGCCAATGCCATCGAGCGGGGACAGGTGGCCGCCAAGTACGTGATAGCGGCACGACACGATGGCCGCGCGTTCGAGTGCCCACAGATCGCCGACTTCTTCGACGACCACAATGAGAGAGGCATCGCGGCGCGGATCCTGGCAGATGCTGCACGGGCTGACCGTATCAAGATTTCCGCAATCGGGGCACTCGGCGATTTTATCGACCGCCTGCTGAAAGGCTTCGTTCAGTGGAATGAGCAGAACATTGCGCCGCTTGAGAAGCGCGAGCACGGCCTTTCGCGCGGAACGCGGCCCAAGTCCCGGCAACCGGCCCAGCAACTGAACCAGGCGCTCGATTTCGGGCCCTGCGATTTTTCGGGACATCTCAGCCGTTTGTGCCCTGCGGGTTCTGCACGACTAAAAAAGTTTCATGCCGGGCGGAATGGGTAGGCCGCTGGTCACTTCGGCCATTTTGGATTGCATGGCGGCATCGGCCTTGTTCTTTGCGTCGCTCGCCGCGGCAATAACCAAATCTTCCAGAATTTCGACTTCGTCGGCTTTGGCGAGCGAGGGGTCGATGCGGATCTTCTTGAGCGAGCCCTTACCATCGACAGTTGCCGTTACGAGACCGCCCCCGGATTTGCCTTCGTACTCGGCGCGCTCCAGTTCTTCCTGCACTTGCTTCAGGCGGGCCTGCATCTCGCCCACCTTCTTCATCATGCCCATGACGTCTTTCATGTGTGACCTTTCTTGTTCTTCCTCTCCCCGTTTCTGCACCTAACGGAGAGAGGGGGATTCTCTAACCGGCCGCGCTTTCGTCGTCCGCATCGGTGTCACCACCCGCGATGCGCCTGATTTCGGCAATCCGGGCGTCGGGAAAAACGTCGAGCACGGCTTTGACCGCGGGATGCGATTTCAGCGACTGCAATTCGGCTTCTTCCCGTTCGCGTCGCACTGCGCCGATTGCCGGGGCCCCAGCCGCCTTGGAAAGAACGACTAGCCAGCGCCGCTTGGTCCAGGCGTTCAACTTCTCGCGCAGATCGTTGGCCATTTCGGCCGGCGCACCCGGCAAGAGAAAAAGATCAATCGAACCCGCGATCGCATCGAACTTAACAAGGCTCACATGGTCTTCGAGATGCATTTTCAGTTTGGCGTCGCGCTTCAATCCCGCGAGCGCCACGACTTCTGAGAACGCGCGCGGATCGGGCAGGACGATGGCTGCGAGTTCTATGCCATCGCTGACATCGTCGCCCAGCGCTTCAGGATCAGCCGCATCGAGGCCGTCGAATTCACTCTCGCCAAACAACTCGCCAACAACGTCCGCTTCCGCAACGCTGGTAGACACAGCGCCGGCTTGAGTAGTGGCTTGATTGAGCGGTCCGCTGTGTTCGCCGGGCGCTGCTTCAGGCGCGCGAAGGGCCACACTCTTTCGGGCTGGCATGGTGCCGCCGCCCAAGGTCTTGATGAGGTCGTCGGGCGTTGGCAGGTCGGCCGTGTAGGCGAGCCGGATCAACACCATTTCAGCCGCCGCGAACGGGTTTGGCGAACGCGCTGTCTCTTCCAAACCTTTGAGCAGCATCTGCCAGGCGCGCGCGAGGTAAGGCATCGACAGTTGCGCGGCAAGCGCCGACCCGCGTTTCTTTTCTTCAAGCGATAACGCTTCGCCTGCGGGCTCCTCGCCGACGGCCTTGATGCGGGCGACGATGTGGATGGCTTCAGCCAAGTCGGCCACGATCTGACCCGGCTCCGCGCCGTCGTGATGGAGGCTTTTCAGACCTTCCAATGCGCTCGCAACATCACCCTTGAACAGCGCTTCGGCCAGATCGAAGACGCGCGCCCGGTCGGCGAGCCCAAGCATGGCACGCACCTTGGCGGCCGTAACGCGCCCCTCGCCCACATTCATACTGAGAGCAATCGCCTGATCGAGGATCGACAAACCGTCGCGCACCGAGCCTTCGGCCGCGCGCGCGATGAGAGCGAGCGCGTCGTCATCGGCCTTCGCGTGTTCGCTGGCGACGATTTTCTTGAAATGTTGAACCAGCACCGGCTGCTCGACGCGGCGCAAATCAAAGCGCTGACAGCGCGAGAGGACGGTAACTGGAACCTTGCGGATTTCAGTCGTTGCGAAAATGAACTTCACATGGCCTGGCGGTTCTTCCAGCGTCTTCAGAAGCGCGTTGAAGGCGCCCTTCGAGAGCATGTGAACTTCGTCGATGATGAAGACTTTGGTGCGCGCGACAAGCGGCATGTATTGCGCGCTTTCGATGATCTCGCGGATGTTGTCGACGCCGGTGTTGGAGGCGGCGTCCATTTCGAAGACGTCCGGGTGGCGGCCTTCCATGATCTCGGCACAGTGGCTGCCGAGCCCCGGCATATCGATCGTAGGTTTATCGATACCCCCTTTTCCAAGGTCGGGTGCTTCGTAATTAAGAGCGCGCGCCAGAATGCGGGCCGTCGTCGTCTTACCGACACCGCGCACGCCGGTCAGCATATAGCCTTGCGCGATGCGCCCCGACGCGAAGGCGTTCTTCAGCGTCGTCACCATTGCGTCCTGGCCGATCAGGTCTTCGAAAGTCTTGGGCCGGTATTTGCGCGCGAGCACGACATAGGGCTTTGACGCCGCGCCTCCGGCCTCGCCCGTCTCATCCTCGCTGGTTGATTTTTTCTTGGCCATGATCCCTGATGCTCTAACGCCCAGATGCCCTGGGAGCAAGGTGGGCCAGGGAGCAAGGCGACCCGCGATCAGTCGCGCCCCGCTGAGGGCCAGCCACGCGCGAAGCGCAAGGCGGTACGGCCCCGTGAGCGAACAAAAGGAGGCTGACGAACGACCCGCCCAAAATCGTTAGGGCTGCTTCCTTCCGGACCTGACCCGGTTAGCGCATGAAACGTCCGCCGCCAACCTCCCACTGTCATAATGATCTTTTCGGCAGGATCGCACAACCCCGCCCCGGCCTGTCCGCGCCTAATTTTGTGGCAACGATGCCGCATCCGCGATGTCTCTACTGTGGGGTTCAGAGGGTGCCAGGGCATCGCCAGGGCATCGAATGGGTGCAATGCAACTTTTCAGGCTTGCCGCGAGTTTGGTTCGTTACAACATCACGCGTGAGGTCCGTGTCTCTCTGCGCGACGTAAATTGCGCCGCATGCCAGCGCAGAACACCGACCTGACAACACGACGGCCGCGAGGAAAATCACATGCCCACGACTTTTACCGTCAATGGCGAGAAACGCTCCGTCGAAGTCGATCCGCTGACTCCTCTGCTCTGGGTGTTGCGCGATGATCTCGGATTAACGGGTACGAAATTCGGCTGCGGCAAGGCGCTGTGCGGCGCCTGCACTGTTCATGTCGATGGCGAAGCCGTCCGCTCCTGCCAGATCCAAGCCCGCGACGTCGTTGGGCGCGAGGTCACCACCATTGAAGGCGCAAAGGGTCCGGTTGCGGAGGCCGTCGTCGCCAACTGGGTGAAAATGGATGTCGCACAGTGCGGATACTGCCAGCCCGGCCAAGTCATGGCGGCAATCGGCCTGCTCTCACAAATTCCTAATCCGACCGACGACGATATCGACAAGGCGATGGACGGTAATATCTGCCGCTGTGCCACCTATCACCGGATAAGGGCGGCGATCCACGAATCCGCCAAGTCTATCAAAACCTGACGCGCAACATTTCCCATTGCCGCTCATCCCATGGCCGCTGACGAAGAGGACACCCATGCCCCCGCCCGTAATTCGCCTCGCCGGACTTGTTCTCGCCGCCTTTGCTTTGGCCGCTACTTTCGCCGCCCGTCAATAGACCCCAGCGTCCGGGCCGGTTATCGTCGCAACCGCGAACGCCGAGCCTGCTGATCTGTTTGCGCCGGTGGCGGCTGTATTGCGTCATCCCCGATGCATGAATTGCCATCCCCGCGACGATCGTCCGCGACAGGGAGAAGACCGCCACAAGCATCTCCAGAATATCGTGCGCGGACCAGACGATATGGGTTTCGTCAACGCCCGTTGCGCCGCCTGCCACCGCGACGAAAACAATGTGCAGTCTGGCGTTCCTGGCGCGCCAAACTGGCATCTGGCCCCGCTGTCGATGGGATGGCAGGGGCTGAACGACGCCGAGCTGTGCGCCGCCTTGGTCGATAGAAGTAAGAACGGCGGCAAGGACATCGCCGCCCTCGTCGAGCACATGGACAAAGACAAACTGGTGTTGTGGGGCTGGGACCCTGGCGGCGACCGCGCGCCGGTTTCGACACCGCACCCCGAATTCGTCACACAAATGAAAGCCTGGGCGGCGGCGGGTGCACCCTGCCCTGCTGCCGGTGCCAATCCTTGATCATGCTTTTTTCGTCCCCGGAGGACAACATGCGCAATTCCAATTTAACAAACTTGTTTGCTTTGCCACCGGCGCAAACATCGCGCCGGTCGTTCTTGAAACTGTCAAGCGGAGCCAGCGCCGGACTTGTCCTCGGACTAGCGGCACCCGTGCGCGGTCTTGGTGGGGCTGCGGTTGCAGAGAACGCCGCTATCGCTAACGCCAGCTTCCAGCCCAATCCATTCTTGATCGTTGCACCCGACAACACCGTCACCGTCATCATCAAACATCTCGATAAGGGCCAAGGCGCCGCCACCGGATTGGCGACACTGGTTGCCGAGGAGCTTGATGCGGATTGGGCGCAAATCAAAACTGAGTTCGCGCCATCTGATGCCGTTAAATACAAAAATTCTGCCTTTGGCGTTCAGGGCGTCGGCGGCTCCACGGGGCTCTCCAATTCCTATGAGCAGTACCGCCAAGCGGGAGCGACGGCGAAGGCGATGCTTGTTGCTGCAGCTGAAAGACTCTGGGGTGATGCTTCGGGCAAGTTGACGGTTCGGGCTGGTGTCGTCACGCACCCATCCGGCAAGAGCGCTACTTTTGGCGAACTGGCAGCCTTAGCCGCCGCTGAAAGCGTGCCCGGCAAGGTGGCGTTAAAGGACCCCAAAGACTTCATCTACATCGGCAAAAAATTTGCGCGCGTCGATAGCAAAGACAAATCGACGGGCGCTGCTAAATTTACAATCGATCATCAGTTTGAGGGTATGCTCATCGCGGTTATTGCGCGCCCGCCGCAGTTTGGCGCAGTGGTCAAATCGTTCAATGCCAGCGAGACTGAAAAGATCAAGGGCGTCGTTAAAGTTTTGCAAGTGGCGCAGGGCGTCGCTGTACTCGCGAGCAATACATGGGCGGCCATGAAGGGTCGCGACGCGCTAAAGATACTGTGGGACGACAGCAAGGCAGAAAAGCGCGACACGGGTTCAATGGTTGCTGAATACAACCAGCTGCTCGACAAGCCGGGTGCGATCGCGCGCAAAGACGGCGACGCCGAGACTGCCTTTAAATCGGCTGCTAAAATCATCGAAGCCAATTTCGAATTTCCATACCTCGCACACGCGCCGATGGAACCCATTAACTGCGTCGTGCGGTACAATGGTTCGAGTGCTGAGATCTGGACGGGATCGCAATTACAGACTGTGGATCATGGAGCCGCCTGCCGCGTTCTGGGACTAAAACCTGAGGCCGTGCAACTGCACACCGTTTGGGCCGGCGGATCGTTCGGACGTCGCGCGGTGCCTGACGCGCACTATGTCGTTGAGGCCTGCGAAATCGCCAAAGCCTTCGGCAAGCCGGTGCCGATCAAAGTCATGTGGACCCGCGACGACGACATTAAAGGCGGCTGGTACCGGCCGATGTACGTCCATCGCCTCACGGCGGCGCTCGATAACGACGGCAACGTCGTTGCTTGGCAACATCGCATCGCAGGACAATCGATCATGGCCGGTACGGCCTTTGAATCGATGACCGTGAAAGACGGCATCGACGGCACATCAGTCGAAGGCGCCACAAACCTCCCATACGCTATCGCGAACGTGAGCGTCGAACTTCATACCATAAAAGCTGGCGTGCCGGTACTGTGGTGGCGTTCGGTCGGCTCGACGCACACCGCGCACGCGACGGAGCACATGATCGACATCCTCGCCAAAGAAGCGGGCAAAGACCCGGTTGAATTCCGTCTCGCCATGCTGAAGGACAAGCCGCGCCATGCGGCCGTCTTGAAACTCGCGGCGGAAAAATCTGGGTGGGGCACAGCGCTTCCCCCCAATACATTCCGCGGCGTCGCGGTGCACGAGAGCTTTGCGTCCTACGTCGCCCAAGTTGCCGAGGTCGAGATGAAGGACGACGGCACGTTCAAGGTGACACGCGTTGTGTGCGTCATTGATTGCGGCGTGGCCGTCAACCCGGATGTCGTTGCCGCACAAATGGAAGGCGGTATCGGTTATGGACTTGGCGCGGGTTTGAAGGGCGCAATTACGCTCAAAGGTGGCGCCGTCGAACAATCAAACTTCGATGGCTACGAGGTTTTGCGGATATCCGAGATGCCGAAGATCGAGGTACATATCGTGCCATCCGCCGCAGCACCGACAGGCGTTGGAGAGCCGGGCACGCCGGTAATCTTGCCCGCAGTAGCCAATGCGCTGTTTTCCGGCACCGGCATGCGCACCACCGTGCTGCCGATGAGCAAGCAGAAGTACAAAGCGCAGGCGTAAACCTTAGCGGCGCGGCGAGCGGTGTTCCCTACCCATCCAGCCGGAGACTTCAGCGCTGGCCGCAGTTGAACCGGAAACAACAGTGTGATCGGGCGCCTCGACGAACTGCACGCCGATGCGGGTGCCGTTCTTGTGGCGGGGCTCGCAATAGCGGTCGACCTGTTTGCACTCGGTCGTCAGGCGAAAGCTGAACGGCAACCAGGTGTCGTCCATGAATTCCAGCAGCGCGCCGCCTTGAGAAAGATCGCGCACGATGCACGACATGGGCGGACGGCCGGCGACGCGTACCCAGCCGCGCAAATGTGTCTCGCGGCGCCCAAACTGACGCTTTTCCGCGTGATCCGCTTTCTTCAACATGAGCGCATAACCCTTGCTTCGATCAATGGCTTCGAACTTACGCCCTTAGAGCCTGTCCGGAAGTTTCTTGAATCATCGGAATCACTTGTGATTCTGTAGCCCCAGACGAAGTGATTCGCGGGGGCTTCAATGTGGACGTCGAAAACCAGGGCGCACTATGAGCGCAGCGGCCGTTATCCGAGTG
>JANOKZ010000273.1:0-11010 GCA_031419515.1 Hyphomicrobium sp.
CCCGCTGTATCCCGCCGCCGCCGCCGCGCGCGTTATCTCATTGCCCGTGCCGCCGCCGATCTCGTTGCACAACGCATAAAAGCTGGCGGCAAGGCCGGCCTCGATCCCCTCGCCGACGCGGTTCTTTCCGGCACCATGACGCCGGACGCCGCCGCGCGCAAAGTCTTGGAAGGCTGAGGCGGGCCACTGTCACTCGCCCGGTTTAAGCGCGAAGATTTCATTGATCAGCGGGGCCATCTGTTTAATCCCAGCGAGCGTCAAATGATTGGGGTCTACATATAGAGGCCATTTTTCTTGTGCGTACCGGCACGTCGCGCCGCCGCAAAAAATGCGATCCGGATAAAGGACACGCACACCCGGCAACGCGTCCAAGCGTTCAAGAAGCGGCCGCACATGGCGCTGACGTTCATCAAATACCGCGCGCGGCAGCTCTGGCGGCGGAGCCTGTTGCCACACAAGATTGCGCGCCATCGCAGACGAGACATGAAAGCGGTGCTCGGGGATGGGGCCGATGATGACGACCTCGCGGCCCAGCGCGAGCACGCGCCGCACGGTGTCCTCAAACAAAGCTGTGAACACTGCCGGGTTGTTGGCGATCCCGTCAGGGCTAAGTTGCATAGGCCGGCCACCGCCCATGTCGTCACCGACGCCCTCCGCATAGTACGCCCACCGCTCGGCCATCACGACTGTGCGCACGCCGCTTTCCGCAAGCGCAGTCAAGACATTGTCCCCCAATGCACGGCACTGTTCCTCCCTGGCCCGGCCTGTTAGCGTCACACCGGCAAGAGGCGGACAGGCAATGAGCGCGGCGACGATCACAGTCTGGTTCGATTGACGGCGCGCCGTCTCAAAGCCGTCCATCAGCATCTGGGCATGGCTATCGCCCCAAAGGAGCGTGCCGGCCGCTGCGGACTCGGGACCAATGCGGCACGCCTCCTTGGGCCAAGGTCCGGCCGTTGCTATGGGCTTGCAAACGCCTTCTGGGCGTTCGCTCTCCTTCAGCATCTCGCCAACCTCGCGCGGCCAGCGCTCTGGGAGGCCCTTTCTTTTGACGATCGGGAGAGAGATGACGATGAGCGCCGCCGTCAGTCCCAGAAACCAAGCGTACGCGTAGCGCTGTGCGCTCGTGCCAGCCCGCGCCCGGAACGGCCTCTCGATAAAGCGCCACGACAGAAAACCGAGCACAAGGCTGGCAGTCACCAGAGTGAACCTAAGCCCAATGATCGCCGCCCCTTCACCCGAAAACAATTCTGGAAAGCGGTAGCGGACAAACACGATCAGCGGCCAATGCCAAAGATAAACCGAGTAGGAGATCAAACCGATGCCGGCAAATAGAGGTGACGACAGCACGCGACCGGTCACTGTTTCACCGCCGTTGGTGCCGGCATAAATCACGAGCGCCGCGCCGAGACAAAAGACGAGCGCTGCAGGTCCCGGAAACGGCGTCGCGTCGGAATAGAAAAAATAGCCGTAGGCGATCAACGCTAAGCCCACTGCTGCGACGGCTTCGCGTTGAACGCGGCTGGTGATCATTGCAGGCCCCATCAAGGCTGTCAGGACGCCAACCAACAACTCCCACACGCGCCCAGGCGTCGCAAAAAAAGCGCGCGCCGGTGCGCGATCGAGCGCGGCGATACTTGCCATGAATGACCCTGCTGCCAAGACGACGAGCCCAAGAATGACTGTCCGCCTGCCGAAGCGGGACAACACCAGGAGCAGCAAAGGGAAGACGATGTAGAATTGCTCTTCGACCGCCAGCGACCAGGTATGCAGCAAGGGCTTCTCGCCAGCGGCCGCATCGAAGTAGCCCGTCTTGCGCAGAAAATAGTAGTTCGACGAAACCGCCATGAGATTGAGCAGGCTCTTGCCATACTCTTTGAAGTCTTCAGGCAGAAAAAGCATGGCTGAACCGACAGTTGCCGCCACTGTAACCGCCACAAGAGCTGGAAAGATGCGGCGGATGCGGCGCTCGTAGAAATCGAGTAACGAGAAGGTGCCCGCCCCAATCTCGCGCTGAATAATTGTCGTGATCAGATAGCCGGAGATGACAAAGAATACGTCGACGCCGCCAAATCCACCCGTCAATCCGAAACCGCCAACGTGGTACAACAGAACTGCGAGAACGGCGATGGCTCTCAGCCCGTCGATGTCGGGGCGATAGGCTTGCCCGTGTCCGGATGGCAGCTGAGATTCCGGCATCAGCGCGAACCTGCGGACGGGCGTTGTTTTTTGCAGCGTGGGCGCCGCATAGCCATAGCTGCCGCCTCCCCTATACCCGTCACGATCCTATCCCCGATCCCATCACGCGATGAACTGCAGCCGATATGGTACGATGACACTTCGCAGATCAACCCGTAAAGTGCCAATTGAAACGCGGGAACGCTCCCGCCCTTTGCCCCTTGCCGCTAGCCGTCAAAACGGCTACCCGTTGCAAAAATCGGTTCAGAGAAGCCGTGCACCAAGCAAGCGCGGCGCGATGGGAGACGAAATCAAATGTCCGACGAAGCGGTTGTCGCACAAACGGGCCCCTATCAAGTCGAACTGACAGAGGGCAAAGATTATTGGTATTGCCGCTGCGGCCGCTCGGCGAAACAGCCGTTCTGCGATGGCTCGCATATGGCGACATCATTTCAGCCGTTGAAATTCACGGCCGACCGCACGGGCACGTTCAACATCTGCGGCTGCAAGGCAACCGACGACGAGCCCTTCTGCGACGGCACGCACAACGTGCTCTGATGTTTGCGCTTACAGCGCTTTCGTCACGCCGCCTGCGCCGCGAGTTTGCTGTTGCGCGCCGAGTAAGCGAAGTAGATCAGCATCCCCGCCGCAAGCCACAGTATAAAGCGCAGATGCGTCATCAGCGGCAAAAAGGCGATGAGCGCGCCGCATGAGAGCACGCCTAGAACCGGCAACACGATTCCAAACGGCATCTTATAGGGGCGCGGGTATTCTGGATGCGATTTTCGCAAAACGATAACGCCAGCCGAAACCAGCACGAAAGCCGCGAGTGTGCCGATGTTGACGAGTTCGGCAAGCGCGCCAAGCGGCACGAAGCCCGCCGCCAGAGCCATCACGACTCCCGTTATGACCGTTGTCGTCACAGGCGTATGCGTGGTCGGGTTCACGGTCGACAAGAACGGCGGCAACAAGCCATCGCGCGAAATCGCAACGATGATACGCGTCAGTCCATAATAAAGCACCAGCATCACCGTGGTCAGTCCGAAGATCACACCTGTCGCCACAAGTGCAGACGCCCAGTTGTAGCCAAGCTGGAGAAGTGCATGCGCCACGGGAGACGAGACGTTCAATGTCGTATACGGGACGATGCCGGTGAGCAGTCCCGACACCACAATGTAGATGATCGTGCAAAAACCGAGAGACCAGATGATGCCCTTCGGCACGTCGTTTTGCGGATCGTGTGCTTCCTCGACGGCGGTCGAGACGGCATCGAAGCCGACGTAGGCAAAAAACACAAGGCTTGCTCCGGCGAGGACGCCGATTGTCTTTCCATCCGCCGTTGTGTCGAACCAGCCAAACGGCATGAAAGGCGTCCAGTTTTCGGGATGCACATTGAACACTGCAACGGCCACGAATACGGCGATCGTCAAAAGTTTGATTGCCACCATGGCCGCGTTGAGTTTTGCGCTTTGCTTGACGCCAGCAATCAGCATGACCATGAGCGCGAGGATGATAAGCACTGCTGGTAGATTGACGACGCCACCTACCGCTGGCCCTTTGGTCAAATACTCGGGCAACCCAAGGCCGATAGCCGTCAGTGCGTTATTGAAATAACCCGACCAGCCGTTGGCGACGGCCGCGACCGAAACACCGTATTCGAGGATCAAGTCCCAGCCGATCATCCAGGCGATCATTTCGCCGAACGCTGCATAGGAATAGCCGTAGGCACTTCCGCACCCGCCGACCATGGATGCGAGTTCGGCGTACGCGAGAGCCGCGAAAGCGCAGGCCAATCCCGCCACGACGAACGAGAGCACAACGGCAGGGCCTGCTTGCGTTGCGGCCGCATGCCCCGTCAAAACGAAAATACCGGTGCCGATGATGGCGCCAATTCCGAGTAACGTAAGGTCGATTGCACTCAGACAGCGTTTGAGGCCATGCCCTTCGCCGTCGATGTCAGTCAGCGGCTTTTTCCGAAACAGAGCATTCATGTCGTGCCTCCCGATATTGCCGCCGCCGCGTGCGAATCGCGCGAATGCCAGATTTTGTAGCGCATTCATGCCCTGTTCAAAGCCAAAACGGCTTTGGCCCACCCTAGGACGTGGGCCTCACGTTGAGCAAGGCTGTTCGCGTTGCCAGCGGGGTTTTAGCTCCCGAGCGCCACAAGTTGGACACGCGCCATCCCCTTCACTACATCGGATACGGTCTGGCAGACGGCGCGCGCCTGTCCGTGCATAAAAGTTGAGCGCTGCAGCAACGGGAATTCGTACACCAACGCATGCAATCGAAACCCCGCCTCCCTCAACTTCGACTTCGGCACGGCTTGTCAGCAGTGCTCACCGGAGCCGTCGTGCTGACGGCACCCGTGAGCCTATCACCCGCCGCCGCCGAAACGCTCATCGCCATCGCCGGGCCCAAAACTGGCCCCCACGCTGAACGCACTCACCAAATCGAAGCTGGTGCCCGCCGCGCTGCCGAAAGACTGAACGCATATGCCGGCACCGATTTCGTCATCGAGACCCTCGACGACGGCTGCGACGATGCCAAAGCCGCCGGCGTCGCGCGCGCGCTCGTCGCGAAACGCGTTGCCCTCGTCCTCGGTCATCCGTGCACCAACGCTGCCATTGCGGGCGCAGAGATTTATGGCAAGTCCGATACCGTCTTTATCGCAACGGCAACGCGCCATCCGGGCCTGACTGCCAAGCGCGCGGGTCCTTCCATATTCCGCCTCGGTGGCCGCGAGGGAAAACAGGGCGAGGCGGCGGCGCAATATCTCCTGCAAGCTTTCAAAGGGCGCACAGTCGCCGTCGTGCATGACCGCACGCTGTACGCCCGGACGATTGCCGAGCAGGCGCTTGAAACGCTGAAGTCCGCCAAAGCCGACACAATCAGCGCGACAATCGTCGGCGGCGACAAAGAGTACACGCGCCTCATCGCCAAAATCAAAGGCGCCCGCGCCGTGTTCTACGCGGGATTTCCGCTGGAAGCCGGCTTCATCATTCAGGCGCTGCGCAATGCTGGCTCGGACACCAAGTTTATTGGCTCGGACACTGTTGCAACCTCAGAATTCACCCAATCGTTCGGCGCAAGCGCGAAGGGCGTGATGGCACTCTTGCCTCACGTGCCCAAATCAATTGAGATCACGGGACCGGCGCCGAGCGGCGACGCAACACTTGCCTACGCAGCCGTCGAAACGACCGCGAGTGCCATGAAGCACGCGACGGCATCAGTCCCGAATAAGAAACTCTTGGAAGCCCTGGCATCGGGTTGGCATCAAACCGTGGCCGGGCTCATCGGCTTCAATGAAGCGGGTGACGCCAACGTGCCAGCTTATGATGTTGTAGAGTGGGATGGAGCGGCGTGGGTTGCACTGGCGGTCGCAATGGAGACGCCAGCCGGGAACCCGGTCAGCACAAACGCGCGCTGACACTCACAATCAAAACCGATACGCCCGATACTTGGCGCCCGATACTTGGAGCAGTAAACTTAGCGCACCAAACTTAGCGCACTAAACTTGGCGACCCAACTTAGCGACCCTGCGAGGCCGCCATGCATTCCGTCATCAGTGTCTTTTCAATTCTGACCAGATCGTCTGGAACGGAATGACCCGATTGACGGTACTCGCGGATGCGCTGCTGCACGATAGCGTAGCAACGGCGCGGATCGTCTTCCGATTGTTCCATCTGTTGAACGATTTCAGCGATTTCGCCGCTGCCCATCTGTTCTTGCATGTCCTCAGTCTCTCCCCGCAAACACTTGCGATTTGGAACTTGATGCATTTCCGCTCTTCAAAGAACCCGCATGGCTCTGCGAGTTGGGTCCCTCGAATTGGCTAACCTACAATAGCCACCGAATCGCGAATAATGCACCTGCGACTTCAACGAATGATTTACGCTGTGGCGAGTGTGACCCACCGGTCCTGAACACTTTCTGAACGAGACCCCAGGAACTTTGAGGAACTTTGAGAATCTTCACGCCCTCCGCAACGAACCGAACCGTTAACCAGCCTATCTTGGCCTGAGGCTGGCGCGGATGAGGCAATCCACCGTTCAATTCTTCACAAATTGTTGCACTGCCGAAACAGGTTTTCCAACTCCTGTTACGCACCTGCGGCAGCGCCTTGATTGAACCGGGCTTTCGCGTCTGCTACCCCCATCACAAACCGCACAAGGATGTGATCGATGATCCCCCGTTACTCCCGCCCCGAGATGACCCGCATCTGGGATCCTGAAACCCGTTTCCGCATTTGGTTCGAGATCGAAGCCCATGCGGCGGCGGCCATGGCAGAGATCGGCATGATTCCGAAAGAGGCGGCGAAGACCATCTGGGACAACGGGTCGCGGGCCAAATTCGACGTCGCCAAGATCGACGCCATCGAGGCCGTGACCAAACACGACGTCATCGCCTTCCTCACACACTTGGCCGAGTTCATCGGGCCGGACGCGCGCTTCGTGCACCAGGGCATGACCTCGTCGGACGTGCTCGACACATGTTTGAATATCCAGCTCGTGCGCGCCGCTGATCTCCTCATCGCCGATATCGACCGCGTGCTCGCGGCGTTGATGGCGCGCGCCTTCGAGCACAAGAACACGATCACCATCGGCCGCAGTCACGGCATCCACGCCGAACCGGTGACCTTTGGTTTAAAGCTCGCCTACGCCTACGCCGAGTTCGCGCGCTGCAAGGAGCGCATGGTTCTCGCCCGCAAGGAAGTTGCGACCTGTGCGATTTCGGGCGCCGTTGGCACCTTCGCCAACATCGACCCGAGAGTTGAAGAGTACGTCGCCGCGAAACTCGGTCTCGTGCCGGAACCGGTTTCAACCCAGATCATCCCGCGCGACCGCCACGCGATGTACTTCGCGACGCTCGGCGTTGTCGCTTCATCCATGGAACGCCTGGCGATCGAGATCCGCCACTTGCAGCGCACGGAAGTCTTGGAGGTCGAGGAGTTCTTTTCACCCGGACAAAAGGGCTCCAGCGCAATGCCTCATAAGCGCAATCCCGTGCTGACGGAAAACATCACCGGCCTCGCCCGCATGGTGCGCGCCTATGCGTTGCCGGCCATGGAGAACGTGGCGCTGTGGCATGAGCGCGATATTTCGCACTCGTCCGTCGAACGCATGATCGGGCCGGACGCGACGGTGACGCTGGACTTCGCTTTGAACCGCCTCGCGGGCGTCATCGAAAAGCTCGTCGTCTATCCGGCCAATATGAAGAAGAACCTGGACAAGCTCGGCGGCTTGCATAATTCGCAGCGCGTGCTGTTGGCTTTGACGCAGGCGGGCGCGTCGCGCGAAGATTCCTATTCAATGGTACAGCGCAACGCCATGAAGACCTGGGAGCACGGCGCCGATTTCTTGGCCGAGCTCAAAGCCGACAAGGATGTCGTGGCGCTCGTTCCCGCCACCGAGCTCGAAAAAATGTTCGACCTCGGCTATCACACGAAGCACGTTGAGACGATATTCAAGCGGGTGTTTGGGTAGAGGCGAGCACAGACTCCTCACGCGACCTTCGAAACCAGCTTTTTGACAGAAATCTTCGCAGCCCGTCTGCGTACTTCAGCCAAATCGAATGCTATCTGCATCCGAAGCCAGGTATCGGCACTTGAGCCGATCGCCTTTTCGAGCCGGAATGCCATCTCCGGGCTGACGGCCGAAGTGCCATTTAAAACCCGATAGAGCTGCTGGCGCGTGACGCCGAGGCTCTCGGCTGCTTCCGCAACCGTCAACCCCAAGGCCTCAATGTCGTCCTTCAACAGGCGGCCAGGATGGGCGGGTGATTTCATCGGCGGCATAAGACCCTCGTTTCAGTGATAATCGAGGAAATCGACTTCATGAGCGTTTCCCTCCTCGAAGCGGAAAACAATGCGCCAGTTTGCCCTGACCGTTACCGCCCAGTTGCCTTTGAGTTTACCCTTCAATGCATGCAGCCTCAAACTCGGACGATCTAAGTCCTCAAGCTTATCTGCGGCCGAGAGTAGGGTCAGAATATCCCGGATGCGCTCCACCATATCCGGCGGCAGCAGTTTCGGGTCGTCATCTTCCACGAGGCGCTTCAGACCTTTATGCCGGAAGCTCTCGATCATGGCGCGTTTGTAGCATGTTACGTTACATGCGTCAATTCGATTGTCTGGAGGCGCCGGACGCGACCTCGAAACGATGTTCGAACTTGGCTATCACACCAAGTATGTGGAGACGATTTTCAAGCGGGTATTTGGGTAGGTGAACTTGTAGGTTGGGTTAGGCGCGCACTGCACTCGCGCCGTAACCCAACAAGTTGGGTGCAACGAACTCGCGTGTGGCTAACTTAGCATTTTGACAAGTTCGTTCACATCAACAATCCGTACTCCATATTCTTGTTGCAGCCACTCCCGATTGTGCCTGTCGAAAATCGAGTTCTTGGCAGCATGGGCGCGATCATTGGTGCACAGGAGTTCGTTTCCATAGGCAAGATGGGCTGAGACTAACTCAGCGTCAGCCCACTCCGAACACGCGAGCGATACCTCTTTAGTCTCTGGTTCGTCCGCAACATGTTCAAAAGCTGACCAACCCCAATGCTCGCGCCCCAATCGCCGGTCTATTCGCTCGCGCAACTCGTGAAGTTTGGACATACCAACGCCGCGTTGTTGAATTGCATGAAAAACTTCGGCCTGCACTATCTCTCGCGCCGACGCCTGCTCCTTCGTTTCTACAACGTATTGAGTAGGCAAATTGCCGAATTTAGGTTGCGGCAGGAAAATCCAATTTTGACCGCGCAGTAGCTTGAACCCATGCGCAATTGCCTGTTCGACCTTTGGCCGCTGTTGCGTTGCGAGGCCAGGATGTAAACAGTCGTTGGGGCCGATGGAAAACATGGCCACACTACCTTCGCCATTTAATGCCGCGCGTTGCGCTTGAAACGTCGGTTGGCAGCGAGCAAGATATTTGGCTCGCCAAATTTTTTGGATCGCTTCGATACGAAACGCCGCCTCACAAAAGCAGCCTGTTATCACCTGCCTTTCAAGGCGATCTCGGATTACTTCAAATGCTTGCGACTGCTGACGTTCTCTCCATGATGGGTGAAAAAGTTCTTCCCAAACATTGCTGTCGAAACTCGCACGCATGGCAGGTCTCCGTTTTCGTTACTAACTGGCCTAGAGTTACGTGTGCCCGCCAATTCCATTATATCTATTCTTCCCCTACCTGTTCCGGCACAAAGCATTGCACGGCAGGCCGTCGCGGTCGCCGTCTAACGATTTCACACCGCACTTCGACAAGTAGAACTTTGCCTCGTCGCAGCTTTCCATCTGCTTGCACGTGCGCTTGCCCGCGCATTTGAATTCATCGGATGAAGTCGTGTCTTCATCGGCAATCGCGCCGTCTGCGCCCGTGAGATTTAAGCTTGGATCGCCTCCGGCTGCTGCCCTGGCCGCAGGAGGCTTCTTTGTTGCTGGAGGTGCTTTGCCAGTCGACGCACCAACGCGCTTCAAGTACGATTCGAGATTATCACCACACAGCATTTCGCATGGTATGCCGTCATTGTCGCCATCGCGCTCACCATGCCCGCAGACGTTCAGTTTATGGTGTGCCTCTTCGCATGACCGGATTTGATTGCATTTTCTATCGGCACAGTCGAACGCGCGCGCGGCGCAGGGAGCCAGCAAGACAAGTACCAGAACGGCTAGACGACATACATCGTGGGCCCTGAGCATGTATCAGACATAGCACTCCGGCATCGGGCGCGGTCAAGACCTCCTAGCACCGTCACCCCGGCGCCAGAAATGCGCGGCCGCGCATTTCTGGGACCAGGCCGGGACCCACGACAGGCGTCCGGGTAAGCAGTAATCGAAGCGCGGCTCCATTTTGCAACCCCGCCAACATCACCCTTGCTGAACCTTGTCGTGGGTCCCGGCCCGAGACACGATCCCGCGCCGTCGCGCGGGGTCGTGGCCGGGATGACGTTTGTGGGGCGAGGATTGCGCTTACTTCTAACATCGTATCCCTTGGCTGCTGACATCCCCCCGGCTCCGCGCTAGGCTCATCGCCAGACCGGCTTTTCGAAAGCCCTTCGATGGCGGTCAATAAGGATCACTTCAATGGTCAGCGAGCCCGACGCCACGATCCAAGCAGCGGCGGCCGATGAGACATCCTCGCGGATCGCTTTCAAGCCAGACACGCTTCAGCGCGTCGCTGTGACGGCGGTGGTGCTGACGATTTCGTCGCTGCTCGCCTATGTGCCAGCACCAGGACTTTCACCCGAAGCGATTGCCCACTTGGCAACAGTAACCGATGACAGAGCCACCATTGCTGTATCGCACGTGTCGATTGTGGCCCTGGGTCTCAGCCCCATACTGTCGGCGCTCATCGCAGCCGAATTTTTGAAGCTGGCCGCCCCGCCATTGTACGGACTCGAAGACAATCCGAGCCGCACTCATAAATTTAATCGGGCCGTACTGATATTAGGACTATTCCTCGCCGCGTTCCAGGCTTACGGCATGACTGTGGCGCTCGAAGCCGTTCAGTTGCCCGGCGGCATGGCGATCATCGAAGAGCCAGGCACCCTGTTTCGCTTGAGCTATATGATCACGCTTGTTGCGGGCGTAGCGCTCACCTATTGGCTCGCCGAAATCATCACGCGGCATGGCATCGGCAGCGGATTTTGGGTCATGCTCTTGGCTGGAGAAGTCGGGGCATTTCCAGCCATCGTGAAGCAAGTCGCGGCCAATCATGCGATCGGCCAGATCAGCACGGCTGAAATGCTGTCGCTCGTCATCGTGATCGCCGCCGCGCTTCTCTCGATCGTCGCGCTTTACAGATTGCGGGTCACGCCGGCCGATCCCAGGACGTCCGTAAG
>JANOKZ010000274.1:0-1989 GCA_031419515.1 Hyphomicrobium sp.
AAGCGGTCTATCAGCTTTCCCGCACATGCGAAAGGGCGGCCATCGACGGGTTCGTCGATGGCCGATCCACAAGTCAAATAACTGTAAAATAACAATAAACACTGAAACGCGTTAAGCGGTCAGCAGGTGGTGCAGCCAGACTTGCGAAAGCCGGCAATGAGCGTATTCAGCTGTTCGTGCAAATCTTCTGGCGCTCCGGGAATCGACTTGTCGCCGACCAGGAAGTGGGGCGTGCCGTTGATCCCCATCTTATTGGCGAGAGCTTTCATGCCTTCGAGTTCGGTTTTCACGGAGTCGCCGGCCATATCCGTCTTTAGTTTAGCCATGTCGAGGCCAAGCGATTCTGCGGCTTTGAGTGACGAGGCTTCATTGGCCTGGCCCTTGGACGACAGCATGGCCTGATGGAACTCCCAGTACTTCCCCTGACGCTTGGCGGCGAGGGCTGCTTTGGCGGTCTCTTCTGAGCCTTTCGACAGGATAGGCAGTTCCTTGAAGACAACGCGCACGCGCTTATCGCCCACGATTAGTTTTTGAACTTCCGTCATGCCGCGTTTGCAGTAACCGCAGTTGTAATCGAAGAACTCCACCACGGTGATGTCGCCGTTCGGATCGCCAGCAACTGGGCTATCGGGATTGCGATAGATGTCCTTGGCATTCTCGGCCATGAAGGACTTGAGTTTCTCGGCCTGCTCCTGTTCCATCTTGGCTTCGAGCGCCTGTTGCACTTCGACGATGATCTCAGGGTTCTTCGTGAGATAATCTTTGACGATCTCGCCGATGGCCTTCTTCTGCTCGTCGCTGAAGGCGGCATCCGCAGCGTACGCTGGCGACACAAATGGTGGTGGTATAACTGCGAAGCCGGCTGCGAGGAACGCACACGAGGCCGCGAGGTGCGCTGCCGCTGTCCGGGCTTCTGCAAACGTGCGAGGCAAATACGATGTCATAAGCGATCTCTTTCGTGTCTTAGTGTGGGGGCTTACTCGCGGCTTATTGGGGCTCAAGTTGTTCTGGCCGGTAATTGATGATGTCGTCGTTCTTTATCCATTCAGGCGAACCTTGGCGCAACTTCAATTGCGCCCGTTTGGCAAAGATCTGGGATTGCTTGAGGTTCCCTTCAAGGAAATAAGCCTGCGCCGTCATGGCGTCGGCTTCTGGGCCCTTGCCTTGTTTGTAATAGGCGCTGCCCAGCATGCGGTAGGCTTGCGAGTTCTGGTCTTCGATCAAGGACTTGCGCAGCAATTCAACCGATTCTGTGATTGCTGCCGGATTGTTGTCCTGTTGAAGCGCAATGGCCAGCTGCACCCGGATCAGAGGACTGTCGGGTGCGAGCTTTAAGGCCTGACGCATATGTGGGATGGCGTCTTTCATCTTGCCTGAGCGCATCTGCAAATCGCCTTTGACCTCCCAGAAGTAGCCGTTGTTTGGCTGATCTTTGATGAGTGCATCGACTTCGGCGGACGCTGCTTCCAATGCGCCCGTACCGCCTTGGAAAAAACGGGCAATCGCGCGTGCGTAGCGGGCGGGGAGAGACTTATCCGTCGCCGGATAGCGATTGAAGACAATGCCTGGGCGCTCAAGATATCCCGACAACTTCGCGCGCATCAGATCGTGGCGCAGTTGCAGGTCAGGCGAATCTGTTGCCTTGATAAAGGGGCTCGTGTTGACGAGATCGCGTAGTCGCGCCAATCGGTCGGTGGCCACGGGGTGGCTGCGCACGAACGGATCCTTGAACTGGTCGGAGACATATTCCTGCTGCTGGAAACGCTCGAACGTCGCGAGCATGCCCTGGCCGGATTGCTTGGTTGCGTTGAGATATTGAAGGCCTGCTTGATCGGCGGCGCTTTCCTGCGAGCGTCTCTCAGACAACAAGCCGCGCATGATCACTTCGTTGCCGCCTTGTAGAACGGCCTGTCCGCCCGCCATGGCATCGCGTCCGCCGTCGCCGCCAGAAACGCCGCCCGCCACCATCGCGCCGATGCCGATGATTTG